>QHVQ01000040.1 GCA_003222305.1 Acidobacteriota bacterium | reverse complement strand
ACATGGTGCGAGGTCGCGGCTACGCGCGCTCCATCGAAGACCTGGAGAAGATCGCGGTGGGGGACGACGGCAAAGGGACACCCATCCTGGTGCGCGACGTGGCCCGGGTGGAAGTGGGCCCCGACATCCGCCGCGGCTTAGTGGACCTGGACGGGATGGGGGACACGGTGGGGGGGATCGTGGTGATGCGCTACGGCGAGAACGCCCTCAACGTCATCAACCGCGTCAAGGAGAGGATCGGGAGCATCAAGGGATCCCTCCCCGAGGGAGTGGATCTGGTTCTCACCTACGACCGTTCGGACCTGATCGAAAAGGCCATCGCGAACCTGAGGGAAGAGCTGCTTCTGGAGATGATCATCGTCAGCCTGGTCATCCTGATCTTCCTTTGGCACATCCCTTCCGCCATCGTCCCCATCGTCACCATTCCCGTCTCCGTCATCCTGGCTTTCATCCCCATGTATTTCATGGGCATCACCTCCAACATCATGTCGCTGGCTGGAATCGCCATCTCCATCGGGGTGCTGGTGGACGGCGCCATCGTGGAGGTGGAGAACGCCTACAAGAAGCTGCAGCTCTGGGAGGCCGGCGGGCGGGTGGGAGACTACCACGCCGTCCGGCTGAATGCGCTTAAGGAAGTGGGTCCGTCGGTCTTCTTCTCCCTTCTGGTCATCGCCGTAGCCTTCATGCCCATCTTCACGCTGGTGGATCAGGAAGGCCGTCTTTTCAAGCCGCTGGCTTACACCAAGAACCTCGCCATGGCCATCGCCGCCGTCCTGGCGATCACGCTGGACCCGGCTATGAGGATGCTCTTCACCCGGATGGACCGGATGGATTTCCGGCCCCGGTGGCTCGCCTGGCTTACCCATCAGGGCGTCGTGGGGACCTACTATCCGGAAGAGAGACATCCCATCAGCAGGCTCCTCTTCAGGACCTACGAGCCGGCATGCAGGCTGGTGCTCCGCTTCCCCTGGACGACGGTGGCTATCGCGGTCCTGCTGGTGGCCACCACGGTCCCCGTTTACCTCAGACTGGGCTCAGAGTTCATGCCGCCGCTTGACGAGGGGTCGCTGCTCTACATGCCGACGACCGTGCCGGGACTCTCGGTGACCGAAGCGGAAAAGCTCGTCCAGACCATGGACGAGATGATCAAAGAGGTGCCCGAGGTGGTGCGAGTCTTCGGAAAAGCCGGCAGGGCCGATACCTCCACCGACCCGGCTCCGCTCTCCATGTTCGAGACGACGATTCTGCTCAAGCCCCACGACCAGTGGCGAAGAGTGAAGCGGTTCTACTCCGACTGGCCCGAGTGGCGGAAAGGCCGGTAGGGCAGACAGCTCCACCGACCCGGCGCCGCTCTCCATGTTTGAGACGACCATCCTACTCAAGCCCCACGACCGGTGGCGACCGGTGCGGCGGTTCTACTCCCGCTGGCCCGGGTGGCTCCAGCGTCCGCTGCGACACATCTGGTGGGACCGGATCACCCGGGAGGATTTGATCGACGAGCTGGACCGGAAGCTGCGGTTCCCGGGCGTGCCTAACATCTGGACGATGCCGATCCGCAATCGGACGGACATGCTCACCACCGGCATCCGCACCCCCGTGGGGCTGAAGATCTACGGGCCCGACCTGACGGTCGTCGAGCGGATCGGCGCCGAAGTGGAAAGCAGCCTGCGTGGAGTGCGAGGAACGCGCAGCCTCTTCGCGGAGCGCACGGCGGGCGGGTACTACCTGGATTTCGACCTGCGACGGGAGGACCTGGCGCGCTACGGGCTGACGGTGCAGGACGCGCAGAGCGTGATTCAGTCGGCCATCGGTGGGGAGTCGATCACCACCACGGTGGAAGGGCGTGAGCGTTACAGCGTGAACGTCCGATACGCCCGGGAGATGCGGGACAACCTGACGGCGTTACAGCGAGTGCTGGTCCCGACTCCTTCCGGCGCCCAGATTCCCCTGGCCCAGATCGCCGACATCCGGATGACCACCGGCCCCGCCATGATCCGGGACGAGAACGGCCTGCTCGCTGGCTACGTCTATGTAGACCTGGCCGGCCGGGACGTCGGGAGCTACGTGGAGGAGGCGAAACGGATTGTCGCGGAGAAAGTATCGCTCCCCACGGGCTATTCGGTGCAGTGGAGCGGCCAGTATGAGAACATGCTCCGCGTGAGAGAGCGACTGAAGATCGTCCTCCCCATCACCATCTTCCTGATCTTCATGCTGCTTTACATGAACACCAAGTCGGCCGTGAAGGCAGGCATCGTGCTGCTGGCTGTTCCCTTCTCCGTCATCGGCGCCGTCTGGTTGCTCTACCTTCTCGGCTATAACGTCTCGATCGCGACCTGGGTGGGGATGATTGCGCTCATGGGCCTTGACGCCGAGACCGGCGTGTTCATGTTGCTCTTCCTCGACCTCTCGTACCATGACGCGCAGCGGGCCGGCAGGATGAGGACCCGGGAAAACCTCCGGGAGGCAATCATCCATGGCGCGGTGAAGCGGATCCGTCCCAAGATGATGACGGTGACCGCCGCCTTCATGGGGCTCATGCCGATCATGTGGTCGGTAGGGACCGGCGCCGACATGATGAAGCGAGTGGTCGCCCCCATGGTCGGCGGTTTGGTGACCAGCTTCATCCTGGAGTTGCTGGTTTACCCGCCCATCTACGAGATCTGGAAGTGGAACTCCGAAATGCGGCGCGGCGCCGTGGGCGAGGCGTAGAATTGAATCCGCCATGCGAGCCCCCCTTCTGGCCCTCCGGCTCGCCGCGTGTCTGGCCTACCCACCAAGCCGAGCACTGTTGGGCCTTCCGGCGCGAGATCGACTCATCGGTGCAGGTCACGCGGGACCCAGTACGCCCCGGGCGCTTTCCCTGGCCTGCCCACGATAAAACAGTAGCCTAGCGGACGGCTCGGCTCGCTGCAGCATGGTGCTGGTGTAACCGGCGGAGCTCCAGGTTCAGGAGCGGTGTGAGTGAGGAGCGGCCGTAACCTGGCCCGCTGACATGCAGCAGGCGCCGCGGGGGATCGGCTTGCCGTGGGGGCAAGATCTGGGGTGGCCGAGGAAGGTGCAGATGGAGTCGGTCATCGCGGGGGAGAGGATGTGCTCGAAGACGCAGGCCTCCTCTTCCACCTGGTGCTCCTGCATCTGAAACGTTTGCGTGAAGAGGGTTTCGGCGAGCCGCTGGCGGCGGATGAGGCTCTCGGCACGTTGATGCCCCGATTCCGTGAGGGCCAGCTCGGAACCCGGCGCCAGAATTCCCAGCGCCCGCATCCGCTCCAGGAGAGGCGGCGTCGCCATCCGGTAGCCGCGCCCGCACACCTCGTGGGCCGCCTCGTCCCCCTCCAGCTTCATCCAGAGATACTCCAGCACCTCATCGAGGTCCTCTTCCGTCTCGCGAGGGGGAAGGAACTCTCCCGCCACGCGTCCGTGCTGCAGCTGGATCTGCCGGTCCGCCAACCGTCCGACACTGGGATCGTGCGTCACCATCACCAGCGCCTGGCCCCGCTCGTGGATCCGCCGGAACAGGTCCAGCACCGTCCGTTCGTTCGCCTCGTCCAGCGAGCCGGTGGGCTCGTCGGCCAGCACCAGCGCGGGCCGGTTGATGAGCGCCCGGGCGATGCAGACCCGCTGCTTCTCGCCGCCCGAGAGCGCCGCGGGGAGGTGTTGCAGCCGATCACCCAGTCCCACCGACTCCAACGCCTGCGCCGCCTCCGGCTCGTCGGCCATGCTGTGCAGGTACTGCGCGAGCATGACGTTCTCCAGAGCGGTGAGGTAGGGGATGAGGTGGAACTGCTGGAAAACCAGCCCCACCGACTCGCGCCGGTAGCGGATGCGCTCGGGCCGGCTCAAGGCGGAGAGGTCCACTCCGTGGACCACGATTCGCCCCTCGTCAGGCACGTCCAGCCCACCCAGGAGGTTCAGCAACGACGTCTTGCCCGACCCCGAAGGCCCCATCACCGCCAGCCACTCGCCGGGGTGAATTTCCAGGCTCACCTTATCCAGCGCCTTCACCTGGCGGTCGTACCGGCGCGTCACGCTTTCCACGACGACGAAGGACATCAATTTCCTCGCAAAGCTTCGGCGGGCTGGATGGTGAGCGCGCGGCGCAGCGGCAGGAGGACCGAGATCCAGCAGATGCCGAGCGAAACGGCCACCACCGGCGGGACGACTACCAGGCGCGGGACAGTCTCCGTCCCGAAGAGATGATGGCCCACGAGCCGGGCCGCTCCCATCCCCAAGACAATACCCAGCGTGGCGCCCACCAGACCCAATAGCGTCACCTCGCCTGCGAAAATCAGCAGGATCTCCCCGTCCCCCGCGCCCAGCGAGCGCATGAGCCCGATCTCCGGCTCCCGCTCCAGCACCAGGGAGAGAAGGGTCGTCATGACCGTCAATCCGCACAGCAGGAACACGGCAACGGAGAGCGAGATCGCCAGCCGGTCGAGCTTGCCCAGGAGCGCTCCCTGCGCGGCCGCCACCTGCCAGACGACGCGGGCCTGGCCCCCCGGTATCGCCTTCTCGACACCCCTCGCCGCGCGGGTCAGCTCGTTGGCGCCCGCCTCCACCGACAGCGCTGCAAGCGACAGCCGCCCTGCCATTCCGGCCCTCTCTTGAAGGAGCGCGAGCGGGACGAAAACTTCCTCTTCCTCCGACTCCCCGGTGCTCAGGAGGCCTGTGAGCGGGCACGGGAAGCTCTCGCGGTCGAGCCTGACTTCCAGCGTCGCGCCGGATGGGACTCCCAGCCGCTCCGCGAGCGAGCCGCCCGCAACACAACCGATGGCACCGCGTGCCGGCCAGGCTCCCTCGAGCTTCCAGGCCGGATTCAGCTGCGGGAGAGAGTCGAAATCGACACCCACCAGGGTGGCGGCGGCCCACTCGGCGCCGGCCTTCGATGAACGCAGCGCGCCGGCGGCGAGGAGCATCCCGGAGGGACCCACACTATTCTCGATCCCGGCTTTCCGGAGGACCGCCGGCAGCTCGAGCAGCGAGGACTCTTCCAGGGCCGCGGGATTCGTCCCCGGCGCGGGGAGGATGAGCAGGTTCGGCCCGTATCCCTTCAGCTCTCCCGACATCTTCTTATGGAGGTCCGCTTTCAGACCCAGAAGCGCGGCAGTGAGCGTCGCAGCCACCGTTACCGCCAGGAGCGCCAGGAGAAAGGAGGTGTGCCTCAAGGAGAGCGATCGCAGCAGGAAGCGGGCGGAAGTCTTGATGCGCCGAGGGTCGGCTCGCAGCCTCTTCTTAGAGGCCACGGAGCATCTCGAAGGGGTGCAGGCGCAGCAGCCGCCGCGCCGGCAGCAGGCACCCCAAGAACGTGATGGCCAGCGCTGCGGCCACGGCGAGCGGAATCGAGAGCGGCCGGATCGATACCCCCGAGCCGAAGAGCGACAGTGAAAGCCACCGCGCCAGCAGCGCGCCGGCGCCGGCCCCCATCAGCCCGCCCGCGACCCCGAGAAGCCCCGCCTCCGCCATGAGCAAGCCCACCACGGCGACGTTTCCCGAGCCCAGTGCCTTCAGCAGGCCGAACTCCAGTCTCCGCTCCAGAACCCCCGCGGTCAGCGCGCTGGCGACCGCCAGCGCGGCGCCGAGCGCCGCCATGAGGGCGAGCAGTGTCATGAGCGTGGAGACCCGGTTCAGAATCTTCCCTTCGGAATCGGCCACCCGCCGCACCACCCGCACCTTCGAACCGGGCAGCGCCCGCCCAATCTCGTAAGCGATGGAGGAGACGAAGGGCGTGCAGGACCATTTCTCGAACTCCTGGGGAGGAAGCTCCTGCGGATTCTTCCCCAGCCGCTCGTAGACGGCGTTCTCCGGCGTCGTGAGAGCGCTCACGGGGATTCGCGAGATCTTGCCGGTCAGGCCCGTAACCCTCCACGCCGCTTCCAGGGGCACGAGGATCGCGTCCTCCTCGTCGGTTCCGCCTCGCAGGATGCCGGTCACCGTGAACGGGAGGCTCCCGCCGTCCGCCGTGACTTCCAGCTTGGAGCCGGGCACCAGGGCGAGGCGCGCGGCGAGCCGGGCGCCGACCAGTGCCGGCGGCGACCCTTGCGGGATTTGGCCGGGATCGAGATCCTCCGGCCAGCTCCCTTGCACGCTCCAGGTGGGATTCAGGCTCTTCATCCCCGTGAGAAACCGTTCGCCCGACGCCAGCCGCGCCTGCCGCGCGAACCAGGTGCCGAGCAGCGGTGCGGTCCCTCGGCTCACCTTGACCCGCGCCTCCAGCACCGGGGCGAAGGCGAGGACGTTGTTCTTCCAGAAATTGTCCTTGACCTTCAGGAGGTCGTCGGCCGTGAGGTAGGAGGGGAGTCGCAGGCGCGTGACGTCTTCTCCCGCCACTCGCACTTCTTTGCTCCCTTGCGAGGGGACCACCACCAGATTGGCGCCGAATGACTTCAGCTCCCGACTCATCTTATCCCCCACGTCCAGCGCCATATCGGCCAGCGCGGCCGCGACGGTGGTGCCGAGGGTCACGGCCGCCAACACGACCACCTTCCGTCGTTTCTGCCGCAACAGAGAATCGCCGAGAATTCGCAGGAACACGCTGCCTCCCGAGTCAGTTCACCGTGGGCGGCGACACCACCGCGGGCGTACTCCGGAACATCTCGAGTCGCGCCTTGAGGTCCGTCAGGCTCATCACCAGCTCGCTCCCCTCGTCCCGGTAGGGGAGAGGGATCGGATTGCAGCCTCCTCCGACCCCAAGTGTCGCGCGGTTGATGTCCGCGGCGCAGGCCAGGCACACCAGCCGCCCCTTCATCTCCACGTAACCGCTGGCACCGCACACCTGGCAGGCGTCGAAGGCGGGGACCAGCTTGTCATTCGCCTTCATCACGATGAAGCGGACGACGGTCGAATCCAGCGCGATCCCGAAGCGGTGAAGGTGTCCGTCGTCCAGCCCGGCCTTGGCCAGCCGCAGCTCTCCTCCCTGGGGGCTGAGCAGCGCGGGCGGATCGATCCCGCGAGGCAGCCGCGAGAAAGCGTAAGAGACGGTGAGCGACGCGATGATGATCGTCCCCGCCGTGGCGAACAGGCGCCGCCACAGCGTCTCGCGCCGCAGCCGCGCCAACGCCAGGCGGCGCTGCGGCCCCTCCAGCTCCTGCGCGGCGCCGCGCCTGGCGCGCTCCTCGCGACCCGGAACCAAGAGGATGATGAGGGGCAGGGCCAGCAGTGACACGATAATCAACACTTCGTTTTTCACGATGGGGCCGATGATCCGCATCTCCTCCCGCCCCACGGGCAGGCTCCCCCGCTCGCCGAACTCGTGCAGGCCGCCGACGAAGAGCTGCGCCGCCAGCAACAACAGCACGATTTCCGTCACCTTGAAGAAGCGCCCGAGGTCTACTCGGACCGTCCCGCGCACGAAGGCGACGCCGAACAGGACCGCGAGCACCAGTCCCAGCGCGCCTCCAGACCAGGCCAGGAGCGAATCGGTCGTCAGATTGACCGCGCCCAGGAACAGAACCGTCTCCACTCCTTCGCGCAGGATCAGCAGGAAGGTCAAGCCGAACAGCCCCGCGGCGACCGGCCCCGAAGAGCGCGAGGCGATGGCCTCCACCCGATGCTCGATCTCGCGCTTGAGTCCCTTCGCCGTACGCCACATCCAGTAAACCATCGAAACGACGAACAGCGAGCCCAGCAGCATCAGCCAGCCTTCGTACGCCTCCTCCGTGATCCCGAGGCGCGCGAAGACGACGCCACAGACGAGGCTGGCGGCGACCCCCGTGCCCAGTCCGTAGAAGACGGCTCGCTCCAGTCGCGCGCGGCCCGTCTTCCTCAGATAGGCCAGGATGATGCCCACAACCAGTGCGGCCTCCACTCCCTCGCGGAGCGTCACGACCAGCGCTTCGAACATCGACTCCTCAGGAGGCTCCGCGCGGGCGCGCGGCGGGGGTGCCATTTTGCGAGCACTGGGCGCAGTGTCCACGCAATTGATGGGTGTGCTCGACGAGCGTGAACCGCTTGCGGCGACAGACGTCGGCCTGGATCCGCTCGATGGTGCGGTTCTCGAACTCGATGATCTTCCCGCACGACACGCAGATCATGTGGTCGTGATGGTGCCGACCGAACATCGGTTCATAGCGCGCCTGTCCTTTCGCCATGTCGATCCGGTGGACCAGCCCCGCCTCCACCAGTCGCGCCAGCGTCCGGTAGAGCGTGGCCGGCGCCACGTCCCGCCCGCGCCGGCGGAAGTGGGCCAAGAGATCGTCGGCAGTGAAATGCCCGCGGATGGCGAGGATCTCTTCCAGGATGGCCCGGCGGGTCCGGGTCATCTTCAGGCGGTTGGTGGAAAGATAGCGTGCGAAGCGGCCTGCCGCGTTCACGGCCCCTCCCCGGCAAAATTGATAATCATTCTCAATTGTGGCGGTTCATTATTAGGTCCGCCGCAGGAACTGTCAACCGAACGGGCCCGGGGAACTCTCGGGCGATCGTTTCCCTCATAGTAAGATGACGCCCGCATTTTATCGTCCCGAAGGAGGTCTCCATGGAGCCAGAGGTTGTCGACTCCCTGCACCGGCGCATCGAACGACTGGAACGAAGAGCTCGATTCACTCAAGCGGCGTCCTTGCTGGGGGGGCTGGGCCTGGTCGTGCTTGGCTGCACGCTGGGCCCGCGCTCCCCGACCCGGAGCGGAAACTCGGACCCCGTGCTCCGCGTGCGTGCCATCGTCCTCGAGGATGAACAGGGCCGACCGCGGATTCTGCTGGGAGCGCCGATCTCCGCCGTCCCGGGTCGCAAGCGCACCGACGAGATGACGGGGATGGTCGTGCTGGGCCCCGACGGATCGGATCGGCTGCAGGTGGGCCACGTGGGGGGGCCGCAGATGGGCTCCAAGGTGCAGACACGCATGAGCCCCGCCACGGGGCTCATGGTGAATGACCCGAACGGAGACGAACGCGGCGGATTCGGTGTCTTCGAGAACGGGCAGGTGGGATGGGGGCTGGACTTTCCAGGCGGCGAGGCGATTGTGGCCGCCGTCAATCCGACCTCCGGCTTCGCCGGCATCATGATCTCCGCGGACGTCGAACAGCATCGGGAACGGGCCTTGTTCATGACCGACAAGGACGGCCAGACTCTGCTGCAGCTCAATGATGCCAGCGGCCGGTCGCGCGCTGTCTTCAGTGTCAAGGGTGGAGACGCGCCGGCGCTGCAGGCCTTCGACGACAAGGGAGGAGTGATCAGGGATGCGCTAGCCGCCGGTAAGCGATAGGGCGGAATCGCTGCTCATGCTCCGGCCGCGGGCATTCCTCCCTCCAACATGGCCCGGCGGATCAGGATCAAGTTGCGGACATAAATCACCAGCCCGCCCGCTTGCCCCAAGACGAACACCGGGTCGCGCCGCAGCAGCGCATAGCCCAGCATCAGCACGCCGCCCGCCACGCTCAGCACCCAGAAGGAAAGCGGCACCACGCTCCGTCCCTGCCGCTCCGAGGCCCACCACTGCACCCCAAACCTCCCTGCAAACATCGCCTGTCCCACAAACCCCAACGCCAGCAACCAGGATTCGCGCATCATCCCCCCGCTTTGTCCCCGGCCCGAATTCCCATAGGTCCGGAAGAGCCGGCCCCGCCTTTTTCACACTCTTGACAGGCCTTGCACGACGCACTAGCCTCGACTCGGAGGCAAAGCGTCCCTCACCGAATGCGGCCCTCCTCTTGAGCATCGGATGAGCTACTGTCATTGCCGGGCCACGAATCAGCAGTTCAATGAGCGCAGTGCGCGGCGAGATCTCCGGCGCTTTGAGCGCCGGGGCCCCGACGCCAGCACGAGACAGTTGATCGCGGCCATTCAGGCATATCCCCTCCCACCGCAACCGGCGGTGCTGGATATCGGCGGGGGAATCGGGGTGGTTCACCACCTGCTCCTGGAATGGGGCTTCGGCCGTGCGGTCCAGGTGGATGCATCGGCGGCCTATCTGGCCGTCGCGGCAGCGGAGGCGGCGCGCCGCGGCCACCGGGAGCGGGTCGACTTCCAGCATGGCGACTTCGCGGTTGTGGCGGAGAGTGTTCCCATGGCCGATGTCGTGACTCTCGACCGGGTGGTTTGCTGCGACCCGGACTACCGCCGCCTGCTGGACGCCGCCGCGGCGCACTCGAGACACCTCGTGGCCTTCAGCTACCCTCGGCAGCGCTGGCCCATCCGCGCCTTCGTGGCGGTGGTGAATGCCGTGCAGCGTTTGCTGGGCCGGGCGTTCCGGGCGTATGTGCACCCGCCGGCGGCAATGGCCGGGGTGCTGGAGCGGGCGGGCCTGAGACGCCGCTGGGTGGGCGGCACCTGGATCTGGGCCGTCGAGCTCTTTGATCGTCCGGTCTAACCGGCTTGGTCGTTCACCGATTTGCCGATCTCCCGGTCAAGCTGGGAGGCTTGCCGCCAAGCCGCAAACGATGGATTCCTGCTCGTCGACCTCCTCCTCTCTCTTGAGGGGTATCATTCCCCGGCGCTCGCTTGACTCGGGACCGGTGAATGTCAAGCCGATGCCGTTGCCGGCCCTCAGGGCTTCGGGCAGCACCGAAAGCGGCGGAAAGTGTACTCGGTGCAATCGATGGCCGTAGTGCCGACGGCACCGTTGACCCCCGAGGCTCTCTTGAGTTCGTCGTCGCTCAGGTCCACCATGCCAGCCGGGTTGGGTGGAGCGAGTGCAAGCTCCTCGGGGCCGAGACAGGCTCTGTACGACGGATCTTTCCAAGCGCGGACGACATCGATGTACGTCATGGGCGTTCCTCCTTAGAACCGCTTTTTTCTCCTCTTGGGACCGGACAGAGTCTAACGCCGCCGAGAGCCTCGGACAAGGAAGAATGAATTCCACTTGGCGTTCAGAAGCTCTTCCATGAAGACCAGGATTTCTCCATTCGACCGCTGGAATGCGTTCATCCCCGCGGGATTGATGTTCTGCCCGCTTTTTCCGGCCACCTCGGGCCCGGGCCTCCGTCGATCCAGGAGGGCGCCGTTCGCAGTGTCGTAGACCCGCACTTCCGGAAAGAACTGATTAGGCGCGACGGCCTGGATCCCCACGAGCAAACGGCCACAGGTGAGGTCCATGGACCGGGCCACGTTGTCGTAGGGCGATGTCATCTGATAGGGCAGATCGGTGATCGACCAAACAGGAGCGCAACTCCTTTCCGTACCGGTGGGGCAGTTTTGGTCCCAGTTGTCATAACGGGCGATCTCACGTCCAAGCGTGGTGTATTGATCTTCCGCGGGAAGCTTGGGAAGAGCCGGTGGGAAGCCGCTGAGATACATCGTGTGCGAGGAGGGGACGTAATAGGCGCGCATCACACCCGTGCACGGATCTCCGGTCGCATTGCAGTAGGAGCTCGGTGCCCCGAATTCCGACGGAGTCTGGAATTCTTCCACGCACCGTGGTGGGTCAGGACCCGGATTCGGACAGGGTGCATTGTTGGTGCCGTAATAGACGGGGTTGCCTTTGCTGTCCAGCCCCTTGAAGAGGTAATGTCGAATCGCCGGTGCGCCCGCCGGGGAGGCGGACCAGATATCGCCGCTGTCGTCCACCGACCAGTTCGATATCGCAGGTTGAGCCGGACCGTCCGGCGTGTACTCCCCCGCGTCCATATTGCCGTTTCCGTCTTTCATCGGGTCGCCGCTTCCAAAATCCCTCCAGATTGACCGGTTCCGGGCAGACGGTTCGGCGGCCAGACCCCCCCAGGATTCGCACTCATCAGCAGACCGGAGGGAATGGCGATCTCGCTGTTGGGATCGAATCGATAGATGGCCAGGAAGCCGCCGTACTGCGTGGTGAGGAAAAGGATCCTCTTGGCATTATCCCCCGGCGGGAGACGGCGCACGATGGCCGGCCCCAAGGAGGTTTCCAGTTGATGGAGACGGCCGTCGTTGGGGTAGCTGAACCGGTCCAACGTGAGGCCCTTGTACTTCCACTGCTGGCCGGCAGGCTGCGAGTAGTCCATCTCGTAATGCCGTTGCCGGTCGAAAAGATCTAGGCCATCCGTCGCGGGATCCACGTCGGTGGTGTCCACGAACGCCAAGCCGTACTTCTCCCAGAGCAGATTGTGGGTGGCGGCGTCGAATTTTCTCAGCTCGGTCCCGGTGCCCCCTTCGACCGAGCCCGCGGTGCCGCCCCCCTGGACTTCCACTCCGTCACACGCGACGCAAATGTTGCCGTTATTATCCAGGCCAATCCCCGTGGGGCCGTTGAATTTCGTGGGCCGGACCTCCCCCTTCTTGCTCATTCCGGCAATCGAATAGATACCACCGGCATCGCCAAAGGTGCTCGAGAGGATCCCGGTGGAGCTGAAAATCCTGATTTGCTGATTCGGCCCGTCGTCCGCGACCCAGACCTTGCCGTCGGACCGGACCGTCAGAGCCGTGGGGACGCCGAAGTTGATCGTCGACCCCTTCTTGGGGGGGATGGTGTCGTGCGGGAGGGCTCCACCCGTTGCGGTGAAGTGGAGCACGGCCGACTGGTTCCCCGACAAGGAGGGGTCATCCGCCTGAATGACCCACACGGCGTCGTCGACCGGGTTGATGGCGATGGCGCGTGGCCGCGCCAGGGGAAAACTAGTGATCCAATGGATTGTGTTGTCGGTGTTCTCCTGGTAGATGCGGACCATGCCCGCTGCCGGGTCGCTGACATAGAGGCGGTTGGTGTAGGCGCCTCCGGTGCGCCGATTGATCGCCAGGCCGCGAAGGTGGTCCGTCGTGGGGTTCAGGACATCGGGAACGATAAGCATGCTCCCATCGGGTCCGCCGCCGCCCGACCACGGGGCCGGAGTGCCGTTCAAGTTGTAGCGCCGAACGACGTAATAGGGTTGCAGCGTCATCGCCGCGTAGACATAGTTCCCGTTGGACGTGACGGCGTGATCCCCTCCGTGGTTGTGCGTGTCGTCCATGCTCCGGACATATTTGCCGTTCGTGTCGAAGACGGAGACCTCCGCGCCCCCTTCGTCCCAAATCGTGTTCGTATAGAGGTTGCCGTTGGTGGGATCGACGTACATGGCGAGGACGTCCTGGGGCACGTGCGACCCGCCGCCGGGGAGGGAGTTGCCGACCCAGGAAGTTGTATACGGCAGGGTCAGAGCGTTCAGGCTGACGTTGTCGAAGGTGCCGTCCACCAGGGAGCCATCGCGGGACCACACTGCCAGTCCCACGTTCAAATTGGTCGCCAATCCGGCCAGGGTCGTTCCTTCGACCCACTTCCAATCGATTCCATCGGTGGACTCATAGAAGGTGATCTGGTCCTGGTACCGCACCAGCTTTTGGTAGTGAGGGATTCCGGGGATTTCCGTGAGCCGATAAGCCCCTTCGAGAACCCTCTCGGCCGTGAAGGCCCTCCAGCGGGCCGTTACACTTTCGCCTGCGAACTGCCCGCTCCTGTTGGTATACATCAGCGTGGCGTGGCGTGAACTGCTTGCGCCTGATTCACGAACCATCAACCCTGCGAAATTGTCTTGGGTTCCCGCACCGAGCCCGGTCAATCGTGCGATGAACTCAAAATCGCCGGTGAAGGCCCGGTAAGCAAAATGAAGGGAATCAGTGGTGGTCAAAGGGATGAATCCTCCCACGCTTTTCACCGTAAAGGTCCCGGAGGAGCTGTTGTACTCGGCGCACCCTCCCATGGAACCGATGTCCTGGTCGAACCAGGGCGGCGAAGGTGGAAGCGACCCAAAGCCCTGATCAGGCGGATTGCATAGGCCGGCCACGCAGACGGGCATTCCGATAAAGAACAGTGCAAGACCCAGGGCGAGATTCCTCGGGATTCCGGCGCGTCGGAGCGGCATTTCGGCCTCCTCATCGGGTGAATGCTTCAGGATCTCCAGTCAGACGCCCACGTCCCAGACCACGCTTCCCCCAGGCGCGCGGAAGCTCTTGGGCAGGTCGGTTCAGGCTTCACGTCGGGTTAGTCGGCCTAGGGGGCGCTCAAGTTCCCGGGCTCCCCCAGGCGAACCTTCCCGACAGGATCGCGGCACCTGACTGCGCGGTATCTCGCGGGTTGTGCAAAAATGGCGGGCGCAGGCGGTGCGGGTGACGGCAGCCGGATTCCACCAGCGCACGAGAGACAGGCGTCCCGTCGTGGAGTTCCCAAGGCAGGTCGCAGCACATGGCTCGGTGCGATACCTGTGGATCCACCATCCTGTTCGGAGGCAAACTGCAGGGTGATCTCCGATTTTGCAGTGATCAATGCAGCGCGGGAGGCCTCCTGCTGGCGAGCTCCCGCCAGCTGCCCGACAACCTGGTTCAGGAACGAGTCTGGTCAGTTCACCAGGGGCGCTGTCCGAAGTGCGGGGGCCCGGGTCCCATCGACGTTCACGTGAGCCACCGGGTCTGGTCGGCCCTCGTGATGACGTCATGGCAGAGCAGGCCGCGGATATCCTGTCGATCCTGTGCTGCGAAAAGGCAGGCGGGCGATGCGGTCTTTTCCCTGGTTCTGGGTTGGTGGGGTTTCCCGTGGGGTCTGTTGATGACGCCGGTGCAGGTGGCTCGCGACCTCGCGGCTCTGGCGAAGGGACCGGATCCGTCGAAGCCGTCGCCGCAGCTGGAGAAGATGGTGCGGATAAACCTCGCGGCCGGTGCGTCTTCAGGGCAGGCTGGGCAGGTATTATCTGCTCTTCTACAGTACCGTCGAAGATTACGCCCAACGGCGGGGCCGCTTCCGGGCGGCGCACCGCGAATACGCGCGGCGGGCGGTGGAACGCGGCGAGCTCGTGCTGGGAGGCGCGCTGGCCGATCCCGTCGATCGAGCCGTTCTGCTCTTCCGCGGCTCCTCGCCCGCCGCGGCTGAAGCGTTTGCGGCAGAGGATCCCTACGTCCAGAACGGCCTGGTCAAGAGCTGGCAGGTGCGGGAATGGACGACCGTGGTGGGTCGGGATGCCGAGGTCAAAATACCCGGCGAGGCGTCGTGGGCGGAACGAGCAAAACCACCTGGTGTTCGACCCCTCATGCAGGCATCCGGAGTGCGGCGAGGTCATACGAAATCACAGCAGGCGGCGCGGGCTCCCCGCGCGTTAATCTTAGGCCATCCTGGGAGGTGAGCCACCATGCGGCCCATGGCAAAAGCGATCGGAGCGATGATCTTCGTCGCGGGCCTCGGGGCCTGTTCCATCGGTTCCAGAAACTCGACCGCCGCGGTCCAGAGCGCCGTAGACCCGGGAGCAACCTCGGTGATGGAGGGTGACATCCTGCGCGGCTGGGAAGCGATCCGGCTCGAGACAGACAAGGTCGCAGGCACCGCCGGGGAATACCACTGGGCTCCGGGCACCATGGAAGTCGTCCCCCTGGGCCGGGACCACGCCCTGGTGGTGGTGCCCGTCAACATCACCCATAAATCGGGCCTCGGCAGGGAGGAGCTGGCCGGTGCCTCGACTCTCGTCCTCGAACAAAAGGACGGGAAGTGGAAAGTCCTGCACGAGCACCACAGTATCCAGCCGGAGGAGCCCGAGAACGACCACGACTCGAGGCGGAGTTAGGAGGCGCTTCGACGAGGTTGCTCGAAGAGGGCGGCGGGAATTCCCCTCGCTCAAGGTGAGTTTGAGGAGCGACGGGGCGAGGGACCCCCGGAGCGCGAAGAGGGTCATCGGATCCAGGTCAAACGTCAGACAAGGAGAAGCTTGCCATGATTACAGTGTTGGGTGCCGCTGGAAACACGGGAAAGGTGGTCGCGGAAAAGCTGCTGGGCGCGGGGAACAAAACCCGGGTGATCGGCCGAAGCGCAGAGCGGTTGCGCTCGCTGCGAGAGCGCGGAGCCGAGGTGGCTGTGGGGGACGCGACCGATGCTGCGTTTCTCACCTCCGCCTTCCGTGGCGCGGAGTCGATCTACGCCATGGTGCCACCCGATTACCGTCAGGAAGATGTGCGAAGTTACTATCAGCGATTCGGCGATTCCATCGGCCAGGCGGTCCGGCAGGCGGGTGTCCGGCAGGTGGTTTTCCTGAGCAGCCTCGGCGGCGAGCTTGCCGACGGAACCGGCCCCATCCTGGGGCTGCACGACCTGGAGGAGCGCTTCAAGACTCTGGGCGTGGACCTGCTGATTCTCCGGCCCGCCTACTTCTACGAGAATCTCTTCGGCTCCCTGGGGCTCATCAAGAGCCAGGGGATCAACGGCGGGGTCATCAAGCCGGACGTGGCGCTGGCAATGACCACGACCCGGGACATCGGCGCAGCCGCTGCGGACGAGCTCGACCGCGGCGAGTTCCGGGGTACCGGCGTGCGGGAGCTGCTGGGGCCGCGGGACTACACGCTGGCGGAGGTCACGCGAATCCTGGGGGAGAAAATCGGGAAGCCGGACTTGAAGTACGTCCAATTTGCCGACGTCGACTTCGTGGGCGCGCTCATCCCGATGGGGTTCTCACGCGGTACGGCCGAGGCGATCGTGGAGATGTGCCAGGCCATCAACGCCGGAAGGATCCGACCGCTGGAGGGGCGCAACAAGAGAACGACCATGCCCACGCCCTTCGAAACCTTCGCTGACCAGCTGGCGGCCGCCTACCGGGCCCTGTGACAACCCGCCCCTGACAGGGGCCGAATCTCTCTCACCGGGGGACCACAGCTATGGCTACCCGGGCGCGGATTGATGCGCCGCGCCGCCCGGTGCGCTGGACGGCCCCATTCTTTGCGCTGGCCGCCTGCTCCTGGATCCCCCACGCGTCATGCCACTACTATCGCCTCGAAACGGGCAGCAGCTTCAGGGTGGGCTCGTGGCAATTCTCGGCGGCGGAAAGCCTGGTGGTCCTCCTGATTTATGCGCTGCTGAGCAGTCTGAACCTCGCGGCCATCGTCCGCGCGGGGGTTCGTCGCCCTTCGGCGGCCCTCACAGGGGCGCTGCATTTGCTGATTGGGAGCCTGCATCTCTATCGGCTCTTTGCCCCCTTCGACTTCGAGGTCTTCGGGTACGTGTGGCCCCGAGGGGCTTCGGCGAGGGAAGCAGCTGTGGCTGTCTGCTTCGGCCTTCTGTGCCTGGCGGTCGCTCGAAAGGTGAGAACCGCCTCCTGAGCCATCCACAATCCCAGAGGGAAAGCGTAAGATCAGGAGGGCTGGACCGGCCAGCAGCTGCGTGTCTCGAGCCACGGCTTCGTCGAAGCGGTTACAGGCGCGTCGGCGGGGAGGTGATTCCTGCAAATCTGGATGGATGCCGATGCCTGTCCCCAGGCCATCCGGGACATCGTCTTTCGGGCTTCCCGGCGCTTGCAGGTTCCCGTTACCTTCGTGGCCAACCGGGCGATTGCGCCCCACCCCTCCCCTCTCATCACGAGCGTGCGAGTCGGAAAGGAGCTCGATGCCGCGGACGCCCACATTGCGCTCTGGGTGGAGCAAGGGGACATCGTGATCACAGCCGACATCCCCCTGGCGGCGAAAGTGGTAGTGAAAGGGGCCGTGGCCATCGACCCACGGGGCGACGTCCACACCGAGGAGAACGTGGGGGAGAGGCTGTCGGTGCGGAACCTTCTTCAGGGGCTTCGGGCGGAAGGGTTGGTGACGGGCGGGCCCGCCCAGTTCTCGAACTCGGACCGCCAGCGTTTCGCCAATGCCCTGGACCGACTGCTGACGGCCCTCCGGCAGAAGGTATAGTTCCCTCCAGCACGGGATTTGCTTTGCCCCGCTGGTTGGGCTAAAAGACTGCGACGGAGACAATACAGGATGAATCAGGCAGCGAGGCGGCCAAGAAGGCACGCGCGCTCCCCCTGGGCAGGGCTCGTCACAGGGATGGCTCTTCTGGCGGTGCCTGCCTTCGCGGCGACCAAGGAAGAGGTGGCGGTGGTGCATACAGGAAGGGGGGATATTGCCTTCCGCTTCCTGGAAAGGGCCGCCCCGGGACACGTGGCCTATGTGAAGGAGCTGATCCGCCGGGGCTTCTACGACGGCACGACCTTTCATCGGGTGATCCCCCATTTCGTCATCCAGGGGGGCGATCCCAACTCCAAGGACTCCGACCGGAGCAACGATGGCGACGGAGAGGCCGATCGGAGACTCAAGGCGGAGTTCAGCACCGCGCTTCACTACCGTCCGGGCACGGTGGGGATGGCTCGCGACGCGGATCCCGACTCGGGCTCCTGCCAGTTCTTCATCGCCCTGGAGAACCTGCCGCGGCTCGACGGGAAATACACGATTTTCGGGGAAGTTATCTCGGGCATGGAAGTGGCCCGGACCATTGCCAACCAGCCTCGGGACCTCAAGGACAATCCACTGGAAAGCATCGTCATGAAAGTGGAGCTAAAAACCAAGAAGGTCCCCCCGGAGATCCTCTCCTTGAAAGAGGGGCCGAATGGAGAAGTACTGACGGGACCCGGGAAGCCCAAGCCCTGGGATCCTTCGGACGTGCGCTGGAAGGCCCCGGCGCTTACCGGTCGGGGTAACGATCCGGTCCAGACCGCCGCGGTGCCGCTCGATCTTTGCGTGGACGAGAGCGGCGCAGTGCTGGACGTCCGCTTCGGCAGGCTGGACACGCCGGAGCCGGCGAAGCTGCAGGATCAGATCAAGAGGAATTGGAGGTTTTCACCCGCGCAGCTCGATGGGAGTCCGGTGAAGGCGCGGTTCTCCATGGACAGTGGGGGGACCCGCCTGGCCCCTTCGCAGGTGCCCGGGACTCCGGTGGATTTCCGCAGCGAGGGACTGACGCTGCCGCAAGTGGTGGTGCGCGCTACCGTCCCTGAAGGAGAGCTCACGCCGGAAAAGGAGCCAGCGCTGCGCCTGACCATCGACGAGTCCGGCCATGTGACCGACGTATCCCTTCAGGCCACCTGTGGCGACCGAGCGCTGGACGAGGCGGCGATGAACGCCGCCAAAGTGCTACGGTTCACCCCCGCCCATCGAGGCAAGGATCCCGTGGCGGTTTACCTGGACATTTCCGTGAAGTGGACGGAAGAGTCCTCTCCCTGAAGGCGCCGTGATGAGCGGGCCCCTCCGATCCTTTGCAGGCAGAGTCGCGCTGGTCACGGGTGGGTCGCGCGGCATCGGTCGCGCCATCGTTCTGGGGCTGGTCCAGGGCGGAGCCCGGGTCCATTTCACCTACCTGCGTGACGCGGCGGGGGCGGAGGAAACAGCGCGAGAGGTCCGTGAGGCGGGCGGTATCGCCCAATTCGCCCGCGTGGATTCCACCCTGGCGGCGGAGGTGGAGGGATGGGTTGGTGCAATCGCCCAGCGCGAAGGGCGCATCGACGTCCTCGTGAATAACGCGGGTGAGTCGGCCAGCGGCCTGCTGGCATTTCAGGACGAAGCGGAGTGGCGTAAGATGATCGCTGTCAACCTGGACAGCGTGCGGCACGCCTGCCGCGCCGTGCTGCGGAGCATGATTGCCGAGCGACGGGGGCGTATCGTGAGTCTCTCCTCGGTGAGTGCCCTGATGGGCCACGAAGGGCAGACGGCCTACGCCGCGGCCAAAGGAGGCGTGCTCGCGTTTACCCGGTCGCTGGCCCGCGAGGTCGCCCCCCTGGGCATCACCGTGAACGCGGTGGTGCCGGGACCGGTGGAGACGGCGATGATGGAGGCCGTGCCCGAGAAGAAGCGGCAAGCGCTTCTGGAGGCGATCCCTCTCAGGCGTGCGGGCCGGCCCGAGGAGGTGGCGGCCGCCGTTCTCTACCTCGCGTCCGATGCAGCCGCTTACGTCACCGGGACAAGCCTGCGGGTGGACGGCGGCCTGGCCATGTGAGGCGCCGACGCCAAGCGAAGGGAGATTCCAATGTCTGAAGACTCGGGGCACGATTCGCGCCGAGCGCCCGACTGGCGGGGGCTCGCCGATCACGAGAAATACGAGAGATTGGCGCGCGAGACGCCGGGCGGATGGTGGGACCTCCGAGGGCCGGTTGGCGGGTTGCACGTGCTCAATCGGGCGCGCGTGGCTTACTTCCGCGAGGAGATGGGAGGGTTCAGCGGCAAGCGGGTGCTGGATGTGGGTTGCGGAGGCGGCATCCTTTCCGAGTCGCTGGCTGCGGAGGGAGCCTGGGTCATCGGCATCGATCCCTCGGCCGCGAGCATCAAGACCGCCAGGGAGCACGCCCTTTCCCAGGGACTGGAGATCGATTACCGGGTGGGCTTCGCCGAGGCGATGGATTTCCGGGAGGAATTCGACGCCGTCTTCGCCGTGGACGTCCTGGAGCACGTCGAGGATCTCCGAGCTGCCCTGTTTGCCTGCTCCCGCGCCCTGAACCCCGGAGGGTTCTTCGGTTTCCTCACCCACAACCAGACACTCGAGGCGTTCACCTTCATGATTTGGGAGCAGGAGTACCGGCAGCAGGTGATGCCGAAGGGGGCGCACGACTTCCACAAGTTCATCACCCCCGAAGCCCTGGGCGCCGCGCTCGAGCGCGTGGGGTTGACGCCGGTGGGACTCCGCGGGCTGACCCGCTCAGGGAGCGGGGAGTCCTATGCCATCGAGGTCTCCGACGATCTCTCCATCAGCTATCTGGGATACGCCATGAAGCCGCTGAAGGCCGCCTGAGGCTCCCATGTTGCCGCAGAGCCCTCCGATCCGGATGGTGGATCGGCTGGTGGAACGCAACTCTCCCCACCGCTGCGTCGTCCTGAAGGTCTTTTCAGCGGACGAGCCGCTCCTGGAAGGGATGGATGGCATCCCCTTTTCTCTGGTTCTCGAGACGCTTTGCCAGGCGACGGCGTTTCTTTCGCCGGAGGAGAAGCCGGGGGAGGGGAGAATCCTCCGCGTGGATCAGGCGGAGATGACGGGGATCGTGAGACCGGGGGACGCGCTGCGGGTCACGGCGACGTTGCTCGAGGAGGGGAGCCCAGCGATGCGGGCGGAAGTCGTCGGCGAGGTGGAGGGGAAGCGGGTGGCAAGGCTTTTGGTGCTCATCGCCCGCTGAGTCAATCCCGCCCGGCACGGCGCAGGTAGGCTGCGACGGTCATCAGGATTCCACCGAGGATCAGCAGCAGCCCGCTCTTGCCGGGGAAAGGCGACGCGCTTCCCGGGGTGATCCACCACCACGCCAGGCCCGCGATCACCGCAACGGATCCCATCAGCCCCAAGCGGCGGGCCCAGATCCAGAAGCGAATCCTGCGGTGCTCCCGCTCGAAGAAACCGGGAGTGGTGAGAAGCGCCCGGTGATAGCGATAGGTCTCGCCAAGCTTTCCCAGAAGCTGCGGGTGCTGCGCCCGATCCAGCCCCTTCTTCCACTGTTCCAGCGCAGTCTGTTCCAGACCCTCCCGTTGCACGTAGAGGCAGCCCAACAGAAAGTGTGCCAGGTCGGACGAGGGGGGGTACTCCGCGGCCTGTAGGAGGAACTCAGTAGCTCCCTTCTGATCTCCCTCCAGGTGCCGCATCTCGGCCATCTCCAGCAGGTCCATGGGCGAGCTCCGCAGCACCAGAAGTTTTTCCAGCGCCTCGCGGGCCTTGTCGTGCTTTCCCATGCTTTTCATGAGCTGAAAATATTCCTCCAGCAGGCGTTCGTCTGGCCCCTGGGAGGCGAGCGCCTGGTCCATGAGATGCTCGGCACGGTTCTGGCTCCCCCAGAGCAGACAGGCCCTGGCGGTCTCGGCGAGGAACTCCGCCGGGACTGCGGGATTGAAGACGATGCTTCGCAGCATGCGCTCCAGCGCAGGTCGCGGCGGGATCTTTCCCTCCCAGTCCTGCGAAGGGAGGTGCAGGAAATAGGGGTGCACGAAATGGCGCAGGAGCGCCAGCGCGCGGGGAAGTTGCGGGTGCCCCAACGGAATCCGGACCACCCGCCCGGACGATCCCGCCTGCAGCCAGCCCCGGGGAACATGGCGGCGGAACGGGGACTGGAATTGGGGGATGCGCAGCTCCACGGCGTCCACCGAAGACCAGGTTAGCCGGAACGCCCTCCTGCCCCGAAGGCGGAGCAGAGGAAAGATTTTTCCGAGCAGGATCCCCGCAATGGACATGACCCGAATGCCATCGCTCTGCATTTCCACCCGATGGATCGAATCGAGCACCATGAGCCCCGCCAGAAGAATCATCGGGAGCAGGGTGGTGAGCCGGGACCAGGCATTCATCTCCCTCCTCAGGGGGTCTCCCACCAGCAGGCACGCCAGGAGCGCCAAAAGCGCCAGGCTCAGTGCGAGCCAGAGAGGCGAAGGGATGACCCGGAGGGTGACGCGATTCTCGGAGGCGGAAGTCAAGGGACCGTCCTGCGGACCAGGAGCAGGGTGATGTCGTCGTATCGCGGGGCCGCGCCGCAAAAGCCGAGAATGCTCTCCTCGAGCTTCGCCAGTCCGGCTTCGCTTTCCAGGGCAGCCACCTGCCTCAGGCAGGCCATGAGCCGATCCTCGCCGAACTCCTCTCCGGTGGTGTTCAGGCTCTCGGTGGCTCCGTCGCTGTAAAGCAGCAGGATGTCCCCCGGACCCAGAACGGTCTCGTGGGACGGATAGTGGACTCCGGGAACCACGCCCAGCACCGGCCCGCTCCCCTTGAGGCGGTCCATCTCACCCGTGGAGGTGATCCTGATGGGAGGATTGTGCCCGGCGTTCACGTAGCGCATCACTCCCTCGGACGGATCCAGCTCGGCCAGGAAGAAGGAGATGAACTGGTTCGTCGCGAGGGTGCGGCTGAGGTTGTCGTTGAGGCGCCCGGCGATCTGAGCCAGCGGACGTTCGGCCTCGGCGAGACCCCGGAGCATGGCCTGGAAGTGGGACATGATCATGGCCGCAGGGAGGCCCTTGCCGGAGACGTCGCCCACGGCTACCCAGACGCGCTTTCCTTCCCGGGGCAGGAAATCGTAGGTGTCTCCGCCCACGGTGCGGCAGGGCAGGTTGGTCCCCGCGATGTCGAAGCCCGGGACCGGAGGACAGGAGCGGGGCATCAGCTTCCTCTGAATCTGGGCCGCCAGCTCCAGGTCCCGCTGCAGCGCGCGCACCGCCAAGGTCTCCTCGAACAGCCGGTTGTTCTCGATCTTCACCGCCGCCATGTTGGCCAGGTTCGAGAGCAGGCGCAGGTCCGCGGGGGCGAAGGAATTGCTCTGGATGCGGCTGTCCACGTAGACGAGCCCCATGACCTCCCGGCTGTTCCAGAGGGGGACGCACAGGGCGGAGCGAATCCCCTGGGCCACGATGCTCTCCCCGTGCTCGAACCGAGGATCGTGCATGGCGTCGGAGGTGAGCACCGACTGCTTTCCCTTCACCACGAGATCGGCGATGTGCCGGGAGAGAGTGATCCCCTCGCTGACTCCTTTCTTGTCGTCCCGCACCACCTTCGGCTCCAGCAGATTGCTCTTCGGGTCGATGAGCATCAGGAAGCCCCGCTCGGGCTTCAACGCCTCGAAGATCAGATCCATGATGGAGTGAAGCAGCTCGTCCAGGGGAGCGGTGACCACCAGCTGCTCCCCCGCCTTTTGGAGGATCTCGAGGGGGAGGCTCCCGCGGTGCTCGGGAAGGATCGTCGTGCTTCCCATCGCGGTGGGATTGGTGATGAGCTGCTCCACGGGGACCACGGTGGTTCCGGCCACGGGCGTCGGTCGGTCGGTGATCTCAACTCGCTGTTGAGGTTCCGTGTTGAACCAGAGGTTGGCGCCTCCCAGAGTGATCCGGTCCCCTTTCCTCGGGAGGGTGGGGGTCAGCACCTGGCGATCGTTGAGCAGCGTCCCGTTCTTGCTGCCCGCGTCCTTGACGAGAAACTGCTCGCCCTCCCGGAAAATCTCCGCGTGGACGCGCGACAGGGACAGATCGGCCAGGACCAGATCGTTCCTGGACGAGCGCCCGATGGAGATGCGCGGAATGTCAAGATCCCGGCGCAATGTCTTCCCGTCTGGCGTCGTCACAACCACGTAATCCATCCTCAGAAACCCCAGGAGAGATGATCGTTGCCCGAAGTATAGAGGCAGGGGAAAAAAGGGGCAACCGAAATTCCCTTGAATGCCGCTCGCGAGGAGGGTAGATTAGAAGCTCTGAACCCCATCTTTGGGAGAGCCCCTTGCGAAACTCCAGGCGTGTCGCGGCATTTTCCCTGGCGGCGGGGATGATTCTGGTCTCGGCGCAGGGCGCGTGGGCGACGCTGGTGCAGCCGGTGACGCTGCCCGAGCTGGTGAAGCGCTCGACGACCATCGTCCATGGCACGGTCCAGGAGACCAAGAGCCAGTGGGAAGAGGGTGGCGGTCAGATCTACACGTACGTGACCGTCTCGAGCCGGGAGTTTCTCAAAGGAGGATCGCCCGACGGGACCTCCGTGACTTTCCGGCAGGTCGGCGGGCAGGTGGGGGACCAGGTGGTCTACGTTCCCGGAACCCCGAGGTTCCACGCCAAAGAGGAGGTGCTGGTCTTTCTCACGGGCAAGGACAAGGGAGGATATCCGCAGGTGATGGGAATTTTCCAGGGCGCCTACCGCCCGGTCCCGGGGGCGTCCGGGGAGCGGCGAGTGGTAGGGCTCACGCCCGATGCCCTGACTTCCATTCTTCCGGAGAAGGCGCGGGCGCAGGCGCAGCCGGAAAAGGCGCTCCCGGCTCAACCCCTGGGCGGGAGCTTCACCGATTTTCTGCAGCGCATTCGCGATCTGGTGCAGGAGCAAGGAGGCGCTTCGCAGCGATGAATTGGCCGAGCTCCCCCGGTGCGGCCCGCAAGGCGGGTGCCGTCTTCCTCGTAGTGGCGGCGGTCGTCCTCCTGGCCCGGCCGGCGGGAAGCTACACGGTCATCCGCGGCGCCAGCTTCTCGAATCCCCCCGCCCACTGGCCGACGGCCGGCCTCCCGCTTCCCATGCTCATCAGTTCGGCCGGCTCCGACAACGTGCCCGACAGCTCCGACACGAACGCCATCATCGCCGCTCAGCAGACCTGGAACGCGATCAATACGAGCTATTCCCAGTTCGCGGCACCGACGGTGGGGACGGGAACCGCGCTCAACGCATCGGATGGGAAGAACTCGATCTTCTTCGACGAGACCGGGACCAACTTTCCGGCGGGCACCACCGCCATCGCTTTCACCGCGGTCAATTTCAGCGCCAGCAGCGGGATCATCACCGACGCCGATCTGCTGTTCAACGGGAGAGATATCACTTTCTCCACCGCAGCCTCCACCCCGGCAGGCCAGTACGACATCCAGAGCATCGCCACTCACGAGCTGGGGCACGTGCAGGGGTTAGATCACGCGGGGCTGATCCGAGCCGTGATGTTTCCCGTCGGAGCCGACGGGACACAGTACGCGCGCAGGCTCTCCTCCGACGACCGGCTGGGGGTCTCGTCGACCTATCCGGAGACCTCCGGCGGCGCCGGCATCGCGGGCCTGCAGGCGGGAGACGGCGACCTCCTCCAGACCACGGGCAGCATCTCGGGCGCCGTGCGCACCTCCACCGGAGTGGCGGTGCCCGGTGCGCACGTGGTCGCGCTGGACGCCAACGGACTGGCGATGGTCAGCGACGTCGCCCGCAGCGACGGGAGCTACACGCTGACCGGTCTCTTCCCGGGGAACTATCAGGTCTACGCGGAGCCGATGGACGGGGTGCTGGCGGAGCAGGATCTTAACTTCAGCCTTTTCATGAATGCCTTCGCGCCGTTTGTCACCACTTATTTGGGGGGCAACGCCTCGCCGGCGTCGGTGGCGGTGGCTGCGGGAGCGACCAGCTCGGGTAACAATCTCAACCTCGGAAACCTCTACGCCGTGGAGACGGAGGCCAACAACACCGCTCCGGCGGCGAACCCGGTGGCCCTGGAAATACTGACTTCTGGAATCGTCAATCCGGTGGGGGACGTCGATTATTTCAGCTTCCCAGGGACCAATGGCGACTTCGTCAACATCGATGTGGACGCCAGCGGAGATGGTTGTCCTCTCGATCCCGTTGTAACCCTTTATTCCACCAATGGCACGACGCAACTAGCGGCAAATGACGATTTTCCTGGCAAGGGCAACGACTCACGGATCGTGCAGAGGCTGCCAGCCACGGGTAATTTTTTCGTGAAGGTTGTGGATTTTGGCAGCGATCCAATGTGTCCAAACGATGGGCTGGGCTCCTTCTACACGCTGCACGTGAACAAGGCGATTGCCGAGACGGAGAGCAACAACACGATGGCCACCGCCAACGGCGCCGCCATCGGACAGTTCCGGGGCGGATTGATCAACCCGTCGGGGGACATCGACTTCTACAGCTTCACCGCCAATTTCGGGGACCGGATCATCGCCGAGGTGACGGCGAACCGCTCAGGCTCGACGCTCAACCCGACGCTGACTCTCCTGGCTGCCGATACCACGGTGCTCGCCACGAGCACCGATATCACGCCGGTGACGAACCTGGACTCGCTCATCGACTATACGTTCATCGCTCCTCGGCCCGGAATCCCCTCGCTTCCCGCTACCTTTTACCTGCGGGTGACGGCGGCGTCCGGGGCCGGACTGAACGCTTATTACGTCCTGCACATCGGGACCGACACGCTGATTACCCTTTATAGCGGCACCAACACGCTGGGGGCAGGACTCAGCGGCGGGCCGTCGGCCGATATCTTCCCGAAATTCGTCTCGCAGGGGAGCAGCTTCGACCTGTTCGTGGCAGGCACCGGCATCCCGTTGGATCCGGCGGACACGATCACCGTCACTGGACCAGGGATTTCCACTTCTCCCACGCCCGGTCCCGATTTCGGCACCAATGATCAAGGAATCGATTTTCTCGCTTTCTCCGCCAACCTGGGAACGGGTGCCCCGGGACCCCATACGATCTTCACCCAGAACGCCACGCTCAAGTCGGCGATCAGCGGCGCGCTGGTCATCAATGCCACGGCGGTGCCGCCGGAGACCGGCCAGATCCTTTGGTCGGGGCAGCAGATGACCTACCCGTCCGACCCGAGCGCTGACATCTGGGATGTCTATCGAGGCAGCCTCCCCCTGGTGGACGCCGACCTGAACGGCCTGGCAGACAACTATGGCTCTCCCTTCTCCTGTGGGAGCACCTCGCCCCTGACGGCCGATCCTGCCGTGCCCGCCGCGGGCAGCGGGTTCTTTTACCTGGTGGCGGGTAAGAACCTCATGGGTGAGGGGACTCTCGGCTTCGCCCGCACCCCCGGCGGCGCCACCCCGGAACGACCCAAGACTGCCCTCACCGCCACCTGTCCCTGACCTCTGAAAACAGCGTGGCGAGCTGAAGAGGGCTTGTTGCCGGGTCTTCCTCGCAGTACTCTTTCTTGCAGATGCGATCTGATCGAGTGTCAAAGAGTCCGGAGGGCCTGAGCCCTGCCGGGGTAAGCCTCCCGGGCATCGATCGGCGCGCCGGTGGGTGTCTTCTGCTGAGCTTGCTACTGCTGGAACCGTCGCGGGCCTTCGCCTACGTCCCTCTTAGGTTCGTCAGTCCCTTCCTGCGCCCGTCTACCTGGCCGACGGCGCGGATCCCTCTGAGCACGATGATCCATTCGGCCGGATCCGCGGACGTGCCCGGGAACGCCGACATCCTGGCCATTCAGACCGCGCAGCAGTCGTGGAATTCCCAGAACACATCCTATTTTTCCTTTGCACCCCCCACGACTTCTGCGTCGGCGGTGGTGAACGACGGTGACGGAATCAACTGCATTCTCTGGGACGAGACCGGGAGCTTTTTCGCCCCGGGCGACACCACGCTCTCCGCCACCGTGATCCGCGTGGATCTCGCTACCGGCGAGATGCGCGATGCGGACACCGTCTTCAACGGCGTCGCCAACACCTGGTCCACCGCAAATTCGACGCCCGCGGGGCAGTTCGACATCCAGGCGGTGGCGACGCACGAAATGGGACACGTGGCGGGTCTCGATCATGACGCGGTCCTGGGCGCTTCCCTTTATCCCTTCGCGCCGTCCGCGTCGCAGGCGGAGCGTGCGCTGGCCTCCGACGATCGCCGTGGATTGACGTTTCTCTATCCGGAGACGCTGGGGCAGCTCGATTTCCGGGCGCCCGCAACGGGAGAGGGGGATCTCGCCCTGGCCACGGGGAGCATCGCGGGGCAGGTCCTGACCCAGGGTGGGGCCGGCGTTCATGGCGCCCAGGTGTCGGCCCTCGAGACCCATGGTGGTCTGGTGGCCGCCGCGCTGACGGCTCCGGACGGAACCTACACGCTCACCGGTCTGCCCGCGGGCGTGTATCAGGTTCTGGCAAACGCACTGGATGGTGCGGTACAGGAGCAGGACCTGGCCAACGGCGGTGCCGACAACTTTCTCACTGGCTTTCCGATGCTGTTTCTCGGGGGGAACGCCGTGCCGCAAGGAGTGAGCGTGACGGAAGGCTCCCAGGCGACTGGCGCCAATTTCGCTCTGAGTCTGCCGGAAGTCTTCGAGGTGGAGCCCAACAACGCCGCGGCGAGCGCCCAGCCCATCGTGCCGGGCGCTTCCGTCAGCGGCACTCTGGCTGGGGCCCAGGACGCCGACTATTACAGCTTTCCGGTTGCGGCGGGGGATATCGTGCTCCTGGACGTCCAATCGGGGGGAGACGGGAATCCGCTGGACCCCGTCCTGACGCTGTTCGACCCGAGCGGCATGCTTCCCCTCGTCTCGGTGGATGACACGACGGGCAAGGGACTGGATCCCAGGATCGGGCGGCAGTTCACGTCGGCGGGCACCTATTTCGCCAGGGTTACGGACGCCTTCTCCCAGGGCGGGCCGGGATATGCGTACACTTTCGCGGTGGAGCCCTGCCTGTCCGAGATGGAGCCCAACGGCACGAGTCTTTCTGCCAGGGACCTGTCCTACGGGGAGCGGCGGGGCGGACTGGTGGATGGAGGTGGTGACGCCGACTGGTATCGCTTCTCGGGCAGAGCGGGGGACCGCCTGCACGCCGAGGTGACGGCGAATCGATCGGGCTCTCCTCTGGATCCGAGATTCACCCTGGTCGGACCCGACGGTGTAACTCTCCTCGCCTCTGCCGCCGACACCTACGGAAAGGACCCCGGGCTCGACTTCACGCTTCCCGCCTCACCCGCCACCGCCAACTACTTCCTGAAGGTCGAGTCGCAGTCCGGAGCCGGGGCAGGGGCCTGGTACTGCCTGGCGCTGGATCGGATCTCCATGAGCGTTTCGGCCACGGCGAGAGTGCCTCTGGGAACCGGAGTGAGTGGCGCGGTGACGGACCCCTTCCCCCGGGTCGCGCAGCCCGGCGAAAGCTTCGATCTGGTGCTTGCCGGACCCTCCCTAGCGCCGGACGCCACCGCCCGGGTCACGGGCGCGGGAGTGACCCTGACCTCCACGACGGGACCCCCCTACGCTCTGGATGCTCAGGGAAGGGGAGTCAAAGCCTTCTCCGTTTTCATCTCTCCCGCGGCTCTCCCCGGGCTGCGCACCGTCGTCGTCGAAGATGGCAGGGGAGGAGCCGCGGCGCTTCCGGGAGGGTTGGCGCTGTGGGCCACGTCGGCTCCCGGTGAAGCAGCGGTCGGAGGGGGCAGCGCTGGTCTGCACTGGATCGCCGGCGAGCTGAGCTGGGCGCCCGTGGCCGGAAGCAGCGGCTACGATCTGTACCGTGGGAACCTTACGGATCTCGTCGACACGGATGGGAACGGCGTGGCGGACAGCTATGGCGGGCTGCTGGCCTGCAATCTTTCGGAGCCGGTGGCCGTCGACGCCGCGATTCCCTCTCCAGGCAGCGGATTCTTCTACCTCGTGACGGCCGTGAATGCGTTGGGCCAGGGGCCGCTCGGCTACGCTTTCAACGGCCTGCCTCGCCCCCTCGCCTCCCTCTCACCGGTTTGTCCCTGACCACGGTTCGCACCGGAAAAATGAGAGCGGGAGCGGGCCTCGCAGCCTGCTCCCGCTTCCTTCCCCTCCCCCCTGAGGAAAAGAGACTATTGCACGAGGATGCTGACCTCCTTCTTCGGCAAGACTCCTCCATCGAAGGTCACGCGGATGATGTAGGTCCCCGGGGTCAGCGTCTTGGATTGGAGGGTGTAGCGGTATTGGTTGTTACTCGGATCCGACTTGAACCGGTCGTCCGCGTTGGAGTTTCCCGAGGACAGAGTGCCGCCCGAGCTGATCACGCCGCTCTTCTCCAGTTCCAGTCTCGCGGTCAGGTCGTTCACGAAGCCGCCGTCGCACTGGACCTGAAACTTGACGGGAATCGACTTTGTGCGGTTCAGGATGCTGCTCCCGTCGTTGTGAATGGGATCCAGGAAGCCGATGAACGTCGGCTTGTTCAGGGTGATGGACAGCGTATCGGAGGTTCCCACCACCGTGGAGCTGCCGTCCAGCAGCTCGGCGTAAACCGACACCGAAGAAGTTCCCAGGGGTGGCACGAAGGTGATCTCGGGATCCGGCGTCGCGGTCACGACCGGTCCGCCGTCGGTGGGCAAGGTCCAGTGGTAAAGGACCGTGAGCAAGGCCGGGTTCGGGTTGAATGTACCGGTCACGTGGATGGTCACCGCATCTCCGGCGCCCGTGTGACACAGGTCGAGGCTGGACGCGCCGCCCTCCAGCGTCAACACCGGGTCGCGGTGGCACGGGACGTACTGAGAAAGATCGGGCGTGCTTCCCTGAATCCGCGTGGGATCAGGGGAAGCGGCCTCCTGGGTGGGAGCGCCAATCACGTCTCCGCACGGACTTCCATCAGCGAGGATGCACTCGGCGGGTGTACTCGTGATGTCGGCGAAGCGAGAGCTCTCATCGTTGGCCCTGCAAAGCCCCAGCGTCGGGTCGAATGAGCCAGGGACATCCATCACGAATTGGAGGTCCTGGGTCCCGCCGTTCTGCGTGGTGGTCTTAAACGTCAGGCCTTCGAAAGCCTGGATCGTATAGAGGGCGGCATTGGAATCCCCCCCCACGGTA
>QHVQ01000081.1 GCA_003222305.1 Acidobacteriota bacterium | reverse complement strand
CAAGGACTTCATCGCAGCCGACAGCGGGATGGCGAGTCCGTTCCGGGACCGGGTCTATGTGACCTGGACTCGCTTCACCGACTTCTTCTCAAAACAGAAAGCCTCTTTCAGTGCGCCGATCATGCTTTCCTATTCCGACGACGGCCTCTCCTGGAGTCCAGGGAAAGCCATCAGTGGATTCAGCCCGACCCTGTGCAACGCGCGTATCCTCGGGGCGCCGGGGCAGTGCGACGTGAACCAGGAGTCCTATCCGGCGGTGGCGCCCGACGGTAAGGTCTATGTCAGCTTCACCAACTTCAATACCATCGTCAACAGCCAGATTCTGGTGGTTTCATCCAAGGATGGCGGTTCGACCTGGGGTCCGCCCGCGCGTGTCGATTTCATCCAGGAAGGGAATCTCCCCCTTTCGCCGGAGGGGGAACCGGTCCTGACCGGCTGCCGCTTCCGCCTGACCGCCAAGTCGAACACCGCCACCGACCCGAACGACCCCACGGGGAATACGGTCTATGTGGTCTGGGCGGATAGCCGCAACGGCTCCTGGGATCCCGACCTCGGCAACTTTCGCACCAACAGTGACGTCTTTCTGGGTCGATCCGCGGACGGCGGAATGACCTGGAGCGTCCTTCCGGTCGACAGCTCCCTCAACGATCAGTTCTTCCCCTGGGTAGCTGTCGCGCCCGACGGCCGGGTAGACGTGGGGTACATGGATCGCGCCTACTCGGCCAGCCAGGCGGAGTGCCGCTATGGCTATTCGCTCACTCGTCTCACTTTCTCAGCCTCCGGCGACCTGGCATCCAGCGTCAAGTCCCGACTGGACAGCTCGCTCTCGGATCCCGGAAACTCCTTCTGGTTCGGCACCAATTCCGCCTTTATCGGCGATTACTCGGCGATCGCGGTGGATACCGGTGGAAGGACCTGGGCCCTGTGGACCGACGAGCGCGCTCCCGTCAGCGAGGCCGATCTCCGCCGGGGCCAGCATGCGGTCGCAGCCCTCGCCCCTTGAAGAAACGAGCCTATCGATCCCCGGCACTTTCCCGTCTCGACCCCAGGAGCCTTCTCATGATTACGGGATACAGCCGAGCATCCCTGCCCCTCCTCACCGCCCTTCTCCTCGGTTCCGTAAGCGCCGCCGGCACTGAGCCCCGGCAGCGGCTGGGCTTTTTCCAAGCCTCGGCCCCGGTCCAGGAGCGCGGCGAGGAAACGTTCCTGGCCGTTCCCACGCCGGAGCAATCCGAGAAGTGGCTGCTGCAGCTCACCGAGGAGCCGCACGTGGCCGGAACTCCCAATGACGAGTCGCTGGCCAAGCTGGTAAGGGATCGTCTGAAGGAATACGGCTTCGAGAGCTCCATCGTCTCTTATGCGGTGCTCCTGAACTACCCCAAGCACGTCTCCTTGAAGCTGCTGGAGCCCGCGGCCCAGGAGCTCTCCCTTGTCGAGCCCGGTTATCCGCGAGACAAGGACTCCTACAGCCGGGACGCCTTCCCCGCCTTCCACGGCTATGGCGCCTCAGGCAAGGCGTCGGGGCAGGTGATCTACGTGAACTATGGAACCGACGAGGACTTCAAATCGATCGAGGAGAAGGGGATTTCTGTCAAAGGGCGCATCGTGCTGGTGCGCTACGGGAAAGTCTTCCGGGGTCTGAAAGTGTACGAGGCCCAGAAGCGGGGGGCCTCCGGCGTGATCATCTACTCCGACCCCGCGGACGACGGCTACATGAAGGGGGACATCTACCCGGATGGACCCATGCGCCCGCCGGGCAGCTTGCAGCGGGGCTCGGTGCAGTTCTTGAGTCACGGACCCGGCGATCCGCAGACGCCCGGCTACGCTTCCAAGCCGTCGGCCCACCGCATTCCTCGCGAAAAGCTCGAGGGGATCCCGAGGATTCCCTCGCTTCCGGTGAGCTACGGCGAGGCCGAGAAGATCCTTCGCGCCCTCGCGGGCCAGCGCGTGCCCGAAGATGACTGGCAAGGAGGTCTCCCCCTCGCCTACCATGTGGGGCCCGGCCCGGCCAAGCTGGAGATGGACGTGGAGATGGACTACGCGGTGCGCCCGATTTGGAACGTGCTCGGGCTCCTTCGAGGCTCCGCGGAACCGGATCGCTGGGTGATCCTGGGCAACCACCGGGACGCTTGGGTCTACGGTGCCGTGGATCCTAATTCGGGCACCGCTTCTTTCCTCGAGACAGCCCGGGGATTGGGTGCCGCCGTGAAAGCTGGATGGAAGCCGCGGCGCTCGGTGATCCTGGCCAGCTGGGACGCGGAGGAATACGGCTTGGTGGGGTCCACCGAGTGGGGCGAGGACCTCGGTGCAGAGCTGTCCCGCAAGGCCGTCGGCTACGTCAACCTGGACTCTTCGGTGACGGGGCCCGATCTGCAGGTTGACGGTGTCCCCGCCCTCAGGAATCTCCTGATGGAAGTAGCCGACGACCTTCAGGATCCGGTGCGGGGGAAGAGCGTGGGTGCGCTGTGGAGATCCAGCCTTCGCAAGCAGTGGAACAAAGACGAGCCCATCTGCCTGGAGGGAGCCGAGAAGGTATTCGAGCCGGCGTTGGGGCCGTTGGGTTCCGGTTCCGACTACACGGTCTTTCTGGATCATCTCGGAATCGCTTCCCTCAACTTCGGTTTTTCCGGAAGCTATGGTGTCTATCATTCGGCTCTCGACGATTTCTTCTGGATGAAGAGCTTCGGAGACCCGGAATTTCTCTACCATGCGGTGGCCGCAAGGCTCTTCGGGCTTCTGGCCATGCGATTGGGCGGCGCCGACCTCGTCCCTCTGCGCTACCTTCCTTATGCTGCGGAGCTGGAGCGCCAGGCCGACAATCTGGGCCGCATGGCCGTTATGGAGCGGCGCAAAGCGGTGGGGGCGGAGAAGCCGCCCGAGAAGCCTCCCTTGAATCCCGATTTCAAACCGCTGCGCGCTGCGCTCGCGGCCTTTCGCGCCTCGGCGGGCGCCCTGGACGGGGCCCTGGATGCGCTTCAGGGTCGCGGCGAGCTGCCGGCGGCATCCCTGTCCAGAATCAACGACGCGGTGGTCGCGGTGGAACGAAAGTTTCTCGCGGAGGAGGGACTCAGCGGCCGCCCCTGGTTCCGGCATGTTCTCTACGCGCCCGGGCTGACCACCGGCTATGCTTCTTGGCCGTTTCCGGGGCTCACCCAGGCGGTCAAGGAGCATGATCCGGCCCTGTGGGAGAAGGAAGCGAAGAAAGTCCTCGCCGGCCTCAAGGCGGCCAACGCAGCGCTCGATGAAGCGGCGCGGCTCGCTCGCCAAGAGTAGCGTAGGCTTTGCATTTGTCAGAGCGCCTGGCACGGCGGTGATAACCGCTTTGTCGTAAAGGAAACTCAGCGCGAAGCAGAGGCATGATTGAATCCCCTGCTCGAATTGACTAGCATTCCACCCTAGCCTGTGTCCGCGAATGGAGCCCTTTCGTTGACTTGGCGCGCCCGAAGAACCCAAATAAGAAGATTCGGCCGATGCACGAGTGCCCCTCGACTTGATGGCGCCCTCGCACTCCTCGCCATGGCTCTTGTTACCTGGCTGCCGGTCAAAGCGGCTCCCTCGAAGCCAGGCTCTCCCGCGGCCGCCCCCGGGACGGCGGACAGGACCGAATCGGTCCGAAGCGGGCCCTTGGCCGAGCTGGTGTCGAAGGGGAATCCGAGCGGTGTAAAGATCGTGCTCGTCGGAATCGACGGCGCCACGTTCAAGGTGCTGGATCCGCTGCTCGAGAAGGGGAGACTTCCCCAGCTCCAGAAGTTGATCGATCAAGGCGCGCGAGGAGTTCTGACATCCTTGCCTCAGACGATCTCGCCGGCCGTCTGGACTACGATCGTGACCGGACAGGAACCCGAGGTTCATGGGATCCGTGACTTCGTCGTCGTTCGTCCAGGGGCTTTGGGCGGCAAGGCCGCGCAGCTCGTAACCTCGTGACCGCCGGAGCCTGGCTCTCTGGAATTTTCTGGGGCCCTTTGGCAAGAGCGTCGGATTCGCGGGCTGGTGGGCCACCTGGCCGGCGGAGCCGGTGACAGGCTGGATCGTCTCGGACCGGATGGTGCGAAGCCGCTACACCGAATGGTACGACGGGGCCCGGAGCGAGTTCCTGACGTTTCCCCGGAATCTGGCTGCGAACCTGCAATCTCTGCTGGTGGATCCGTCTCGCCCTCCGTTGCCGGAGTTCCGCGAGCTGGTGGAACTGAGTCCGGGGGAGATGGCCGAGTTCCTCTCCGTGAGGAAGCCGATCCTTGGCCACGGCCTCGGCGTACTCAAGTTCAGTTACTGTGAGCAGCGCACCTACGAGGAGGTGGCGCTGAGGATGCTTTCGCGGGAGCAGCCGGACCTGACGGGAATCTACCTGATCGCCAACGACCCCATCTCCCATACGTTCTGGCACTACTACGAGCCCGGAAGATTCCAGGGAGTCGCTTCCGACGAAGCAAAGAGGCTGGGACTCCTCATCCCCAACATCTCCGTGCACAACGACCGCTACCTGTCGAGACTGATGAAGCTGATCTCGAAAGACACCGTCGTGATGGTGGTCTCCGACCACGGGTTCGAAGCCTCCGGCAGACTTCCAAAGGCAAGGCCCACCGACCAATTTGCCGATTCGTTCGAGCAAGCGAGAGCGGAAGCTCTCAAAAACGGGACCGTGAGCCTTGGGCAATCCGGAGAGCATACCCGAGACGGCGTGTTCATCGCCGCCGGGGGTCCGATTCGTAAGGGAGTTTCAATGAAAGGCAGCGTACTTGATATCACCCCCACGATTCTGGCTCTGATGGGCCTCCCGGTTCCGGAGGACATGAATGGCCGGGTGCTGACCGAGATTCTCGATCCTGGGTTTCTCGCGCGGCAGCCCGTCCGATCCATCCCCTCATACAACATGTACCTCAAGCGCGATGTCCTTTCCATCGCCACGAGGCCGGAGGAGGAACAGGAGAAGCTCGAGATGCTCCGCTCCCTCGGCTACATCCGGTGAGACAACTTCCCTCTGCTTCTGGATGGTTTCATCGCGTCACTCCACGTGGAGAAACAGGCTGCGGAGCACCGTCGGCGGGAGCAGATTGGGGTCTGGCGAACTGGTGACGCACAGATGTTTCTGGAACAGTAGGTTGCGCGGCCACCTGATCAGTCCGATTATTTCGAAAGGGATTGAAGTAGCAGCCGGGCCTGGGTATCGTCGGGATTCAGCTGCAGCGCGCGTTCGGCCTCGGAGCGGGCGGCGGTGCGGTTGCCCGTGGCCGCCTGGATGTAGGCCATGAGGAGGTGGGCGCCGGAATCATTGGGGGCCTGCTGGAGCAGCCGTCTGACCACCCGATGGGCCTCGCGGAGGTCTCCCGTCTGCAGCAGCACGGCTCCCAGAAGGTGCGCCAGCTCCGCGTCCTCCGGGTGGCGTTCGAGCGCCCGCCGGAGGGCCTGCAGGGCATCTGCGTAGCGACCTTGCCGTGAATAGCAGTCGGCCAGTGCCCGGGCAGACTCGGAGTCTCCTGGGTTGAGCAGCAAAGCGCGCTCGTAGTAGGGAATCGCCCCATCGTACTGGTCCCGGGCCCTTTGAATCTTTCCAGCCAGCTGATACGCCTCGTAGTCGGCGGGGTTCAGGTCGATGCTCCGACGCGCATACTCCCAGGCCTCTTCTAGCTTTCCCTGGCCCCCGAAGGCGTTGGCAAGGTACTTCGTTCCGAGATTCAGGTTCGGCTTCAGCGCCACCGCTTGCTTCAACACCGCTTCAGCCCGGACGTAGTCTCTTGCCTCCAGCAGGGTTCTGCCCTGGTCCATGATGCGGCTGTATTCTTCCCGGATCCGCTTCGCCCGTACCATGCCCGCCGCAGCCACCCCCACCGCCAGCACGACCGCAGTCGCGTAGACCCGGCGCGCCAGGATGCGGCGTGGCGGTGCCAGCAGGCGACCATAGACCAGCAGACAAAGCGCGGGGAGGACGGGCGGCAGCATTCGGATCAGCGCCACGCCGGTGCCGCGCCCCGCCCCCAGGGAGAGCCCGAACGCGACAATCGCTCCGGCCACGGCCGCCACCCGCAGGGTCTTCTCCCTGCCTCGATCTCCCGCCGCGAAGACGGCCAGAGGGAGTAGGGAGACGAGGAGCTCCGGGGAGTGAAGCACTCCGAGATCCACCCCCAGGAGCACCGCGAACATTCCGGCGAGAGCCACCACGGGGAGTCGCGAGATCCGCGTGGAGACGGGGTGGGTGGACGTGGGAGCCAGCCGGGGGTTTTTCAGCAGCGGGAAGACCGGGATCGCAAAAGCGATCACCGCATGGTAGAGCTCATAGCTGTGGGGAAAGCCCGGAGCGGTGACATATTTCCAGTGGGTCATCCAGTGGATGGGGTAGAGGAGCAGTGAGGCCCAGGCCAGGGCCGACTTCGCGCCTCGCCCGGTCCGGAAGAGAAGGAACGGAACCAGGAAGTCGAATCCCACCGACATCCACTCCACGATCCCGAAGAGGTGGGCGCCTCCCGCCAGCAAGGGAGTGGACGGGCTGATGATGTTCCAGCGCCACCATCCGACGCCGGACGCGGTCGTCTCCACCGCGTCGGAAAAGCACCCCATGGCCAGCAGGGCGAAAGCCGCGAGCGGGAACACCCTCCCTCCCAGCTCCGGCATCCTTGCCAGGATGCCCTCGGCCAGCGTCCAGGAAAGATAGAGGGCGAAGACCCATCCTACGCAGGCGGGCAGCTCGGCCCGGCCGATGCTGAGGAGGGCCTCGCTGAAGATGTAGGGAAGGTTTTTCTCCCCGGCAGCCAGCGCGGCCACGCTGTTGCCGCGCACCACCCCAAAAAGAAACGCAGCGGCGAAGAAGAAGAAGGCGGTCCGACCTCCGCGAGTCTTCACGGCGTGGACGACCAGGAGAAGCGTCAGGAAAGAGGAGGACAGGAAAAGGAGGAGCTTCATTCAGCGGTGGCCTTCGCCCGATATCAGGTTCCGCCCGGAGTATCGAGGAGTCGCAGGTCCCGTCCCCGGGTCTCCGGCAGCGTCCAGATCCAGAGGCCCGCCAGCAATGAGAAGAGGCAGGCCAGCGAGATACCCCCCGAGAGTCCATACCCGGCCTGGGCCACGCGGGTGATGATCAGGGGCGTGAAGAATTGTACTCCGCGCGCCAGGTTCAACGCGCTCCCCATGGCGGCGTTGCGGATCGCCGTGGGAAAGAGCTCGGAAAAGAAGGGCCCGAAATTCGACCAGGTACCCGTGCCGACGCCCAGGATGGCCATGGAGGAGAGGAGGATCACGGGGGACGCGGCGATCCGATCCCAGAACAGCGTGATGAGAGCCAGCCCTGCGGCCATGAAGAAGGAGTAGAGAGTGAAGGCCGGCCGGCGCCCGATTCGGTCCGAGACGGCCCCGAAGGTGGCGTAGCCCACCAGCTCCCCGGCGACGATGACCAGCACCCAGAGCCCCGATTTCGCCACCGACATTCCTCGCTCCTGCTGCAGGTAACCTGGAAACCAAACGTAGGTATACCAGTAGGCGCTCATGTTGAGCACCGCCAGCACCAGAGCACAGAGGGTGATTCTCCGGAATCCGGGGGCCGCCAGCCGCGCCAGGGAGTGCCGCCAGGATGCCCTCCCCTCCCGCCGCCCCTGGGCTTCCCAGAGGTCCGATTCCGGCATTCCCCGGCGCACCAGGGCCACCAGCAGAGCCGGGAGCCCCGAGACGATGAAGGTTGCCCGCCAGCCGAACGCCGGCGCGAACACGCTCCCCATCAGGGCCGCCAGTCCGACGCCTAACGGTGCGCCCGACTGCATCAAGGCTCCATAGTGGCCGCGCCGCGCCGGAGGAAACGTCTCGGCGATCAGGGCGTGGCCGCTCCCCCACTCTCCTCCCACGCCGAAGCCGGTGACGCTGCGCCAGAAGAGCAGCGCGGGAAGAGTGTGCGCGAAGCCGCACAGAAAGGTGCCGGCGCTGTAGGCCAGGATGGTCCCCTGCAGCACCGGGCGCCGTCCGAACCGGTCGGCCAGGACGCCGCAGACGACGCCGCCTAAGGCGGTCATCCCCAAGGAGAGCCCCAGGACCAGGGAATGCTGCTCCCGGGAAAGGCCCAGATCCTTCGAGATGTCGGTGAGCAGGAAGCTGTACAGGATCAGATCGTAAAAATCGAACAGCCATCCGCCCCAGGCCAGCAACAGGATGCGGCGATGGGCCGGCGTCAGCCGGACTTCTTCCGAAAGCATCAGGAGGCTTCCGAGCTGGCAGGGCGCCTGGCTCGCAGGGTCGCCATCCAACGCCGGAGGGAGTTCATCAGGACGGTCAGAACGCAAGCCATCATGACCAGGGTCATGCCGGCGTTGAGGTAACCCTGGAAGGGATGCCCGCCCGTGCGCGCCAGAGGGAGGAAGTTATCGGTAATGTTGAGCCAGCCGGCGGTCAGCGTGGTGGTGGCCACGAAGGACAGGGGGAGCAGCGTGATCCAGGCGTAACGAGCCTTCCCGGAGTTGATGATCACCGTGGTCCCCACGCACAAGGCGATGCTGGCCAGGAGCTGGTTGGAAACTCCGAACATGGGCCAGATGGTGCTGATGGAGCCGGTCCAGATGAAGTAGCCCCAGGCCATCACCACCAGAAGACTCGAGATCACCGTGCCGGGCAGCCAGTCGGTGCGCTCCAGGGGCCTGTACGCCTTGCCGAGAAACTCCTGAACCATGAACCGCGCGACCCGGGTGCCGGTGTCGATGGTGGTGAGGATAAAAAGCGCCTCGAACATGATGGCGAAGTGGTACCAGTAGGACAGCAGCCCTTTCAGCCCCGGCACCGACGCGAAGATCTGGGCCATGCCGATGGCCAGCGAGACGGCACCTCCGGTGCGCCCGGTCAAGGTCTCTCCCACGGCCTTGGAGAATTCGGGAAGGTTGACCGGAGACATCCCCAGGGTGGCGAACTTCTCCGGCGGCACGTTGATGGCGAAGTAGTCCCCGGGATGAAGCGACGTGGCGGCGATGAAGGCCATCACGCCCACGAATCCCTCCATGAGCATGGCGCCGTAGCCGATGACCCGCGCGTCGCTCTCCTTGCCGATCATCTTCGGCGTGGTGCCGGAGCCCACCAGCGCGTGAAACCCCGAGATCGCGCCGCAGGCGATGGTGATGAACACGAACGGGTAGAGCTTTCCCGGGATGATCGGTCCGCCACCGCGGGTGAAGACGGTCAGGGCGGGCATCTTCAGGTCGGGATGCACCAGGAAGATCCCGAGCGCCAGCGCGGCGATGGTCCCGATTTTCATGAACGAGCTGAGGTAGTCCCGAGGGCAAAGGAGCATCCATACCGGGAGGACGGAGGCGATGAAGCCGTAGGCGGCGATGGCCAGCGTGATCTGGTGGGCCGAGAGGGTGAACCATCCGGCCATCGGAGAGCCCGGGATGTATCTTCCGGCGAGGACGGCCCCCACCAGCAGAATGACGCCGATGACGGTGGCTTCGGCGATCTTTCCCTTGCGGAAGCGGTACATGTGGAAGCCCATGTAGAGCGCGATGGGGATGGTCGTGCCGATGGTGAAGACTCCCCAGGAGCTCTCCTTCAGCGCGTTTACCACCGCCAGCCCCAAACCCGCCAGCGCCACCACGACGATGAATAGGATGGCTAGGGCCGTGGTGAAACCCGCCACCGGGCCGATCTCCGTGCGGGCGATCTCCGCCAGCGACTTTCCGTCGCGCCGCATGCTGGAGGCCAGGATGACGAAATCGTGCACCGCCCCGCCCAGGACCACGCCGATGACCAGCCATAGAAGACCCGGCAGAAAACCGAACTGGGCCGCCAGCACCGGTCCGATGAGGGGACCCGCCCCGGTGATGGCGGCGAAGTGGTGTCCGAAGAGGACCCACTTTTGCGTGGGAAAGTAGTTTTGGCCGTCGTTGAGCCGGTGGGCCGGCGTGACATGGGCATCGTCCAGAGTCAGAACTTTCGCCGCGATGAAGGCGCTGTAGTAGCGGTATCCGATGGCGAAAAAGCAGAGAATGGCGATGAGGATCGGGAGGGTGTTCACGGCGCTGAGTGTTACAGCATTCACCAGGATGTGTCAAAGGGATCTGTGATAGGTTTCGGCGGACATCAGGAGGCATCCATGACCCAGCCACCGCAAGGAAACTCGATCCCCGTGAAGCTCACCGACGACGTCCTGGGGGGCGTTTACTCGAACAGCATGCAGGTCACGCACACCCGCGAGGAGTTCGTCCTGGACTTCATGAGCATCTTCCCGCCGGCGGGAAAGGTGAACGCCCGAGTGATCATCAGCCCCGGGCACATGAAACGGATCATCCTGGCGCTGCAGGAGAACCTGCGCCGCTATGAGTCCCAGTTCGGGGCGATCGTCGAGGCGCCCGAGCCCCCGGCGCGCATCCCCGAGCCCCAGCAGACGCAATGAGCGGACCTAGCGAAGAGCTGTCCTCCGGGCGCCTGAAGCAGGTGTGCTTGGGAAGGGACGAACGGCGGAAGGAGTCCCGGGCGTCGCCCGGGAGCGCTGCGGCTGATCAGCGCGTTGGGAGGAGCTCCTCCAGCGTCTCGGCGATTTCGGCGGCCAGGCCGGTGTGGCGGTGACGGCGGGCGGCTTCGATGCCTGAGACGAGACTGGCGCGGGCCTCTTCCTTCCGCCCCAGGTGGAAGAGGCAAACCCCGCGCATTTTGTACCCCACCCCTTCATCCTCTCCCCTCCGGAAGTACTCCTCGAGCTCGTGGAGGGCGTCGCCGTAGCGTTGCAAGCCGAAGTACTCCGTGGCCAGGAAGTAGCGCAGCTCGCGGTCCTCCGGATCCACCGCCACCATGGCCTCCAGCTGCTCGCGTCGCGTGGCGCTCACGGGCGCTCCTTCCTCCCGGCTACTTGCCGGTCTTGCCTTCCAGAATCCCCTTGAGATCCATGATCGTGCTCTGGTCGGAGACGATGACCGAGATTTTGTCGGAAAGCTTGTCCACGTACAGGTACTTGATGTAGTTGGGATTCCTCTGCAGCGCCTGGGTGATGGTGTCGATGGCCTTGGCCCGACCTTGCGCTTCGATCACCTTGCGCTCCGCCTCCCGCTGCTCTTTCTCCAACACGTATTTCATCTGCTCCGCCCCTTGCTGGGCAATCTGCTTCGCCTCGATGGCCTTCGAGAACTCGTTCGTGAAGCGCACGTCCCGCAGGACGAGCTCGTCCACTACGAATCCGTCCTTCTCGACGAGATGCTTGACCTTGTTGTTGATCTCGTCCTGGATGGCGGCCCGCTTGGAGGAGTAAACATCCATCACCGCATACTCGGAAATGACCAGCCGAATCACCGAGCGGACTGCGGGACGGATGATCTTCTCCTCGTAGTCGGGACCGATGCGCTGATGAATATCCACCACCTTCAGCGGATCCAGGTGGTGCCAGACCGTGAGGTCGATTCCCACCTGCAGCCCTTCTTGCGTCGGCGACCAGAGCGAATCGTCCCACTCGGCCTTCCGCCCCTCCCCGTGGGTCCCCGTCATGGTGTACTCCAGCCGGCGCAGATCGTAGATCTGAGTCTGGGTGATGAAGGGAGGGATCAGCGTGACGCCTTGCCTCGCCAGGCGAAAGCTGCGGGTGATGGTGTTGAACACGACCAGGGCGTGCCCCACGGGCACCACCCGGATGGACGCGGGGACCAGAATCAGGAGGAGCACGAGGGCGAGGCCGAGTCCCGCCCAGCGGCCCAGGCCGCCGGCTCCGGGGAGTTGTCGCCGCCCGTTGGGACTGAGCACCGTGATGCCTCGGCGCTTCAGGACTCGACCCAACCCCACCGCGCCCAGAATCACCAGGATCAGGAAGAGCAGAAAACCGGTCATGGCCAGGCCTCCTCGCGATCGCCGTCGGTTCCGAAGGGGCCGACGATATCACGGGGGGGCCCACCTGTCATTTCCCGGCGGCGCCGGGTGGAGTGCCTCCTTGCGGAGTCGTGGTGCCCAGGAAATCTTCCTCGGACTGGACGTTGAAAAAGACATAGTTGCGGAACCGCTGCGCGATCTTCTCCTTGAGCTCCTCCTCGCCCACCAGGTTCAGAGCGAAGCGCCGCGTCTCCGCGTCGCCCGGAAACGTGAGTCCGAACTTGTCCACGGTGAACAGAAGTCGATAGCGGAAACCCTTCGGCTGGCGCTTGGTGGGCACGCCGGCGATGCGCATCGACCTCCGCCACTCCTCGGTCCGGCGGGCGAGAAGCTCCGCCTGCCCGTTGGGCTCCGCCTCCACCTTCACGAAATTCCCGCTTTCGCTGTCCACCCAGACACGGCCGCTCCACTCGCCGATTCCTCGTCCCCGGTCGAAGGTCTCGGCTCCCCGAAAGGCGATGATGGTGGTGGAGTGGAACCCCACCAGCTCCGCTCCGGCCGGCTCGAAGCGGAAGTGGGGCTGGTGCTGCGGAGTGAAGAGAAGGGCCCAGTCGTAAGCTCCCGGGACGTCCAGCTCGGGATCGACCTGCTTGCTGTCGGCCGGGTCTCCGGTCTTCGAGGAGAGCATGCGGATCTCCCGATACCCCGTCTCGGCGTTTCCCTCGTAGAGATAGTCGTAGCGATTCCTCTCTTCGCGCTTGTTTTCCCCGGACCGAGAACTAAATTTCCCCAGGATTACCGTCTCCTCGCAGGAGAAACCCAGTGCCGCCTTCTCATACATGGCCGCCCGCGTGCTCACCAGCTTCATCACCTGCGGGAAAGAGTCCTTGGGCGTGCCCTGGCCTGGCAGGATGCCGGGCACCAGGGCCGTGCACAGGGCCGCGAGACATCTCCGACTCCTCCGTTCCATGCACCGAATTCTACCGCCTTCCTCAGTGCGGCCCCAAGCTCGGTGTATAATCCCCGACCCATGCGAGCCCCCCTCCCGATGACGGTGGCGGCATTGCTCTTCCTCTCAGCCTCTCCTCTCCCCGCCCAGACCCCCACTCCCGACGGCCAGGAGCTGGAGGCCCAGGGCGCCCGCGTGGGCAGGATCTTCATCAGCCGTGAGAACCTCTTCGATCCCAGGGATCCCCACGAAAGCTACTGGCCCTACCGGCTGGCCAACAAGCTCCACGTCGTGACGCGCGAGGAAGTGATCCGGCGCGAGCTGCTGTTTCGCGAAGGAGACCTCTACAGCCAGGAACTCGTCGACGAGAGCGAGCGGAATCTGCGTGGCCTGAAGGTGATCTATCACGTCAGAATCGTTCCGCTCGCCTATCACGACGGGGTCGTCGACCTGGAAGTCAACAGCCAGGACACCTGGACCCTGCGCCCCGCGATCCGCTTCTCCCGGGCAGGAGGGGACAATTCCTTCGGATTCTCGTTCAGCGAGCAAAATCTCTTGGGGCGGCTGAAGCTCCTCCAGATCAGCCGGCGCAACGACGTCGACCGAACCACCACTCAGCTTCTCTACCTGGATCCCCGCCTCTTCGGCAGCCGCTATGCCCTGCGGGCCTTCTACGCCGAGAGCAGCGACGGGAGTTCCAGGGGTCTCTCCCTGGCCCGCCCTTTCTATTCACTGGATTCCCGGTGGAGCATGAACGTTGGGGGAGGATTGGTGGATCAGGCATCGAAGCTTTACAGCGACGGGGAGGCGGTCTTCGAGTTCAAGCAGAACATCGACACCCTGAACCTTGCCTACGGAGTTTCCACCGGTCTGGCGGATTCCCAGGTGCTCCGATTCAGCTTCGGCTACACCTACCAGAGCAACGAGTTCTCCCAGGAGCCGGACCAAGAGGGATTCGGCCTGCGGCCGGTACCCCCCAATCAGAAGTTCAGCGGGCCGGTCTTCACGCTGGAAAACCTGCGAGCCCGATACGTCAAGGTGACCAATTACAACCAGTTCGATCGGGAGGAAGACTTCAACCTCGGCAACGATCTGATCGTGAGCCTGTGGCTCTCGCTCAGGGACTTCGAAGCGGACAAGAGTGAGGGGATCCTGTCCCTCAGCGATTCTGTCGGAGTCCCTCTCTCGAGCGCGACCAACCTGTTCAGCACCTTTGTTCTTTCCGGCCGGCTCGGCTCGGGAGATGCCGAGAACGTCCTGGTCTCGGAGGCGGTGGAAGTTTACTGCCGCGCCACCCCGCGGCAGACCTTTTACGCCCGCCTGGGGCTCGACGTGGGAGAAAATCTGGACCCGCAAAACCAGCTCTTGCTGGGGGGTGATAACGGCCTGCGGGGCTACCCCACGCGACAATTCGATGGGAACCGACGCGCCCTGCTCACCCTCGAGCACCGGTTCTTCAGCGATATCGAAGTATTCAGGTTGATCCGCATCGGCTTTGCCGGCTTCGCCGACGTGGGCGACGCCTGGTATGGCGGAGGCGAGAGACTGTCGGACTTACACTCCGATTTCGGCTTCGGTTTGCGCTTCGGCGTCGTACGCTCCTCGGTGGCGAGCATCAGTCGCTTGGACCTGGCCTATTCGGTCGACGCCGGCCAGACCGACTCCCCCCGCGTGCAGCTGCTCTTCGGCACCGCGCTGAAGTTCTGAAATTGACGATGTCCCAGGGCTCGTCTAATATTCTGCGCTTCGCCGAACGGAGTCCTCTCGTAGGAAGCCCAGCAGGCCAGGGGGTCTCAAGGCGTTCCTGAGGTGCGCGGATGGACGAGCCCGATTCTTCCCCCTCCCCGGGATCTCGGCCCCTGGGACCGCTGGCGATCGTCCTGGTGGCGGGGGTTCTCCTCGCCGCGGCGGGGGTGGCCTATCTCCTGTTCCGGGGAAGCTCCGGGCATGGGGTTTCTCCGGGGGGTTCCGTCCCCGGAGAAGTGGCCCGCAAGACCTGCATCGTGGTGGTTCCCTTCCGGAGCTCCGGCAATTCGGGAGACCTTGCCTGGTTGGGGCAGGCGGCGCCGATCTTCCTGACCCTTTCCCTGGAAGACGATCCCGACCTGAAGGTCCTGACTCCGGAGCGCGTGTTCGATCTGACGAAACCGGCGTCTCCCGTCACGGAAGAGGCGGAGATCAAGATGGCCCGGAAGGGGGGTGCGAGTTTCTTGCTCCGCGGCCAGGTGTCGGGAGCGCCCGGGTCGGCGGTTTTCGAAGCCTCGTGGGTGGAAGTCGCCTCCGAGAAGGAGCGGGGTCGCTGGACCGTGACGGGAATTGCCGAAGATTCCTTTGGCCACAAGCTGGATGAACTGGCCCAGCACGTCCGTCAGGAGCTTGGTTTGGCATCGCTCGGCTCGGAAGAACCGCCCCTCGCCTCGCTGGTGCCTGTCAAGGAGGCGCCGACTCGCTCCTTCGTGGAAGCCTCCGGTTTGCTCACCCAGGGAGATCCCTCGGCAGCCCTGGATAAGCTCGGTGAGGCCCTCAAGATCGAAAACTTCCATCTGGCCAGGTTCCTGGAGGCCCTGGCGGCGGCCCAGCGCGGGGATCCTCAGCGAGCGATCCGGGCGGCCGTGCCCCTCTCGAAGCTGTCCCGCCCGCTTCCCGCCCGGGTGACGCTCCTTATTCCGGCCATCCTGGCCCTTTACCAGTCCGGCAATCCCCGCACTGCGGTGGTGCCTCTGGAGACCTTCCTGGCACGCTTTCCCGACGAGAAGATTCCCCTTTCCTGGTTGGGCGCCATCGAGCTGTTCCTGCTTCATGAGCCGGGTCCGGCTACGGCAGTGCTGCAGCGCTGTTTGTCCCTGGATCCCTCCAACAGCGACGCGCTGCGTCTTCCTCCTGCAGGAATACTTGAAGACCCACTCGGACGACGACGCGGCCGGGCTGCTCTTGGCCAAGGCTCTGCGAAACTCCGGACGAGGCGACGAGGCGCTTCGAGCGGTGGACGGAGTTCTAGCGAGGAAGCACGAAAACATTATAGCCGTGGTGCTGAAGGGGAGCCTGCTCCTGGATCAAAGAAAACCGCAGGAGGCCGCCGCCCTGTACCAGAAGCTCGCCGCTTCCTCCGAGGCGCGGTCCCGAGCCGAGGGAAAGGCGCTGGGAGGGCGGGTGGCGCTCCTGATGGGACATTTCCACGATGGACTGCGTGACTTGCGAGGTGCCGTCGACCAGGCTCGCCAGGCGAAAATCCCCTCGCTCCAGGGACAGTACCTTATGACCCTGGCACAAGCGCAGGCCACCCTGGGGCGGAATCAGGAAGCGCTGGGAACCTACGCGGAGGTGCGCAACGTGGAGGCGGGGCTGGATCCCAACCTAATGATCATCAACGTCATGGTGTCCCAGAAGCAGTACGACACGGCCCGCAGCATGCTGGAGGACCAGATCGCCCATTGGAAAGGGAAAGCCTCGGTAGACTTCCTGGAAAAACTTCGCTCATCCCTCGAGGGAAGCATCGCCCTCGAGGAAGGGAACTACAAGGATGCCGTGGCCCGGCTGGAGGCCGCGCTTCCGGATCGTGCCTCCGCCTCGGTGAAATCCGAATCGCTGGGGAGGGCGCTCCTGGAGACTGGAAACCCGGGGAAGGCCGAGGCGATATTTCGGAGAATCACGGAGGATCCTGATCGGTACACGGATCCCATTGGATACGTGCGGGGTCTGGCGCGCCTGGGAGAAGCCTGCGAGAAGCAGGGAAAGAAGGACGAGGCGCTGCGCGCCTACCGCGAGGTGTTGAGCTGGTGGGGGGCCGCGGACTATTCCCTCCCCGAAATCGAGAAGACCAAGGAGGCCCTCAAACGGCTCGGGGGATGACGCCCTCCAGAACCTCCAGCGCCGTCTGAAAGCGCCCGAAGGGGGCGCTCACCTGAATCCCCTGCACCAGATCCCGGACCTCCTGCACGGTCTCTCGGGCGATGGTGACTCCTTCCTCACGGGCCTTCCCCTGCGAGTCAGCCCGGCGCATTCTCTCCATGATCTCGTCGGCCACGTGGACACCGGGCACTTCGTTGTTCATGAACTCGGCATTCCGGAGGCTGGTCAGCGGCCAGATGCCGGCCACAATGGGAATCCGGAACTCCTCCACCCGCTTTAGAAAACTCCGGAGCTGCTTCACGTCGAAGACCGGTTGGGTGATGGCGAATTCTGCGCCCGCCTCCACCTTGTACTGAAAGCGCCGCAGCTCATGGTCCATCTCCAGCGCTCCGGGATTGGCCCCGACACCCACCAGGAATGCGGTGGGCGGCGCGAAGGGACTCCCTCCGAGGTCCAGACCATGATTCAGCCGGGTCACCATGTTGGTCAATCCGATGGAATCCACATCGAATACCGCGGTGGCATCGGGGTAATCTCCCATCTTGGGCGGATCTCCCGTGATGATCAACAGATTCTTGAGGCCGAGCGCGGCGGCGCCGAGAAGATCGGACTGCATGCCGAGAAGATTTCGGTCGCGGCAGCAATAGTGAAGGACCGTCTCGATGCCTACCTGCTGCTCCAGGATGACCGCCAGGGCCTGGGCCGACATGCGCGCCGAGGCCCTGGGTCCGTCCGGAATGTTGATGGCGTCCACGCCGGCCCCCTTCAGCATCTTTGCGCCGGCCATTACCCGGGAGGTGTCGAATCCTTTCGGAGGAGTGATCTCCACACTCGTGACGAGACGTCCTTTCACCAGTCCGGCCGCCAGGAGCGACTTCCGGGCGCGATCCACCGGGTGGACTTCCACGCGTTGCTCGGCGGGGAGCGAGATCTCCACCGCCACGTGAGCCGGTCGCAGCGCCCGAATGGCGGACTTCATGGCTTTCACATGCTCGGGCGTAGTTCCGCAGCAGCCGCCCACCACCTTGGCGCCGGCCTGCACGAATTTCCTGGCGTAGGAGGCCATGTACTCCGGCGAGCAGAGGTAGAGGTTGCGCCCGTCCACGGAGCGAGGTCTTCCCGCATTGGGCTGCGCGGAGACCGGTCGGGAGGTGAGTTTGACCATGCGCTCGAGGCACTCCAGCATCACCTGGGGCCCGACGCTGCAATTGATGCCCACCACATCGGCACCCCACTCGTCCAGCCGCCGTGTAAAAACCTCGGGCGCGGTGCCGTACAGGCTGTTGCCGTCTTCTTCGATGGTCATCTGGGCGATGACGGGAAGCGGACAAAGTCCCCGGACCGCCTTGATCGCCTGGTGAATCTCATTGAGATCGGTGAAGGTCTCCAGCACGAAGAAATCCACGCCACCCTCCAGCAGCGCCTGTGCCTGCTCGCGGAAAGCGGCTTCGGCTTCCTCCACGGAGGTGGGTCCCCAAGGCTCGATTCTGAGGCCCAGAGGACCGATGGAGCCGGCCACCCAGGCCCGGCTTTCCGCCGCCTCTCTGGCGAGGCGTGCGCCTGCGCGGTTGATTTCGCTCACTTTGTCTTGAAATCCGAATCCCTGGAGCTTGTAACGATTGGCACCGAAGGTATTGGTCTCGACCGCCTCGGCACCCGCCTGGATGTACGCCCGGTGCACCTCCTGGACCATGGACGGCCGGGAAAGATTCAGCTCGTCGAAGCAGCTGTTAAGGAACACACCCTTCTGGTACAGCATCGTCGCCATGCCTCCGTCGAAAACCAGGACGTGATCCTCCAGGAATTCGAGCGGTGTAGGTCCTGAACGACGCGACGGAGTCGACATCCGGTGGGCCTCCTCAGGCGGGATGCTGAAATTCGGCGTTCATCTTAGCACAGCCGCCGGGGTATCGTTCCTGGAGCCTTCATGCAACCAGTTGTGCTTTCAGCGAGTTATCGAGAGCCCCCAGAGGCAAGAGCTCCTTGTCTTTTCGCATCGCAGGACTATATTTTGCTAAGTCCTTGATTGTAGCGCTTCCGGTCAGGAGCCCCGCGATGGACAAGAAGCTCCCGGTTCTCGTGGTGGATGACGAGGAATCGCTCCTCCAGGTAATCCGCGAGGCGCTGGAGGGGTACGGCTACCGGGTGGACACCGCCACCAATTGCCGAGACGCCCTTTCCCAGATTCGCCACACTCCCTACGAGATGGTTATCCTCGATTTGCTCCTCCCCGACATGAACGGCTTTGTCCTCTCCCAGGAAATCGGCCGGATCCGCCCCCGATTGAAAGAACGCATTCTCTTCATCAGCGCGGTGCTGTTCGGCCAGACCACGGTGGACCATCTCAACGCCATGGGGGCGGGGTTTCTTTCCAAGCCCTTCGAAACCACCTCTCTGGTTCAGGCGGTAAACCGGATCTCCGGCCTGACACCCACCGCCTGAGACACGGCCGCCGCTCCCGCAAAATCCCCAGGCCCCGCTTCGCGATCGAGGCTTGCAAGAGACGTCATGAATCCGACGCCGCCATAGGCCTTGACAGCTTCCTGAAACAGCGTATCTGGAGATCATGCGATCTCCGGAATCTCAGGGGCTCCGCGCGGCCCTGCTTTGCTTCGTGGCGGCGGCCGCTGGAGCCCTCGGCTCCCCACCTGCCGCCGCATCGCTGGTCGCTTCGGACGGCTACCTGTCCCGGCGGCTGGAGGTCATGGTCTATCCGGCCGACAAGGAGTTCGAAACGAGCGCCAGGGGCCTGACGCTTGAGCGCGAGATCTCACTGTTCGAGGGGTATCTGTGGCGCTACTCGCTCCGGCATCTCTCGGTGGAAGCTCACCTCAACGTGGTGCATCGACCGCTCGGCGGCGATGAATTTCGCGACTACGGAGACCAGTTCGGTTACCTGCTGGACCGCAGTCCTCAGGTGGAAAAGGATCTGCATGACCTCGGCCTCGCGCCGGGCTCGCTGATGCTCATCTATGATCCGCCTGCCGACCGGCCTGCCCGGCTTGCCGGGCGGACCTTTTTCGAAGGCTCCCACTCCTCCATCCCGCTTCGGGAAACTTACTTTCAGGAAGATGGCTTCTTCCGCCCTCTTCACCTGGTGATGGCGCACGAATACCTGCACCAGATCGATCTGGCCTTCAGCCGGCTCGGGCGTCCGTGGGAGTTTCTGGATCCCGACGGCGCGGGGCTGCCCGATTATCCTTCTTGCATCGATCCGGGAGGCGGAGACCTGTCGCTGCGGACGCTTCTCCAATACAACAAGGACTGCCAGCCCGTCCCTTGGGAGCTTCTCGCTCCGGTTTACGGCATCTGGGTGCCGCGCTGAGGGAGATTCGGCAGGTTGACCCCGCGTGGCTCAGGGATGCCGATTATTTGCGAATGGCTCAAGAGCTCCCGGAGGTTGAACCTCTGCCTTCTCGGGAGCATCGATAAAGCTTGATTTCTTCTGACTTGGGGAGAGGAAAGTCGAAGAGCGGTACGAAAAGGGCGCCCGCTTTCGAGTTCAAACCACGGGCGCCCTGTCGAGGGACCGGGCCGCGCCTGGAGGTATACCTCCCCGGGACGGCGCGGGTGACCTACCTGCTGTCCACTATCACGTCGGCACGGCGGGCTTCGTCCTTCAAGAAGTCGATACGGGCATCCACCACCGCGAGCTGCATCCTCAAGTACTGCAGGGCGCCCTTGCTCTTGCTGAGGTATCCGGGCCAGGGATAGCCCCCCGGGCCCTTGTCGAGGAAGGAGTAGGCCTTCTCGATCTCCGCGTTCCTCCAGTCCAGCTCGGCCTGGAGGATGCAGCGCTGCTCCTTCAATAAATCCATTCTCAGTTGGTAAGGGCCCGCATCCTCCGCCACGGGATCGGGGTCGGCCGCTCGCGGCGCTGCGACCCCCACCACGGGGAGCGGCTTCATCTTTTTTAGGTCCTGATTGGTGTAGGCCCGTGCGACGGTGAAATTCTTTACGTCTTCGTTCGTGTAAGTCTGCTGTGCGTGGACCGCGAGGGGGACCAGGCACAAAAACACCCCGAGCAACTTCTTCATGCAATTCCTCCCAATGGGCCGCCCACGGGAGTCGGATCCCGGAGAGGGGATCTCCGCACCGCTCCCCGCTGCCGCGCGATCACCCGAAAGATCGGCGGAGCATCGTGAGTCCTCGGCCACCCGAATTGCTTGTTTATATACGGTGAAAGAGACCTTCCCGCAACGGGATTTTCCCGCGGAGATCCCTTGAAGTAGGCTCGGGGCGCTGGTTTCCTTGAAGCACTCGTGGCAAGATGCGGAAGCATCTCGCACGCGGCCCTCCGGACGAGTCGTGTCCAGATTCGCGGCACGCGTCCCTGCGTAAGCGAATCCCAACGAAAGGCCGCGTGCGCGGAGGGAATGGATCCCGTGGACCTGACGACGACGGATCGCTGGGCGGTGCCGCTCTTGTCTCTTTTGGGTGGGCTCGGGCTCGCGGGCTGGTCGATTTACTGGGACTACCGCCGGCGGCTGCCTGGTGCACCAGTGGAGCCGTCGAGTTCCGCTTCCCTCGCTTCCGGTGGCGTAACCTCGGGCGGCAGGTTTCTCGAGGCGGCCTTGGCCTTGATGGCGTGCGCCTGGCTGGCCCGCCACGCCGCGGATCGGTACGGTGCGTGGCTGGCGCTCATCGGCTACGGAAGCTTCGTGGTGGGGGTTGCCCTTCTGGCCGTCCACGTCGGCCGCCGCCTCGCTTCGGCTCCGGGCGGGTCAAAGGAGAGGTAGTGCCGGGAGAACGGCTACTTTTTCTCCTCGGGCGTGGCGGCGGCTTCTTCCTTC
>QHVQ01000144.1 GCA_003222305.1 Acidobacteriota bacterium | reverse complement strand
TCCAGAGCGAAATTCCCCAGGACCACTTCCAGGGCGAACAGGGCTCCCCCGATGGGAGCGTTGTAAGCGGCGGCGATCCCGGCGGCGGTGCCACATCCCACGAGGATATTCAGACGGTTCCCGGTGATGAAGGAGCGCCGTCCCAGGATCGAGCCCAGGGAGGCTCCAATGCGCATCAAGAGTCCCTCGCGGCCCAGCGATCCCCCGGAGCCCACGGTCATCACGGTAGCGCCCGCCATGGTCAGGGTGCGATTCATGGATATGTAGCCGCGGAGCTTGCTCACCGCCTCGATGATGCCGGTGGTTCCGTGCCCTCGCACCGACTTTCCCGAGATGAGCGCGATGAGTCCCACCAGCAGTCCGCCGGTGAACAACGCCACAACCCTGTGCAGGGGAGTCGCCGCCTCGGCCCAGTGCAGCAGATCTCGGCCGCCCCCCCAGAAGAGCTTCTGGACGACGGCCATGAGCCGCACCACGCCCACCGCGGCCAGGCCCGTGGCCAGTCCCGTCAGGGGCACCAGGGCCAGGAACCGCTTCTCCCCGGGCCGGATCTTCATTGTACTCTGGTCGCGGGATTCGGGAGACTAGAAGAGCTCCATCTGGCGCTCGCCGCCCATCACGGCTCGGAACGAGGTGCCCAGTTGAGGCAGAAGCGCGTCGGCCACCGGCTCCAGCTGTTTCTCGATGTAGTGGTCGTAATCGATGGGACTGTCCAGAAACCGTTCGGGTTGCGGGCCCGCCAGGGTCATCACATAGGCGATGCGCCGGCCCGGCGCCTTTGGAAGCAGCCGCGCGGCCTTCACGTGGGGCGGCGTGGTCTCGGTGTACTGGTCCAGGGGCTTGCGCAGAGACTTGCGATACACCAGCAGCTCATCGCACTTTCCTGCCCGAAGTCTTTCGACGAATTCTCGGATGAAATCCTCCACCGGCTCGCCCCGGAAGACGCGCTCGTAGAGGCCCCGCTGGAATTCCTTGCTAAGTTCGGTCCAGTCGCTCCGAACCGACTCCATCCCGACGAAGACCACTTCGCGCCGGCCGTTCTCCTCCACCCACCCGGCGTAACGCTTCCGGGCACCGGAGGTGCCGTGGCGCATGGCCGGCAGGAAGAGCTTTAGGTAGAGGCGCTCGAACTGTAATTCCAGCCGGCTGGTCACTCGGTGGGTGGCGAAGAGGTGCTTGGAGAGGTCGCGGTTGATCCGTTGGGCCAGCTCGTGGCCCATTTGGAGGGCGTAGTCGGAGGTGGCGGCGTTCGACTCCACGAACAGCGAGTCGGTGTCGCCATACAGGACGCGGTGACCCATCTCCTCCACGTGCCGCTTCGTCCACAAGAGGATCGCCTGCCCGAAGTGGGTGATGGCATTCGCTACGGGTGCCGAATGGAACCGGCACGCCGGTGTGGCCAGCACTCCGTAAAAGGAGTTCATAAGAATTTTGATGGCCTGGGAAGCGATGGCATCGCCGGCCTGCTTGGCCGACTCGCGCTTCGGAAAAAGGCGCGAGAGCAGCTCGGGCAGGATACCGGGCTCACGGCGAAAGCATGCTCCGTTGGGGGCGCGGATCAGGTCCTCGTCGGAGGAGGGGGTTGCGACGTAGCCCGCCGGATCGATGTTGAAGGTGAGAATGAGGCTCGGGTAGAGGCTTTTGAAATCGAAGCCCAGGATGTTCTCGTGAAGACCGGTGACCGGCTCCAGAACGGCGCCTCCCAGAGTGGGCTCCGCGACCGCCTTCGCCTGGACGGTGGGGGCCACCAGACCGCGCTTCCGGATCTCGGAGAGGTAGAGGAAGTCGAAGGAAGCGATGCTTCCCGAGACTCGATCCAGCGGCATTCCCGTGAGCAGGCTCCGCTCCACGGCCAGCTCGATGAGGCGGGTCTTCTCCAGGATGCGGGACACGAGGCGCGCGTCGGTGAGGTTGTAGGTCACAAAGGAAGGCAGATCCTCGCGGAAGAGCCGTTCGATCTCCTGGGAGCGGCCCTCGCCCGCCAGAGTCTTCCCTTCTCCCAGGAGGGTGCGGGCCGCAGTCTCCAGAGAGTAGTCCTCCAGCTTGACGAAGGCCCCCCTGAGAAGCTGGATCCCGTCCAGGACCATCCGCCCGGGAAGCTCGGCCCGCGAGGCTGCCCAAGAAGATCGGTCGCGCCGGATCTTGAGCGGACCGGGAATTCTTCCTAGGTCCAGCGTCAGGTGGTGAGCTTGAGCCCGCTGTTGAAGCACCGTCAGATCGAACTCGATCACGTTCCAACCGGTCAGGATGTCCGGATCGTAATGGCGTATCGTTTCGGCCAGGCGGAGCAGAAGGTTTTTCTCGTTACCGCAAAAGACCGCGGCCTCCGGGCGACTGGGTGCAGTGGGCGCCGAGAGGAGCACCTCTTCCATCCCCGGTCCATGCAGTGCCGCTGCGAGGATGTGGCTGCCCCTGAGGTCGGTCTCCAGGTCCAGGGAAAGGACTTTGAGCTGAGGGCGGAAATCGCAGGCCGAGAGCGAGGGTTCGTCGAAGACGCGGGCGACCCGATTCCCGCCGCGAGCGGACCCCTCGATGGCAACGCCGCCCCGCAGGCCATGGTCGATGAGATAGCGGATGGCGAACCGAACATCGGCTTCGTAACAGGGAATGCCCGCAGCCTGCAGCCGGTCCCGTAGCGGCACCGTATCCGGGGGTGTGGGAATCTCCACACGGACCACGGGCTCTCCGGAGAGAGAGCTCCAGTCCGTGGGCGCCTGTCGGTCGGCCCCGAGCTTCCAGGCCTGGGGGGCGTCCTGTTTGCGAACGAAAAAGTAGGGGACCGTTCGGCGGTCTCGTACCAGAAAGGTCTCCCCGGTCTCCAGGCGACCAAAGAGACAGACCACGGGTCTTCCCGCCTCCAGGCGGTAGGTGGGCTGAAGGACGAATCCCCGGACCATGGGAGAATCCCTCGCGGGCGCCGCTTTCCGATGCGCCGAGTCTAGCACACCGGCGTTCCAGAGGGTTCAGACGCGGCTGGGTTGAAGAGGCTGGAGATCTTTCCAGGAAGACTATCTCGGAACCGGGATCAGACACTGCAAAGCGACGTCTTCGTAGAAGCGGTTCAAGACGTGGCGGCGCTTTCCATGACCCATGACCCGCGGGATCTACCGCAAGGGGCACTCAGCCAAGGGGTGTTCGCGGAGGCTCGTATTGTGCCGGACAGTTTGCCGATGCAGTCAGGGGCTCGAAGGGAGGGAAGTGGTCATTTCAGTTCACCTTCACGCCTACCTGGTGAACCACGTTGTTCCCGTATCCCTGGGCGTTCCACGCCTGGCGGAGAGGCTGAATGTGCCCCGCGGCATCACTGGCCCGGGCCATCAGCAGGTGCTCGCCCTGCGAAGTCGGGGTCCAGAGGATACGCCAGGGGATCCAGGCAATCTCGGAGGGAGGAGTTCCGAGCTCCGCGTCACGCCAGGAACGGCCTCCGTCCACGCTCACCTCCACTTCGTGGACAGGGGCGTCCCCGGACCAGGCCATCCCTGCAATCTCGTGGGGGCCACTCCCGACAGTGCTCCCTTCCGAGGGTGTTGTGATGACCGCCCGGACCCGCATGGTGGTCACCGGAGTCTTGTCCGGAGTCTCCGCCTCACCCTCGTAAAGGTATTTCTCGGTCTGGTAGTGGCCCTGAAATCGTTCCGTCAGAAGCCGAATTCGCTTGAGCCATTTCACCGAAGCGACCGCGTACCAGCGAGGGACCACGAGGCGGAGAGGAAAGCCGTGAAGCGGAGAGAGCGGCTCTGCATTCATTTCCCAGGCGAGGAGGGTGTCGGGATGGAGCGCCATGGCCAGAGGCAGGCTCCGCTCGAAAGCCACCCTCCTTCCCGGCTCCACCTCGCCCCGGTCGGCTCCGATGAAAAGAGCCTCCACCGCTGCGGTCCCTACACCCGCGCGCTCCAGAACATGGCGCAAAGGGGTCCCGGTGAAATGGGCCGTGCCGACAGCGCCAAACCCCCACCTCACGCCGGGCACCGGCGGCTCCAGGCGAGCTCGGCCATTCCCGGCACACTCCAAGGTCGCAGCGATTCGCCGCGCGGGAAAGGCCAGAACTTCCTGCAGGGAGAGCTCGAGAGGGGCACCCACCGCTCCATCCACTTCAAGCCGGTAGGTGGCCGGATCCAGTCCAGGGACGTTGAAGTGAGTTCGCACGTAGAACAGCTCTGTCGAGGTGATAGTTCTGGACAGCTCCGGTAGTGGGGTCTCGGCGTTGAACGGGTTTTCTTCAAGGGTACGCAGTCGCAAGACAGGGGTCCTCGAGAATCAAACACGCTCTTCGGTGAAAGTCACGTCCCCTTCCTGGCCGTTGAACTCGGGCCCCAGGCGAGTCTCCGTGTACCCCTCTTCGACCAGGCGTTGCGTTCCCGGGTGGGACTGGATGACGCTCCAAAGGCGGTCCTTGAGAGGCCCGCCTCCGCATTCTCGGCACAGCCAGAGGACATACCAGACCCAGCGGTGACGCTGCACAAACCGCTTGCGCCTCGGACCGATCCCCAAGATTCGATACTGCCGAGCCCGTGGTGGTGTTTCCTGCCTGCCCACGGCGAAAGGAAGTCGGACAGGGGCGGGGGCTTCACCGCACAAGCAGCAGATGCGGGGCAGTCCCGTGGCAGTGGAAGCGCCTTCACGGGAAAGCTCTTTCATGGCTCCCCTTCATCCCTCTCAAAGGATCCACGAGCCCCGATCGAGCGCGACGCACCAAGGCGCGCCAACCAAAGTTCGTGGGGGAGAGCGAGCTTGGCAAGGGAGTTTATCTCAGGCGATTTCGATTCTCAAGGCAGAAGGTCAGACGCGGGGGATCTCGGCGTAGCGGAAGAGATGGTCGAGCCAGAGACCGGAGAGTTTCTCGGCCACGCTGTTCGTCCTGAGGCGGGCCGCGAGATTGCCAAAGTCCACTTCGTCCAGGGGCTGGTCCTGGTTGAAGCAGGAGAAGACCGGTCGGGTCTCTTCCCCCGTCACAGGATCCACGTGCTTTTGCAGGCACTGAGCACAGATTTCTTTCATCATGCATTGCATGGAGGAGTTGATGGAGCCGATGGCCACGTGGTCCGCCCGGAGATAGGGGGCCAGCACGCCCTTCCGGGCGGCCTTCACCGCTGCCATCATCCGATCCGAGCCGATGGCGATGATGCGGGTCACCTGGTCCAAAGGAACCAGCGCCTCGCCCAGGTTCCCCTGCGCATAGTTCAGCATGGCCTGCACAATGTTGCCCCGGAAGTGGGCATCCTGGGGACGCTTCGTCTGAATCGGAGCGCCGGCGTCCGTGCTCCAGATTACTTGGTCGGTGGAGGCCTCGATCTCCTCGCGCTTGAAGAGATCCTCACCCCGCCGGTAGCCGGCAAAGTAAATGACTTTGCACTCGCTCTGCCGGAGGGCCCGGGCGATGGAGAAGCGTTGCCCAAGCCACCCCCCGCCAGCAGCACCGGCTCGTTCTTCGGAATGTCTGTAGGCGTACCGGTGGGGCCCATGACGACCACCGGGTCACCGGGCCTCAAGGCGGCGCACAGCCGTGACGAGGTCCCCATCTCCAGGACGATGAGACTCAAGAGTCCCGCGTCGGGATCCGTCCAAGCCCCGGTCAGCGCTATGCCCTCGGTGCTCAGGCGCGTGCCATCCACCAGGGGCGAATAGGACTCGTAACTCTGGAGCCGATAGAACTGTCCCGGATGGAATTGTCGAGCCGCCAGCGGTGCATGCACGATGACCTCCACGATGGTAGGCGTCAGGCGCGCCACCTGGTGGACCCGTGCCAGCAGCTCCAGGTCGAGTTTTCCCACGAACTCGCAAAACGACCGATCCCGGACGGGCTGCCTCGCGGGATCCAGACAGGCAACTTCCTCGGCGAACAGTTTGGCGACATGCGGAAAGCCGTCCTTGGCGGAAGCCATGGCCTTCACTACGCTCCCGGCATAGACAGGATGGTTGTCGCCGTAATAGGTGACGAAGTGACCGTCCTTGGCGTAGGAGGTGAAGAATCCCACGCCGGAATCAGTCTCGACCTTTTCAAGATGGAAGCCGCCGTCCGCGCCCTTGGCGGCCCGGTACGCCTGGAAGAACTTTCCCTGGGGATCCTTCTGAAAGGTCCCGGGATGCTCCTTCTCGTAAGTAATGTTGGGGGTGGTTCCCGCGGCCACCATGAGACTACGGCAGGGGAGCGTAAGGTCGCGCCCGGAGGGCGCGTACTTGGCGCCGCGCTTGTGCAGGACATGAAATCGCACCGCCTGAATGGAACCGTCCCCGCCGGGAATGGCTTCCACGGGATCCAGACACTCGGCAAAGGTGATCCCCTCCTCGAGACATTTGATGATTTCCTCGTGATTGAGCCGGTAGGCAGGTGAGTCGGTCATGGCCTTTCGGTAGGCGAGCGTGACCCCTCCCCACCGCTGGACTAGCCCGAACAGATTGGGAGCCTCGCCTGCCTGCGCGGCGCGCTTGCGCTCCGCTCGCACCGCGCGACCGTGCTCCAGGAACTCCCGCAGGATGAGCCTTTCCTCGGAGTCGAGGCGGGACGCGATGCCTTGCTCCCCCTCGTGGGCCGCAAGCCGCTCATAGTGCTCCAGGGTCTTTTCCACCTGGACCGGGTAATAGGCGGCCAGCTCCGTGGCGGTATCGATGGCGGTGAGCCCGCCGCCCACCACCACTGCCGGGAGCCGCACCTGAAGGTTGGCCAGGGAATCGCGCTTGAACGCCCCCGTAAGCTGGAGGGCCATGAGGAAGTCCGAGGCTTTCCGAATCCCCCGGATCAGGTTGTTCTTCAGGTCGATGATGGTGGGGCGTCCGGCGCCCGCTGCGATGGCCACATGATGGAAGCCGTGCTCCCAGGCATCTTCCAGCGTGAGGGTCCCCCCGAGGCGGATCCCGCCGTAGGCTCGGAACCGCTCGCGGCGCAGCAGCGTCAGGTGGACGAGCGTCAGGAAGTTCTTGTCCCAGCGGACGGTGATGCCGTACTCCGACACCCCGCCGAACCCTGCCAGAATCCGTTGATCCAGATCCGAGCTGATCTCAGAGAAATCTTTGATCGGGGCCGGAGGCTCGCCGAACTTGCCTAGCCACTCTTCCGGGAGGGGCTCGATCTTCAACCCGTCGATCGCCACGACTCCGAACCCTTCGTTGAGGAGGTGATGCGCCAGGGTGTAGCCCGCAGGGCCCAGTCCCACCACCAGGATGTTCTTCCCGTTGTAGGGGAGCGCATAAGGACGGCGCACATTGAGCGGGTTCCATCGGCCGAGCAGGCCGAAGATTTCCACGCCCCAGGGCAATCCGAGAACCTCGGTGAGCACTCGGGTCTCGATCTGAGGAATGTTCACCGGATCCTGTGTCTGGTAGATGCATCCCTTCATACAATCATTGCAGATCCGGTGCCCGGTGCCCGGGCACAGGGGGTTGTCGATCATGACCAGCGCTAGAGAAGCCAGGGGATCTCCATCGCGCCGCAACAAGTGCATCTCCGAGATTTTTTCGTCCAGCGGGCACCCCTTCACGGAGACCCCCAGGGGATTGATCTTGAAATGGCCTTCCTTCTTGATCCCCTTGGAGCAGGAGTCCTTGTCGCGCTCGTGGCAGAACACGCAGTAGTGCACCTCGCCGAGCACCTCGCGGGAGTCCATGCGCGGATCGGTGAGCTTGAAGCCGTCGCGACGCCGAAGGTGGCCAGGAGGCGCCGCCATGAACTGTTCCCCAGGGTGATCGAGGGGACGCGACGTGTGCACCAGGTGCTCGAAATCCAGCGTCTGAGGCAGGCGGAAGGAGGTCCATCCTGCCACGTCGCCCCGGCGCGACGGATCGAGCAGACGCATCCCGCACCATTCCTCCACCAGGCGCAATATGCCTCGGATCGTTCGCAAGTCCGATCCGCGGGGATTGGCGGGATCCTGATCCAGAAGGGACGCCAGAAGCGGAGGAGACGAGGGAATCCGGGCGAGCTTGGCGCGAAACGTGCGGACGCGAGTCACTACATCCGGCCGCAGCACCGCACCTTCCTCCGCCGCGCCGGCCGCCAGAGGTGCCTCCAGGTCCATCAGCTCGCAGGTGAGTCGAGCCAGAGAAAGCTCGGGGTCGGAGGCGCCTTCCAGCAGCTTCCCCACGCAAGCATCGACCTCCTCCTGCTGCAGCAGAGGAAGGTGCTCGGGCTGCACGTTTTTCTGTGCGCGACGCCGAAGGAAATCCACCTTGAAGCGGAAAATAGGGTCTTCGTTGCGGGTGGCGGTTCGAATGCGCTGCAGCTCCTCCACCACGCCAAAGAGCCTTGCTACGAAGCGACTGAGGTGAGGCCCCATGCGGACCAGAAGATCGGAGACTTGCTTTGGAGGAGTTGAATCGGGTGATGAGCCGTAAGTCCGCCAGGCCACCATCAGCTCGGGATCGGCACGCTCCACTTCTCGCTCGAAAATCTCCGTGAGATCTCGAAGCCGGTGAGGATTGAAAAGGTCAGCATGCCGGAATCCGGCAACACCCAACCGCAGGCCCGAACCCGCCGTCAGGGTGGAGCCCGAACGGTCCGGTTCGGTCTTCATGGCACCCCTTGGATTGTGGGGGTCTGGTGACAGACCCAAACGGTCAAATTTCATTGACCGAGGCGGTTAGTCTTCCATCGTTCGGGTCGCCCGTCAAGCAGATGCGCCCACCTCGCACCAATGTAGTGCTCCGGTCGAACTGTTTCAAGGCATAGGACTTAGAAACGAGAAACTCCCCCACCTGAATCGCTCTGTCCATCTCCGACACGGGCCCTAAGGCCACCCCGCCTGCAAAGGCCTTGAGGAGGGAGGGCTATGGAGTCCACGCCGGCTCTCGGCGCGACCGAGTGTCCACGGAGCATCGCCTGCGACGAACTCGACCCTTCCAGAGAAGAATCGGGTGTCCTTCGTAACCTGCCGTCAGCCCGGATCGGGAGGCGGCCGCGGTGAACCACCTCGACCATTGCGTCGACAACCAGAGGGAGCCAGATCAGGCTACCCATGACCAGATATGGGCAGAACCGACAGGTCCGGAGCCGGTTGGTGGTTGAGCCGGTCGCTCACATGCTGTCACAGCATTTAATCGTTGGGCCAACATGCTTGATCTGACCCGTCTTCTTTTGTGATATATTCCCGTCGCATCAAGGCAAGACAGTACTGTTCTGTTTGTGCCGATTTCCAATTGCACCGTCTTTCGAGCAGGAGCGTGGCGTGAGGATTTATGTCGGGAATCTGTCGTACCAGGTCACGGATGACGAACTTCGCCAGGCCTTCGAAGCCTTCGGCCAAGTCTCATCCGCCAACGTGATCATGGACAAGTTCAGCGGGCAGTCCAAGGGGTTCGGCTTCGTGGAAATGCCGTCCAAGGAAGAGGCCGATGCGGCCATGCGCTCGCTGAACGGGAAGGATCTTCGGGGACGCGCTTTGAACGTGAACGAAGCACGGCCGCGTCCCGCCGGCGGTGAAGGCCCCCCTCGACGCGGAGGCCAGTCCCGCGGTTACTAAATCCATCCGCCGCAATTCCTGCAACGAACGGAGCACGAGCTGGAACTCGGGGAAGCCCTGGCGGCTTCCCCACGCTCGTTTTCCGCAAACCCCTTGACCGACTCGAGACTTGGCTGTATATCACTCAGGAGAGTCATGCTTGTCAATGGACCCTCCGACTCTTGCCCTGCACTGGGATCTGCGCCCCGGTTGATCCTTTTGGACCGGAAGAACTGCTCCAAGACGAATTACAACTCCGCTAGCTATCGACTGCTGCACCGCGGTATTCCTGTAGGAACGATCCTCGCTCTGGTGCTGGCAGCGATTTCCTCCGTCTTCGCCTCCGAGGGCGCGGCGTCCCCCCCATCTCAGAGTGTTTCTGATCCGGCAGCGCGATTACGCGCTGTCTTGCTGGGGAGCTCCGGGCAGAGAATCATCTGCCCGGGCTGCCCTGTCGAGGCGGCTCTTCGCGTGGATGCCACGAGTGGCGAGGCCACCGAGATCTTGCTTCCGTATGAACGGGTCAATGCCCTTGCAGCGTTTCCCTCCGGGGCGGCTACTTCCTCCGAGAAGGGGAAAAGGAGCCAATTGCGGGTTCTTTCGGCCGAGAGCCTGGCCCCCTTGGGGAGGGTAGAGATCCCAGGCAATGGTCAGCGCGGGGTGGTCTCGCCCGATGGCTACACGGTGTACGTGCTCAGTCAGCGTCCCGACCGGGGGCAGGATTCAGGATCCGAGACAGGTCTATGGTCGCTGTTGGCCGTGGACTTGGGCACGAGCTCCGTGGCATCCAGCTATCCCCTGGTCGGAGCGGCCTATGACCTGGTGTTGCGGGCGGACGGAGGAAAAATCTTCGTGGGTGTGGAGGACAAGATCCTGACTTTTACCACCTCGCCACTCACCGCATCCTGGTTTTATCGATCCCCTGGAAAAAACTTGCGACTGGCGGTCCGTCCGAGGGTGGGAGAAATCTATTCGCTGCGCGGTTCCGAGCTCGCCATCTTCCCCCCCGAGCCCAGAAAGCAAGAGAACGGCGGGGGGACGGACGGCGGCGACGATGCTACTCGGGTGCTGAAGCCGCCCACGAATGTGAACCGTTTTGGGTTCTCTCCGGACGGAAGATTCGCGGTGGGCTGGACGCGACTCGATCGAAGATCGCAGGGACCTGGCCCGAGGACGCACAGGTTGTAGGCGCACTTCTCCGTGAGGTCGATGCTGCGGAGAGGCCCAAGGGACCGCGTGGAAGACTGGTGGCCGACGGCAGCAGCTTCATGCCCCCGTTGGGTGCCGGCTCACCCGCCGAAAGAGCAGCATCCCCCATTGCCACGGTGCCGCCGCCTTCCGGTGAGCGTCATCAGGACACCGGCACGGCTTCTCAGACACCGCCCCTCTCGGCCCAGGCCTCCCCTCCCGGCATGGTCTCTGAGCCTCCCGGCCCGGGGCCGGTCAACGAGAAGCCGCTGAAAATCCCGGGCAGTTCACCCTCTGCACCCTCTCCCGCAAAACTTCCCCCCGAAGTAGCTTCGCTGGAGGAGGTGACGAGAGAACTCTTGAGCGGCAGGGTTGCCGGGGATACATCGAACGTGGCATGGGTCGTTCTCTTCGGTCCCAACAGTCTGACCAGCGTTCGGGAACAAGTCTTGTTGGCTCCCGATGGCAGCTTTTCTTTCAAACTCCCGCCGCAGGGGAAATACAGAATCATTCTGGTGGGAAAGCAGGGGACCACGCTTGTCACTCGGCCACGGTTTCAGTCGCTCGAGGTCGGGGAGTACGGCTTTGCGGGAATTGATTTCAAGGTGGTGGGAGCGATAGCCCCTTGACGCCGAAGTCCGATCCGGCCAAAAAAGCTAAATCTCGCTGCAAACGAAACAGCTGTCTGGATCCCGGCGGCCTGGGGATTGAAACGGCTGGAATGGCGGGGCCGACGGGGCTCGAACCCGCGACCTCTGGCTTGACAGGCCAGCGTTCTAACCAATCTGAACTACGACCCCGCAAAAATCTTCGTCGGCTCTACTTAAGCCTCCGGTAAAACGAGTCACCTGCGCAGCTCCATGGTGGGCAGTGCTGGATTCGAACCGGCGACCCCCTGCGTGTAAGGCAGGTGCTCTACCACTGAGCTAACTGCCCGCTCTTGCAACCCGGAGAACCCGGCACCGTTCCCCTTCCAACGCATCGTCTGTCTCAATTTGACTTCGAATCAGCGCGTGAATTCTAGCCGTACGTCAACTCCCTTGTCAAGAATATCGGTCTCTGTCGCGATCTCAATTCGCCATGGCTCTCCAGTAAATCCGGTGGCAGGAGGGGCATTCTAGAAACTGGGCCTGGGTCTTGAAGACGTAGGTTGGCACCCGTGCTCGGACGGCGGATCTCTCCACCGGCACCGTGGCCGCATTGCACTCCAGGCAGCGCCGGCAAAGGCCCGGGGCGAGGAGTGCCTCCCGGTTCCAGAGGAACATCTCGCGCAACTGGTCCTCCAGAAGATGGCTGCGAATGAGCAGAGCGCCGCGGGCTGCCCTTCGCTGGACCAGCCGGGTGTCGCGCGTCAACAGTATCCTCCGCTCCCGGACCGCCAGTTCCACCAGGTCCGCGTCGTGGATGCGGCGGAAATAGCTCGCGTCGTGTCCCAGGATCCTCAGCCACCGTGCGAGTCTCCCCAGCATGCAGTCGACCGCGAATCGAAGCGGCTCGTCTTTGACACTCTCGGAGGCGTGTGCTAGCTTGAACTTCCCATGCAGCTTCGATCCCGCCGCCATTCTCGGGCTCACGAGATCTCCGGCTTGCGAGGTTCTGGCGTCCTTTTGTTTTTAGCGCTGGTCATCCTCTCCTCCCTGGCATCCGGGGAACCATCCGCGATCTGAAGGGGCAACCCGTCCCGGGGCTCCTGGTCCGTCTCACTGCGCCGCACCTGAGCGCGATCAACGTGACCGATACTGACGGCAAGGGCGTCTACGCCTTCGAAGAGCTCGAGGCCGGAACCTACGACATCGAGGTAAGTGGGTCCGGATATCAGCACCAGCTTAAGAAGGGGATCGTGGTCCAGCCCCCCTTCAGGAACATTGTGGACTTCGCTCTGCCTCCGGGCCCGCTCTCGGCGGCCGATCCTTCCTCTCCGGTAGTTTACCAACCTCCCGGCAGCGAGGCCCCTCTCAAAGAGGTCAGCGGGACCATCACCGACAAAGACAAGCGGCCCATTCCCGACGCCCTGGTGAGTCTGGTCAATCCAGCCTCCGGCCGTTCCTTTCGGACTCGGTCGAGCCGCGACGGAAAGATCCGCATCGCAGACGTCCCGGTGGGAGTTTACCGGGCGGTCATCGCGTCTCCCGGATACGTCACCATGGAGTTGAAGCAGATCGAGGTGACCCGGGAGGCAGGCCTGGTGCTAAATCTTTCCCTGGTAGAGTACCCCCTGCGCTTCGACGGACGTCCCGAGGATTTCGTCCCCGAGGAAGAGCCCGTCCCTCCCGTAAACCCTTCCCCGGGAATCTAGCGGTCGGCGGCGGCCCGGGGCGAGATGTCCAGCGGCCGGCGGACGGCGTAGTAGCCGCGCCGGGTTCGGATTTCCACCTCCTTGCGCTTGGGAGCGGCCAGTCGGAGCTTTCGCCACTTTCCGTTCCAGTCCTCATTGCTGGGCGAGTAGGTCAGATAGTACTGGCTGCGCAGCTCCTCGGCGATCTGATCGTAAACCCCGGTCAGCTCTTCCGCCCTTCCCGGAAAAAACGCTCTCCCGCCCGTCTCCTCGGCCAGCTGCTTGAGGACCGAGTGGGTGGCCACATCCAGAATGGAGACGCCCAGCCCTATGGAATAGATGATCACTTCGTTGGTCTTCGCTGCCTCCAGCACCCGCTGGAAGGAAAACTTGCTGTTGGTGTCCTCTCCGTCGGAGAGGATCACAATGGCCTTCCTGCCCTGGTGTTCCTTGAGCTTGCGAAAGGCGGCGTAGAGAGCATCGTAAAGCGCCGTTCCTCCCTCCGCGTAGGTGCTGTCGATGGCCTCCTTGAGGAGCTTGGAGTCGTGGGTGAAGTCCTGAAGGAGGAAGACCTTCTCATCGAAATCGATGACCAGGGCCTGGTCGTCGGGTTGCAGGGACTCGACGAACTTATCGGCGGCCAGGTGAACCTTCTCCATCCGTCCCTGCATGCTCCCGCTGCTGTCGAGCAGGAGACAGAGCACCACAGGTTTCTGTTCCAGGTAGAAGTCGACGATCTGCTGGGGCTTGTCGTCCTCTTCCAGATGGAAGTCCTCCTTCTTCAGGTCCAGGACAAAATGGTGATCCGGGTCCTGGGCGCTCGCGAACAGGACCACCCGATTCACCTGCACCTGGTAGTTGAGAATGACCCTCCGGGTGATGGTCGTGGCGGTAACGGTCACTCCCTCCTTGTGCACCGCCTTCGCCTTCAGGACATAGGAGCGGGGCTCGGTGCCGAAGTCGTAGAAACAGGCGTACGGTGGCTCCTTGTCGATGAAGACGAGCTTGTCATCCACGTAGAATTCCACTTTCTCGACCAGGGACGGGTCCGAGATCTTGACCTCGGCCGTAATCTCCGTGCGGCCGAAAACGAAGTCCCCATCGGCAGGGGAGGTGATGGCGATCTCAAATCCTTTTCGTTTCGCGACGTCCTGGGCAAGCGGACCGGCCAAAGAGACGCAGAGCAGCACGGAGGCCAGCAGGATGCGAAGGGTGCGGCTCATGGAGGGCCCCCCGCTTCCGGAAGCAGCTGCAGGAGCTTGCGAACCTTTCCGGTCTTCTCGTCTCCCGAAGCCAGGTCTAGATAGTTCTGGTAGGAAGATCGAGCCTCGCCGGCGCGCCCCAGCCGGAAGAAGCAGTTTCCTAGGTAGAGATGGGGCAACGGGTCCTTGGGGTACTTCTCCAAGTATCCTCGATAGGAAACGAGGGCTGCTTCGTCTTGTCCAAGGGAGGCTTGAGCTACGCCCAGGTTCAAAAGCGCAGCGGAAGTTCCGCCACCGGCCAGCTCCTTCAGAATCCCTACGGCCTCGGAGCTCTGCCGAGCTTTCAGAAGATAGTAGGCGAGCTCGAGTTTCGTGGGAGAATCGGGGCTGAGTGCAGCCGCCTGGCGAGTCAATTCCACCGCCCGATCCGCGGCGCCCGCATCGGAGAGCAGAGAAGCAAGCTCGAGGTAGGTGGCGGCCTTAGGATTGGTCGCGACCTCCGAGGTTAGTTCGGTGATTCGGGAGGCCATGGTTCGGTACGCGTCCCGGGTCTTCTCCATCTCGTTGCGTCCCGCCGGGTCGCGAATCTCCGAGGCGAGGGCGTCGTCCAGTGTTTTCAGAGCACCGTTGAGGTCCTGGCGGGCCATGAGAAGCCGCGCCTTCAGGATCGGCCCTTCATGCCCTCCAGGGTCCCGGACCAGGGCAGCCTCGATCTCCGACTCCGCCCGATCCAAGCTGCCCGAGTCCAAAAATATTCTGCCCAGGGAAAGGTAAGGAAGTGGATCCTGCGAAGCGATTTCCTTGCCATGGTTGATGGCAGCAATGGCCTGGTTCACCAGTCCCTCTCGGCTGTAGGCGATTCCCAGGCGGCTGTATCCCAGGGCGAAGTCGGGCTTGACCTGGATGGCCTTCAGAAATAGCTCGATGGCGTCATCCAGCTTTCCCCGGCGCAGGTACAGCTCCCCGAGGTTGGCGTACGCGTCGGGGTAAGCCACGTTGATCTGCAGCGCTTTCTGATATTCGGCGATGGCCCGATCGTCGTCCCCCTGGGCTTCGTACACCCGACCCAACCCGTCGTGGGCCGGAGCGTAGCTGTCCTGAGAGGAAAGGGCCCGCAAATACTCGGCTCGCGCCTCGCCCAGATCCCCCAGCTTCAGATAGGCATCCCCGAGCGCGATATGGGCCTGGATATGGCCCGGTTCAAGCTCCAGGGCAATCTTGAGGGGTTCCAGCGCCTCGGCGTATTGCCGGTCGGCGGAGAGGGCAAGGCCTAGATAATAATGGGCGAGAAAAGAGTTCAGGGAGAGGTTGGTGACCTGCCTGAGCAGTTCGATGGCCTTCTTGTAGCTTCCATCCTTGTAAAGCTTCATCGCTTCCGACTGAAGCTTGAAGGCGGTGTTGCGGGCAACCAGCGCGGTCACGGCGAAGGCGGGGCGGGAACCGAA
>QHVQ01000143.1 GCA_003222305.1 Acidobacteriota bacterium | reverse complement strand
GACTAAGACTCCGTCGGGACCTCCTCGATAAGACGCGTTGCCTGCGGTTGGGATTGTCAATCGAAGGCCACGGTGACGCCAGCCTAGTGGAATATGCCCCTTTCGTCAAGCAAGGTGCGACCAGACCTGTTGTACTCATTCACTCGCATGTTCTTGAGCGATGGATGGCCCAGCGTTGCCTTCCAGACCGGCCCTACTCATGTCTTGCCCACATAGCCTCCCCTCCCGCTCGGGAATACATCATGGAGAAAACTCAAGCCAGCAGGGTCACCTAATGGGTAAGTGAATTCAAGAGATTCAATCGCCTTCCGTGTCCAGGATAGGAGACAACCGTGTCTCTCCGGG
>QHVQ01000142.1:227-4702 GCA_003222305.1 Acidobacteriota bacterium | reverse complement strand
CCGGCCCCAAGTAAACCTCCAAACCAGAGAAAGTTCGGACACATCGCTCGTTCCCCGGATTGGGGCTGGCATCATGGTTGCTGAATCGGACGGCACACAGTCACACCAAAACAGATTTTGCATCGCCGAGGTTGATGCGATTTCACCTGTGTTTTCGAAGATGAGGATGAAAGGAGGGTTCCAATGCGGAAGCAACTGGTCATGGCCTTAATGGTGCTGGCGATTGCCGTGCCCTCCTTGGCCGGCTGTACGCACGAAAGCAGCGTGGCTCAGGATCGGGATCGAACACTGGGCCAGAACATCGACGACGCCACCATTACTACCCGTATCAAGACCGCCTACCTTTTCAACCCGCATCTCAACTCCTTCAGGATTAACGTCAATACACAGGATTGCGTCGTCACCCTCCAGGGTGTCGTGAAGACGGGCATCCAAAAGGATCTCGCCGGAGAAATCGCGAAAAACGTCCGGAGTGTTCGCCAAGTTCGTAACGAGCTTCGAGTGGGATCGGGGCCGGTGAAGGATCCGGAGGAGGTGGACCGCACCTTCTCACAAGCGGTTCTGGACGCAACCACGACCGCCTCAGTGAAAACGGCCCTCGCGTTCACCAGGGGGGTCAAGACGTCGGACATCAACGTCTCGACGTGATGGGGAACCGTTAGACTGGAGGGTGAGGTGGCGGCACGGTCCGAGAAGGAACGCGCCGAAAGGGCTGCTCGAATGACCGAGGGGGTCAAGGAAGTTGAGAACCTGCTCAAGGTCCGTGGCTAGCCGATTCTTCGGTTGTTTAAGGAGAGGATCATGAGAATCATTGGCCGTTTTATCGGCTCTTTCCTCATTGTGGTGCTGCTGGGAGCAGCGGTTCCTGTGCTGGCGGGAACCTCTTTCAGCTTTCTATTCAATCGTGACAGCGTGACGAACGATAATCAGCTCTTCCTGAACCTGGCCGTCACACACTCGGGGTATGAACGGGCTACCCTCGAGCCGGTGCTGCCCCGCATTTCCTATCTGCAAGCCGACCTCCCGGTCGTCCTCTTCCTGGCGCAGGAATCGGGTCGACCCGTGGACTTCATCGTGGGCCTGCGCTCCCAAGGCTTGGCCTGGTCGGTGATCTTCACGCAACTACGCGTTCCCGTGGATTCGCTCTTCGCAGGCATCGACCAGGATCCAGGTCCACCCTATGGGAAGGCGTGGGGCTACTGGAAGAAGCATTCAAGGGAGATACGGCTGTCGGACTCGGAGGTTTCCGGTCTCGTCAAGATCCAGCTGGGCTCCCGTTGGACTGAAGCCTCTCCCTTCGAACTCGCGAGCGCGCGGGGGCGGGGAGGAAAGTCGGTTGCGACCCTCGTGGCCGACAAGCAGGGCCGCCACTACGGCGGCAAATCGGAAGGTGCCAGGGGCGGAAGGAAAGGAAAGGGGGGAGGCCACGGCGGACATGAATGACCCACGGTCAGCTGGGGGCCGCCCGGCGTCGGAGGAGGACGTCGGATCAGGAACCCCGTGTTGCCAGTCCTGGTATTCGGGGATTAGAATGCACTACCCCGGTCGTTTCGCGCGGTCGGGGTGTATTTTTTTGCGGATGAGGTCATAAGACGTGCGTTCGTCTTCGGATGGGCCCCCTGAGTTGTCTGCAGCCTCTTGCTGCGGGGAAGTCGGATCCTCCCGCCAGCTCTTTTCGCCGGGTCGGACACCCTTCCTTCTGCCGTGGCTGCTCAGGGGCCCCCCGATTGTGGCCGGGATTAGGTGCCGACTTAGGTCTCCGCGACGCCCGTAGGGTCAGATGAACACGCTCCTCTTCGAGTTCCAGGGAGTGGCGGGCATCCGAAGCGGAGTTGATCGATACAGCTCTTTCCGTTCTCAAAGGAGGAAGTATGAAGAGACTGGCTATGTTGGTTTGCGCGTTTTTCGTAACGGCGGTGATGGTGGCGCCGTTGACGGCCCTCCTGGCCGCCGAAAAGACCCACGACTTGAAAGGTGAGGTCGTCTCTGTGGATCTCCAGGGGAAGATGCTCACCTTCAAGACAGAGACGGGAGAGAGCAAGACGTCGCCCGTCATGGGTAAGGCCCTCGACGCCCTGAAGACCCTGAAGGCAGGGGACAAGGTTATCCTGACCTGCACCGACACGGAAACCGGGGAGCATCAGGGGATCTCGGCGATTAAGATCGCCAAGGAGCCAGGGAAGTAGTTCATTTCCTGCAATCGGCTCAGAAAGGCCCGGAGGCAATGGCTGCTCCGGGCCTTTTTTCAGTTCGCCCCCCTGCCGCGAGACCTCTAGTCTCGGTCTGAGTCACATATCCCTTTCTTCTATCACCCATCCAAGAAGTCAAGGCAGGGGCGGCGCGGCACCGCGAGAATGGGATGTCATTGCTAACTCGTTGAAGCGACTGGGGTATGTCTCTAGAGCGTACTATTCGAACAGAAGTGCGCCGGCAGTGCCGAGGGATGATGCAGGACCGACCAAGACTGACAGGAGGGGACCAGGGCCTAGTGCGAGTCTGGGCAGGCCCGAGGGTATAGGGTATTCTCCCCCATGTCCCGTAAGGTATTTACCTGATAGGTCTCTAAGGGTCATCGCGGTAAGTTCCCTGTGGCCTTACCCCGATCCGAAAGGCTGGGATGACTCACTCATCCTTGCCCCCCCTGTCATTCTCTTTTCAGGAGAGAAGGCTGCCATGAATGACCTTGAAGCCCACGCCCCCGCAACTCTCGCAAATCACGAGACGGATGTCGACCTTCTACGGGAGTTGGTGTCCCACCTGAGGGCCAACCGAACCCAGCTCCGTCAAGAATGGGCGCGCCGGATCACCGAGGCGCAGCTCCTGACGGCCATGTCCAAAGATGAGATCTTCAAGGAGGCGACATCCGTCTACGACAATTACGTCGAAGCGCTGAAGACCGGAACGCTGGAAGCGCTTCAAGCTTACGCTCGAAATCTCTCGGAACGCATTATTCCGCGTGGAGTCGAGACCCACGAGGTGGTGGGGATAGTTCTGCTCTTGCGCGACGTGCTCGCGCGGTCGCTGTTCGCCAAGTATCGCTCCGATTTCGCGCTATTGAACCGGGTCCTGGATGCGTACGAAACGGCGGCGAATCGGATTGCCAATACCGTGACTGTGGGTTTTGTCCAGGAGCGCGAGCGAATCATTCTTGAACAGCAGGAGGCGATCCGGGAACTTTCCACCCCTGTGCTGCAGGTGCGGGAACGACTGCTCATCCTGCCCATCATCGGGGCGATCGATGACCAGCGGGCGCGCCAGCTCACGGAACAGCTTCTGAGAGCCATTCGAACCAACCGGGCGAAGGTGGTGGTCATCGATATCACGGGTGTCGCCGCCATCGATACCAATGTAGCGAACCATCTCGTGCAGACCGTGGAGGCGTCCCGTCTCCTGGGGGCTACCGTGATAGTCACCGGGCTCTCTCCCAAGATCGCCCAGATCCTTGTCACCATCGGCGTCGATCTGACCAAGATGAACACAGTGGGAGATCTCCAGGGGGGCATTGAGGAGGCCGAGCGACTTCTCGCATACAAAGTCATCCCCGGCGGCACAAAAGCCTCTCAGACTTGAAGGCGGAGGCCTGTGGAAGTCCCCATCCTTAAGCAAGGCGATTATCTGATCGCGTCAATCCAGTCGGCCCTGTCTGACTCCGACCTGGTGCAGCTACGGGATGCCCTCGTGGAAAAAGTCGGCAGATTCCGCTCGCGCGGGGTAATCGTCGACGTTACCGTACTGGATGTCATGGACTCATTCTCCACCCGGATCCTGCGAGATCTGGCCCACATGATCCGTCTGCGGGGAGCCCGGACCGTCATCGTTGGGGTCCAGCCGGAAGTGGCTTTCACCATGGTCCAGCTCGGCCTGAGGCTGGAGGGAATCGCCACCGCCCTGGATCTCGAGGAAGGTCTAGCCTACCTGGACGAAACCGGAGAAAAAGAATCGTAGCGAGATCAGCCATCGTGAGAAGCGATAAGCATGACGGGTCCGTGGCCGCTAAGGGTACAGGCCTGGCCAGAAATGTGCCCACTTCGGTCTCGCGGGAGACGTCGGTGCCCATCGAGTCGGACCTGGACATCGTGACGGCGCGCCAGGTCGGGCGGGCCCTCGCCGAGAGGGTGGGCTTCGAGGCCGGCGAGCTTACCCTCATCGCCACGGCCATCTCGGAGCTTGCCCGCAACATCGTCCTTTACGCGAAACGCGGAGAGGTCGTGGTGAAGGTGCTGGAAAATGGCACAAGGCGCGGCATCGAGGTGGTCAGCAGCGACGAGGGACCTGGAATCCCCAACGTCACACATGCCATGCAAGACGGCTATTCCACCTCGGGAGGGCTGGGGCTGGGCCTTCCAGGCGTGAAGCGGCTGATGGACGAATTCGAGATTAGCTCCGTGGTGGGACATGGCACGGTTGTAAAAGTGGCGAAATGGCGAGCGTGAGCGGTCCGAAATTGGCTTGGGGAGTGGCCGCTCGAGCACTGG
>QHVQ01000142.1:0-212 GCA_003222305.1 Acidobacteriota bacterium | reverse complement strand
CCGGGGGACCGGCACGTGATTCTTCCATTTGGAGGGGGAGTCCTGGTGGCGGTCGTGGACGGGCTAGGACATGGTCCGGAGGCGACTACTGCAGCGCAGGCGGCGGTCGACGTCCTCGAACGCCACGCGTGCCAACCCTTGGTACTCCTGTTGAACCTCTGCCACAAGGCACTGCACGGGCTCCGGGGAGCGGTGATGAGCCTCGCTTCCTT
>QHVQ01000134.1 GCA_003222305.1 Acidobacteriota bacterium | reverse complement strand
AAGTAGCTCTTCACGCTTTGTTCAGCGGACACTGGTTGGTGGGTCCTTTGCTGCCTTGCGCTCGCCCCGGCGACGAGACTGCACCAGTCGCTGAAAAGGTAGCCGCCGCGCAGCGTGGTCCCCTCGAAATCCAAGTCAGTGCCCTGGATGTCGCTACCCACCGACTTGCGGGTTCCATAATCCAGTGCCAGTCCGTAGGTAAACCGCCGGCCGATTCCTCCGGTCAAGGACCCGT
>QHVQ01000133.1 GCA_003222305.1 Acidobacteriota bacterium | reverse complement strand
CGCTCCGGTATCCGCGGTGAGCCTCCGCTGATAGCCGCCGTCCAGCTCGAACTTACGAAACGCGCGGCGGAGGGTAGCCCTTCCCGTGAACAGGCGCCCGGTCGAGTCGCGATCCTCTACTCGTCCGGAATGGAAGAAATCGCGCACGTGTTGGTTCACCAGGGACGACCCGACAAAAAGCTCCGAAGTCCAGGTGGCTTCGGTACCGTGGTTCCAGCCGACTCCCAGCTCGTGCGAGGTCGCACCTTGGCCCTGAGCAACGTGCGGGTCGAGGTTCTCCGGCGTCGGGAGGGGAATGACGGGAACTGGAGGTTCGAGATGCAGCAAGCCCGGGGAGTAGGTACCGGTCAGAGTGTCGGCCCTGCCCACTTTCCCCGCGAGTCCCAGCCGGGCGGCATAGGCGTCTGCATCGGTGGCGTTGGGATCCTCAAAGCGATTCAGCCCATACTGCGCTCCCGCCACCAGCGAAATCGAGCGCGACATGTCCCGGGTGAAGCCGATGTCGGCACTGCTGCGTGATCGCCTGAAGGTATTGTTCAGGAGGGGCGAGTCTCCGGTTTGGGGCG
>QHVQ01000132.1:6020-8232 GCA_003222305.1 Acidobacteriota bacterium | reverse complement strand
AGAAGAGCTCTCGAAGGGCCAACCTGGATCGGGGGGTAAGGGTGTAATTGGCTGCCGCGTCCAGGGCATGGCTGGAGGAGTCCAGCTCGGAGAAATTCAGGTAATGGTTCAGCAGGGGCCGGTAATCGAGCGACCAATTGGTTCTTGGGCTCTGGCGCCTGGCCGTGAGATCCAGTTGGAACGTACTGACGTAATCACCCTGGGGAGTTCCCTCCTCGAAGAAGGCGTTGCTGTTGGTCCGCTCCCCCGCCGTAGCCGTCAGGTGGAACTGGTTGGGTCCCGGGGAGCCCACGGTGAGGGCTTGGGCCCGAGCACTCCCCGAGCTGCCCAAAACTGCCAGAACTGCGCAAACGGCCAAGGAAGGAAGTTGATCGGGAAGCCCTGCTCTCCCCTTCATGGCACCACCACGGTGTCACCCGGCTCAAGGATGAGGTTCTGCTCAGGACTCTTTCCCGAGAGGATTCTTTCGTAGCTCAGGGAGATTCGTTGATCCCGTTTTCCGTTGTTGCGGATGACGACAATGTCGCTTTTCTTGGCGTACGGCGTGAACCCGCCCGCGAGGGAGATGACCTGTAAAAGTGTCGTCTTGTTCTTCAGAATCAGCGCTCCCTGGGTAACCACTTCTCCCATCACATACACCTTGTAGCTGTTCACTTCTTCCACGACGACCGTGACCCTCGGCTCGCTGAGATACTGCTTCAGCCGTTCGGAGAGTACCGACTTGAGCTCCAGAGGTGTGAGCCCCGCGGCTTGCAAATCATCCAACAGCGGAAAGGAGATTTTCCCGTCAGGCCGGACCGGGACAGAGCGGGTCAAGTCAGTTTCCTTCCATACCTGAATGTTCAGGACGTCCCCGACTCCGATCCGATAGTCGTTATTCGGCTGCGCCTCCTGCTCCTTCGCGGAGCTCGGGGGCGTGGCACCGGGCGTGGAGACGGTCAGCCACGCGCCGACTATCAAGCCCGCGACCACCCCAACAAGACGATTCTTCATCTACCGATCTCCTCGGCCAGTCGGCGTGGCGACCGCCTGAAGACTACACTTCGCATTCCAGAAAGAGGCACCGGGTGAACACCTCAAAAAGTACGATTCCTGTACCCACGGAGATGCGAGAGTCACGTTGAACTCGATCACCGTCTTGATAGGGAGATCCCCCGTCCCTGAAACCGTTTTTCAAGGACTATGGAGAATTACAATTTCGGGATTGACAGCGCTGGAGTCGTGTCGTATATTTGACGCCGCTGATGGCGGCCGGTTCGCGATTACATTCTGGACCGGCGGATTTATGGCCCCAGTTCAGGGTGTGCCCAGAATCCTTTTCCATCAGTTTTGTTTTTTTGACATCGCCCCCCGCACCAGAGCACCTGTCTCCCCAGACCGAACAACAGGTTTCGCTTCCTACTCGTGTACGTCAAGAGATACGAGCAGCAGCTTTCCGGCTTCTCGGATTGAAATGCCGGAACTAGGTCCGCTAACCATCCGATATGGTGGGAACGGTACGACGTAACTGCTTGCTTGTCAAGCAAAAAACCGGTTTCAGTTTCGTCACAGAAGGAGGAGAACTGGGACTAGCCGGACCCTACATCCTTTTCAATTGTAGTGAATTACGTTGAGCAGCCGGCTTCGGACGCCGAGAGAGATTCCGAACGGGATGAAACAACCCGGACACAACAAGAACGACGTGCGCAGCCGCCGGTTCCCCCTTTGACATCACAGGGAAACGCACCCCAAGACGTGGACTATTCGCCGTGCGAAATGTCCACAGCACGGCCGGCTGCTTCTCTCGCGAGCTCCAGGAGATCGAGATCCCGAGAGAGTTTAGCAACGCGAAAATCGGGATCTCCGGATTGGCGATGTCCGAGAAGTTCACCGGGTCCTCTGAGCTCCAAATCTCGGCGGGCTATCTCGAATCCGTCAGAAACTTGCGTGAGAGTCTTCAGACGTTCCGTTGCCTGAGGAGTTGTCTTCTCGGCCGCGATCAGAATGCACCATGAGGATCGGACGCCGCGCCCGACCCTTCCACGAAGCTGGTGAAGCTGCGAGAGTCCGAAGCGATCCGCATTCTCCACTACCACCACCGAGGCCTCCGGCACGTCCAGACCCACTTCCACTACCGTAGTCGCCACCACGACCTGTACGTCGCCCCGGGCGAATTCGAGCATCGTGCGCCGGCGCTCTTCCGAAGAGAGTCGGCCGTGAAGCAGACCCACGC
>QHVQ01000132.1:0-6002 GCA_003222305.1 Acidobacteriota bacterium | reverse complement strand
CGAAGATCCGCACGGCCGACACGTCGGAAGAGACCTCATCGCTCGAGATCGCAGGCACGATGATGGCGGCCTTCCCTCCGCGGCCAACCTCCTTGCGGATGAATCGATAGATCTTGTCCCGGTCCGCCGGTTTTCTCAGGAGCGTTCTCACCGGCAGACGGCCGGGAGGCATCTCGTCGATCCTCGTCACATCGAGGTCACCGTAAAACGCCAGGGCCAGCGAGCGTGGAATGGGTGTGGCCGTCATAAAGAGTTGGTGTGGCTCCGTCCCCTTGTCGCGCAGTAGCTCCCGCTGGCGGACCCCGAACCGGTGCTGCTCGTCCACTACCACCAGGCCAAGTCGCCGGAATCGGACTGCCTCTTGGATGAGGGCGTGCGTCCCGACGACCATACCGACCTCCCCTCCGGCGATGGTCGGGAGGAGATTGCCATCCGAGTCGGATCGGCTCTGGGAGGTAAGCAGGGCGACCGCGTGGCCCGAGGATTTCCGTTGGAACCATCAGGGCCACCTGGCCCCCCTGCTCCATGACGGCCACCGATGCCAGGAGTGCCACCAGCGTCTTGCCGCATCCCACGTCGCCTTGCAATAACCTGAACATGGGACGGGGCTCGGCGAGATCTGCCAGAATCTCTCTCAGGGCCCTCTCCTGAGCAGCCGTGAGGGAAAAGGGAGACAGCGCGGTCAGGTTTCGCCGAGCGGCCTGCGTGACGGGAAACGGAATTCCCTTGCAGCAGGCTCGCAGGCTGCGGGAGCGGGCGAAATCGCGCTGCAGGCCGTAAAGCTCCTCCAGCGCCAACCTCCGGTGAGCGAGTGTCCGTCCCTCCTCCAAGAGAGAGAGCGGCGTCCCCGGCATGGGGAAATGCGTTTGCCGGAGGGCCGTGGCACGGTCCGCCAGCCCGAGGCGGAGCACCAATGAGTGAGGAAGCGGATCCGGCAGCTTCGGCGGCAGGCAGTCGAGCGCCCGGTGAATCAGGGTCCGCAACATGCGCGTTGAAAGGCCTCCCGTGCGTCGGTAGATGGGAACGATACGACCCGTGTGGATTCTCTCAGGATCCTCCGCCAGGAGCTCAAATTCGGGATTCTTGAAGAGGAGCCGCCACCGACCCTTCTCCTGGAGGGTGGACTCGCCACTGAGAACATTTCTCAAATAGGGTTGGTTGTACCAGACCGCCGCGGCGTCACCCGTCGGGTCCGCCACTACCAGATCGAAAAGGGTGAAGCCCTTGACTCGGGTCCTCCGAAGCCGTGCGGTGGTGATGGATCCGGAGACCGTCACACGCTTGCCTGGTGTGACTTCCGCAAGCGGAACGAAGCGGCTGCGATCTTCATAGCGAAAGGGGAGGGTGAAGAGGAGGTCCTGCACGGTGGTGATCCCGGCCGAGGCCAGGCCCTCAGCCCGCCGGAGTCCGACCCCGCGGACTCCTCGCAACGAGGAGCAGAGCTCCAGGCTCACAGGCAGATCCGTCGTGCGGCGCCCATGATCAATCCGTCCCCCGAGACATCTTACGCCCCCTCGGAAGCGCTACGACAAGGCCGGTGAAGATCAGCCCTCCGCCCGTAAAGAGCGCCGCCGGAATCTTCTCCCCGAACAGGATCCAGGCGTAGAGAGTGGCGAGGACAGGCTCTCCAAAAGCGGCCAGGCTCACGTAAAAGACCTCCAAGTGCCGCACGGCCCAATTGAGGCACCCGTGCCCGACGATGCTGGGAAAGATGGCCATGGCTGCGAGCCACAAGTAGTCCTTCGGCGCGAGACCTGACAGGGATTGCCCCGCCGCCCATGCCCCAACGCCGAGAATCGCGGCGGCGGCAGCGTAGACTAAGAACAGGTAGGGCACGAAGGGAATCCCTCGGCGCACCCATCTCCCCAGGGCGAAGTATGCCGCGCCGGCAAGGGCCGCCGTCATGGAGAGGAGATCCCCCAGCAGCCGCTGGGTTGAAACCCCCAGGTCTTCCCCCGAAATCAGCAGCATGCCAGTCAGGCAAATGATTATGCCGGCGTATACCCGCCCGGGCGCCCGCTCCCCTAGGAGCGGTCCCGAAAGAAGCGCCGAGAAAAGCGGCTGGGTGGACACCAGTACGACGGAGCTTCCGATGCTGGTGAGACTCAACGACCAGATCCAGGCGCCGAAATGCAGCGCCAGCAAGAGTCCCGAAAGGAGCACCGGCAAGGATACCGACCTCGGCAGCGAGCGAAGGACGCCCCGGCGCAGGGCAAAGGGGAACAGAAGCGCAGCCGCGAGACCCAGCCGGTAGAAGGCGATAGTCAGCGGTTCCGCGGAACAGAGCCGGACCAGAATGGAGCCCCAGGAGATGGCCAGGATGGCCGCAGCCAAGACAAGTCCCGGGGAAAGCACCGGAATCCCCTCGCGAAGCTGCAAGGAGCGGTTCCTCCCTACGGGCTCATGGGATGTCGGCAGTCAGTGTGCTGCGCCGGGCGAAGGGGTGGACAGCGTGGCCGGCGTCCCTGCCCCCACGGGAGGACCGCCGCCATAACGCTCTTCGAAGAAGCGACCCCATTTCGTCCCCTTGAAGCGGGAAATCTTGGCCCGCCCCGCGGTGGGATACCAGAACCAGTCGTGGTAGACGTTGGAGGCGAAGGGAGCCCAGACCACCAGAGGCGAATGGAGGGCCAACTTTTCCAGAAAGCGCAGCGGGCCCAGTCGCAGCATCTGGTCCCCCCAGATCACGAAACTCTTCCTGGCCTCGAAGCCCCAGCTCTCCCCATCGATCGACGCCCCGACTACCTCGATGTCCCGCGGATCCGCCACGCCCAGTTTTCGGTCGTGACACATTCTGAGATAGGGGATCCGCAACGGGTCAAACCCCATGAGTCTCGCGGCCACCGCGTCGATGGCCACCGAGTCGGCGGCAGCCAGCAGGACGTCCTTCACCACCGGCTCCATGGTCCGAGGCCCGGCTCCATTGCCCGCCACCGTCCCATCCATGACGGTGAAAACGGCGGGATGAAGTTCCCGCTGCATCATCACCAAATCCACCAAAACTTCGTGGATGTACTTGTGGGCGTAGTGCCGGACCTCCTTGAGCAGGCCTCCGAATGCGTTCTTGATGGATCCGGTGGTCGTGGAATGACCGTGTGTCTTCACGGTGGGCAGATGCAGGATGTTCTTTCCCGGGTAGATCGAGGGGATCTCGATCCCTTCCGGAAATATCTGGTTGAGCCGCAACAGGGGCGTCTTGAACCGGTACACGGTCCAGGCCACCTCTGTGAGGGGCTGGAACTTGAGGCCGAACCGTTCCAACACCGGGAGCCATCGGTTGTTCCGTGCCCCTTCCCAGGGCTCCGTCACCACCGTCTTGTTTTCAATCGGCGTCAGGAGAGCGTTGGGATAGCCGTCCTCGCGCAGCGTCGTCAGCACTCCTTCCAATTGCCAGGGTTGACTGGAGCAGGAGGGAAAGTATTTGGTCCAGGAAAGATTGAGCTTCAGCAAAAGCGGAGTGGACGGGTCGAGGACCTGGCGGTACCCTGCCAGATGCATGAGGCGGCGGTAATCGCTGAGGACCGTGGCCGGGTCGGTCCGGACTACGGCAACCCGAGACTTGGGCATGGTCAACTCCGGGAAATTCTGTCCTGACGAACCTTTTCGCGACAATTGTAGCGTCAGACCCGTCAGCTTGCAACGGCAGCAATGAATCAGAAATAGAGGATGGCGGCCACCACGGAAGCCCACAGAGCCACGCAGATCAGCAGAGGCCAGTCGGTGAGCAGGGAGGAAGCGGGGTTCCCTCCCTGGCCCCGTCGATGGACCAGGTACAGATACCGGAAAATGCCATACAGCACGAAGGGAATCGTGATGAACAAGTGACGCGTGCCGAGTTTTTGCTCCACCTCCGGTGAAATGGTGTAGAAGGAGTAACAAACCACCGTGGAGGCTGTGGTGATGGAGATCATCTGGTCCAGGAAAACCACGGAGTATTCTTTCAACGCGGGTCGATGATTCTGGGCCTCATCGGTCAGCAGCTCGAGCTCCCGGCGACGCTTGCAGAAGGCCAGGAACAGGGACAGGAGAATGGTGCAGAGGATGAGCCAGGGAGAGATCTCCACGTCGATGGCCACCGCCCCCGCCAGGGCCCTCAGGACGAAGCCGAAGCCGATGATCATGACGTCCAGGATGACCATTTCCTTCAACCAGAAGGAGTAGGCGAGATTGAGCAGAAAATAGGCGAGTCCCACGGCTGCGAAGGGGGCGGAGAGCATGAAGGCTCCGACCAGCCCTCCAGACAGAAGAATGGCACTGGTCGTCACGACCGTGCGGATCTTTAGCCGTCCCGACGCAATGGGGCGCAGCGACTTGAGGGGGTGATTACGGTCTCTCTCAAGATCCAGGAGATCGTTCATCAGGTAGACGCCGGAAGAAAGGGCGCAGAAGATGAGGAAAGCGATCAGGGCGTGGATTATCCGGGTGGTGTCACTCAGACTCTTGGCGAAGAGCAGCGGGGCTAGGAGAAGAAGGTTCTTCAGCCACTGCTCCGGCCGAGCGGATTTGAGCAGGTCGAGGAGAGTATCGCTGGAGCCGCTTTGGCGTCTGGTTTCCGACATTGCACTCCACGAGGGGATGGGCCGCCTGCGCGCCGCGGCGGATGTTAACACCCGTCAATCAAACCTGTAAAGGTTCTGGACCCCCCATGACCTCCCCGGACCTCGGGTGATGATCGGCCCTTCCAGCTCCGCACTTTCCCACGTCACCGTCGTCATCCCCGTCTTCAACGAGGAACGATCCCTCCCCCTCGTCTTGGGATCTATCCCCATGGCCGCGGTGAAAGAGATCCTGGTGGTGGATAACGGTTCCACGGACGCCTCTGCGCGTGTCGCGGCGCAGATGGGCGCCACGGTGGTCAGCGAACGGCGGAGGGGCTATGGCTCCGCCTGTCTCGCCGGGCTTGCGCAGCTCCGCCACCGTCCTCCGGATATCGTGGTTTTCATGGATGGGGATTTCAGCGATCACCCAGAGGAGCTTCCTCTCCTGCTGGCTCCCATTCGTGAGCGGGGCTGCGATCTTGTCATCGGATCCCGCTTCCTCGGCCGGGCCGAGCCCGGGGCCCTTCTGCCCCAGGCCAGGTTCGGGAACCGCTTGGCAGTCTTCCTGCTCCGCGTGCTGTATGGGGCCCACTTTACCGATCTGGGCCCGTTCCGCGCGGTCCGCTACGCGCGGCTCATGGAGCTGGGGATGGCCGACCGGACTTTTGGCTGGACTGCAGAGATGCAGGCGCGCGCGGCCCTCGCCGGATGGAAGACGACCGAGGTGCCGGTGAGTTACCGCAAGCGAGTGGGGGTCTCCAAGATCACCGGAACGCTCGGCGGGACGCTGCGCGCCGGGGCCAAGATCCTGGCCACGCTCTTCATCCTGCGCCTGACAGGAAGTCGGCGTGGGCATGGCCCGCACCCCGGTCCGGTCTGAGGGACGGGAAATCCTCGCGTGTCTGGAAGGGGGGCTTCAGGCGTCCCGTCGTCGGTGCCGCTCGGTGAGACGTGGAACGGGAAGAGCGAGCGACGGGCCGCGCGCGGGCGCGAATCCCCGCCGGACTTGAATCATCTCCCCCGCGATGCTCACGGCAATCTCCTCCGGCGTACAGGCGCCGATGGGCAGTCCGATGGGGGCGCGCAAGGTGTCCAGGCATGCGTCGGAGAAACCTTCCTGTCGGAGATGCTCCAGGATCAGTCGGACCTTGCGCCGGCTCCCGATGAGTCCCAGATAGCGGGCGGGAGTTTCCAGAGCGCGCCGGAGCGCCTCCAGGTCCGTCCGGTGACAGCGGGTCACCACGGCGACGTAGGTGGAACCATCCACCGGAGGGAGCTCGCCGTCGAAGCCGGGCCCCGCCTGCCACAGTTCCACCGCAGCGGGAAATCGAGTCGCATCCAAGAATTCCGGCCGATCGTCCACGACGGTGGCGGCAAACCCGAGGCCGGAGGCCAAGGCTGCCAGGGCCCTTCCCACGTGTCCTGCCCCGAATATCACCAGGCGCTCCGGGGGAAGCTCCACCT
>QHVQ01000131.1 GCA_003222305.1 Acidobacteriota bacterium | reverse complement strand
ATCTCTTCCGGCCGAACCTCGTGGATGGCTCGAAAGACCCACTCCGGAGAAGCGTGCACCTCCAGGGAGTGAATCTCATGAAAGTGGTATTCGGGCAGGAATTCGTCGAGCGCCGTTCCGCGCGCCGGACCCTTCAGCCGAGGCGCCGGCCAAAAGGCTCCCACTCCGGCAAAGCCAAGTCCGGCCAAAAAAATCCCCGCGGCCGCGCGCCGGGTCCTGATCCCCAGGAATCGCAGGGGCCGGACCGCCGCAAGAAAACCAACTCCCCCCGCCGCGAGTCCCGCGTAGACCAGGATCGAATCGATCACGGCTTACTTCCCGCTGAGCTGTGGGTGGCGGAAGCAGGACACCAGATGGTCGTTCACCATCCCCACCGCCTGCATGAAGGCATAGCAGATGGTGGAGCCGACGAACCGGAAGCCGCGCTGCCGGAGGTCCAGGCTCAGTGTATCCGACTCGTGCGTCTTCGCCGGCACGCGCGACGGAACGCGCCAGCGATTGACCCGAGGTTGCCCCTCCACGAAGCGCCAGAAGTAGGCGTCCAGACTCCCGAATCCCTCCCGCACCTCGAGCGCCGCTTGGGCGTTGGTGACGGCGGATTCGATTTTGAGGCGATTGCGGATGATGCCAGGATCGGCGAGAAGCGAAGCGATCTTCCTCCGATCGTAGCGGGCAATCTTCTCGGCATCGAACCGATCCATGGCCTGGCGGTAGTTCTGGCGCTTCTTCAGGATGGTCTCCCAGCTCAACCCCGCCTGCGCCCCCTCCAGAATCAGGAACTCGAAGAGCCCCCGGTCATCGTGAAGCGGGACCCCCCATTCCCGATCGTGGTAGGCGAGTCCCAGTTCGGACTTCGCCCAAGAGCAGCGCCGCAGCAAAGGTTGAGCGTTCATCAGGTTCTCCCCCGGCGGGATGTCCGGCGCATTTCCTGCCCCCTTCCTGCTTCGGGACTCGCCGGTTATAGCCCAGCCCCGCGTCTCCCGCAACCGGCCTTCCTGCTCACCCAATGCGGGGCGGGCGGCACCCGCTGGTTCTCCTCGCTTCGCGCCTGGGTGCTGGAGGCAGCCAGGGTCTGCGCGGATCATCGATTCCGAGTCGGACCAAGGGTGTCGCACCCAAGCGGCCCGCTTGGGGCATGCGTCCGATCATGCTAGGATTCGTTGAGTTTTCGTGCAGTGCCTGCGAGGAGAAAGGGCAGGGGGCGCCGAAGAACGAGGATCTTGGCAGGACCTTTTCGATCAAGGCGGCGACGCCGGCCTCCAATCCTTTCGCCCAGGAGCGGATCGAGCAGGCTATCATCGCCAACCTCACGGCGAAGGGGAGGACCCTCGTCGACGGCGATGCGGATCTCGCCCTCTTCACCCATGTGAAGGTCAGCGTGCAGAAGGCTCTGGACCTCAATTCCCTCGGATATGGCGGCTACTACGGGTGGGGCGGCTGGGATGGAGACTTCGGGGCGACGCGGGTCAACGTGTTGGACATCCCGGTGGGGACGCTCATGGTGGACGCGGTGGATCGAATCTCCAAGGAGATGGTCTGGCGCGGCATCGCTCAAGGCACGATTCCGGCCTCTTCGACCCCGGAGAAATCCAAAAAGAGAATCAACAAGGCGGTGGCCAAGCTGCTCAAGAACTTTCCACCCGAAACCCGTGCTCCCGAAAAATAGAGACGCGCGTCGCCGCGCTCCGAGCGAAGCAGATCGGCCCGCGGCACGCATTCTCATGCCCTGACCTGGGCCTGCCCCCTGCGAAGCAGACCATGAATCCGAAGAAGCCAGACACCCCTGTACCCCGGCCTGCGCAGCCGGAACCCCCAGAGGACGTGCGTACCGGCCTGAGCGCCGAGACCCTCGCCCGAGCCCTGGTCGACAATCTTTGCTATCTCCAGGGAAAGGTGCCGGAGGCGGCCACTCGCCACGACTGGTACATGGCCCTGGCCTATACCGTGAGGGACCGGCTCCTGCAGCGCTGGATCCGGACCCGGCGGACCTTCTTGAGGGAGGACGTTCGGGTGGTGGGTTACCTTTCGGCGGAGTTTCTTCTGGGTCCCCAGCTGGGCAATAACCTGATTCACCTGGGCATCCTGGAGGAAGCGCGCGAGGCGGTGGCTGGAGTCGGTCAGGACCTGGATGCGCTCCTCGAGTACGAGCAGGAGCCTGGCCTGGGGAATGGAGGATTGGGACGGCTGGCCGCCTGCTTCCTCGATTCCCTGGCCAGTCTCGAGATCCCCTCCGTCGGTTACGGGATTCGTTACGAGTTCGGCATATTCTCCCAGCAGATCGTAGACGGTTGGCAGGTGGAGACTCCCGACAACTGGCTGCGGGCCGGGAATCCCTGGGAGATCTGCCGACCGGAGATCAGCTACCCCGTGGGACTCGGCGGCCACACCGAATCCCTCATCGGGGAGGACGGACGCTACCGAGTCCGCTGGGTCCCCGGGAGGATCGTCATGGGAGTGGCCCACGACACGCCGGTGCCCGGGTATCGCGTCAACACCGCCAACGTCCTGCGTCTCTGGAAGGCTGAGGCCAGCGAGTCTTTCGACTTTCGGGCCTTCAATCTCGGGGATTACATTGGCGCCGTTCATGCCAAGGTGCTCTCGGAGAACCTCACCAAGGTCCTCTATCCCAACGATGCATCCCACCAGGGGAAACAGCTCCGTCTGGAGCAGCAGTACTTCTTCGTCTCGTGCTCGCTGCAGGACATGATCCGAATGCACACGGCCGCGGGTGGCACCCTGGAGACGATTCACCGGAAGTTTGCCGTCCAGCTCAACGACACCCATCCCTCCATCGCCGTGGCGGAGATGATGCGCCTGCTGGTGGACGAGCACCGCCTGGAATGGCCGCAGGCGTGGCAGATCACCCGGAGCACCTTCGCTTACACCAATCACACGCTCCTCCCCGAAGCCCTGGAGAAATGGCCGGCGGCTCTCCTGGCGCGACTCCTCCCCCGGCACCTGGAGATCGTCCACGAAATCAACCGCCGTTTCCTGGAAGACGTGAGGCTGCGATTTCCCGGCGATGAGGAGCGCGCCGAGAGGCTCGCCCTGCTGGAGCAGGACGGGGAGACGCGCGTACGCATGGCCCACCTCGCCGCCGCCGGGAGCCATGCGATCAATGGCGTGGCTTCGCTCCACACGGAGCTCCTTCGGCGCGAGGTGCTGCGGGACTTTTACGACCTCGCCCCGGAGAAATTCCACACCATCACCAACGGCGTCTCGCCCCGGCGATTCCTGTTGGTGAGCAATCCACTCCTCTCCGAGTTGATGACCGTGCACCTGGGGGCGTCGTGGCCGAGTCATCTGGAGGAGATGCTCCCGCGCCTCGAAGCGCTGGAGGCCGATGAATCGTTTCGGGAGCAATGGCGGCGAGTCAAGGAGGAGAACAAGCGGCGCCTCGCGGCGTTCGTCCGGGAGCGCACGGGCCTCGCGGTGGACTCATCCTCGCTGTTCGATGTCCACGTGAAGCGCCTCCACGAGTACAAGCGGCAGCACCTGAACGCGCTGCATATCATCACTCTCTATCACCGGCTGAAACGGGGCTGGGCGGAGGACCAGCCGCCTCGGACGTTTCTTCTCGCTGGCAAGGCGGCGCCCGGCTATTTCATGGCGAAGCTCATCATCCGCCTGATTCACGGTGTAGCGGAGGTGGTGAACGCCGACCCGGCTGCCCGGGACCGGCTGAAGGTCGTGTTCGTCCCCGATTTCAACGTGAAGGTGGGCCAGAGGATCTACCCGGCCGCGGACCTCTCCGAGCAGATCTCCACGGCCGGGAAGGAGGCTTCGGGGACGGGCAACATGAAGTTTGCCCTCAACGGCGCTCTGACCCTCGGGACGCTGGACGGGGCGAACATCGAGCTCCGCGCTGCGGTGGGCGAGGAGAACTTCTTTACGTTCGGGCTGACGGCGGACGCGGCAGCGGGGTTGCGGGCCAACGGCTATCGTCCCCGGGACCTCTACGAATCAAATCCCGAGCTGCACGAGGCGTTGGAAAGTATCGCGGAAGGGAACTTTTCGCACGGCGACAAGGACCTCTTCCGACCCTTGATGGATTCCCTGCTGGATCGCGACGAGTTCCTGCTCCTCGCCGACTTCGCGTCCTATGTGGAATGCCAGCAGCGGGCGGGCCGCGCCTTCCTGGATCGAGACCAGTGGACACGCAAATCGATCCGCAACG
>QHVQ01000130.1:4863-9340 GCA_003222305.1 Acidobacteriota bacterium | reverse complement strand
AACCTTTTCCCCCGGGAGTCTCCCCAGGGGTCCAGCGGAGCACCGGCTTGCGGGCGGCAGCCGCCTCGTCCAAACGTCCCACCGGCGTGGTGTGGGGCGCGGTGCGGACCATCTCGGGATCCTCCTCCGCCTCCCGGGCAATGCGAATCATGGCATCCACAAAGGCATCCAGCTCCTCGATTGGTTCGCTTTCGGTGGGCTCGATCATCAGGGCCCCCTTCACGATGAGCGGAAAATAGATCGTCGGGGGATGAAAGCCGTAATCCATCAGGCGCTTGGCCACATCCAGAGTCTTGACGCCAAATTTCTCCAGATTCCTGTCGGAAAGTATCACCTCGTGCAAGGAGGCTGACGCATACGGGAGATGATAAGTCCCTTCCAGCCTCTTCCGGAGATAGTTGGCATTGAGCACTGCCGTCTCGGCAATTCTCCGTAGTCCCTGGGCCCCATTGGCCAGGATGTAGGCCGCCGCCCGCACATGCATCCCGAAATTCCCGTAAAAGGAGTGCACCTTCCCGATGCTGTCCGGGAAATCCTCGCGAAGCCGCCACCCTGACTCGACACGCACCACCCGAGGAACGGGAAGAAACCGCTCCAGCGGCTTCTTCACACCGACCGGGCCGCTTCCCGGCCCGCCACCGCCGTGAGGCGTGGAGAAGGTCTTGTGCAAATTGGAGTGCATGACATCCACCCCCATGTCCCCCGGCCGGGCCACTCCCACGAAGGCGTTGAGATTGGCACCGTCGAGGTAAACCAGGCCTCCTCCGCTGTGCACCACGCGGCAGATCTCGTCGATTTCTCGCTCGAAGACCCCCAGGGTGTTTGGGTTGGTCAGCATCAACACCGCGACATCCTCACGCATCCGCTCCTTCAGATCAGCGAGGTTGACGCATCCCCTCTCATCCGAGGGGACTTCTTCCACCCGGTAGCCGCAGAGGTGGGCAGAGGCCGGATTGGTGCCGTGCGCCGAATCGGGAATCAAAACCACCTGCCGAGGATTGCCCCGGGCCTCATGAAAAGCGCGGACCATCCTGATTCCCGTGAATTCCCCCTGGGCTCCGGCCGCGGGTTGGAGCGTAAAGGCGTCCATGCCGGTGATCTCGCTCAGGTATCCTTCCAAGTCCGCCATGACTTGAAGGCACCCCTGCGCCGCCTCATCGGGAAGCAGCGGGTGGGCCTCGGCGAACCCATCCAGGCGCGCGATTTTCTCGTGGACCTTGGGGTTGTACTTCATGGTGCAGGACCCCAGCGGGTAGAGCCCTTCGTCATTGGCATAGTTGAGCTTCGAAAGGCGCGTGAAGTGGCGCACCACTTCGCGCTCGGAAAGTTCGGGAAAACCTTCAATCTCCGCCCGAGTCCAGCGCCGATCCAGCTTTCCCGCCACGGGCCCGTCCCAGGCCGGGACATCGCACCCCCGCTTCCCCGGGACGCTCCGCTCAAAAAGAAGACCCTCACGCCGCTTCGGCGGGTGCCGATTCACGCTCACAGCACCTCCTCCATCTCCTTTACCAGCCGGTCGATCTGGCTACGACTGTTGACTTCCGTCACGCAGATCAGCAGATCCTTCTTCCGCTCCGGGAAGAATCTCCCCAGGGGAAGCCCCGCCACAGTGCCCCTGGCCAGCAGTTTTCGATGAACCGCCGACGCCTCTTTCGGGAGCTCCAGCACGAACTCGTTGAAGGTCGGCCCCGGGTGTGGAATCCGGCATCCCGGAATCCTGGCGAGCGCCGCCTTGGCGTACTCGGCCCGGGAATGATTCTGCAGCGCCAGCTCCCGCATCCCCTGCTTGCCCAGCGTCGCCATGAACAGGGTCGCAGCCAACATGCACAACCCTTCGTTGGTACAGATGTTCGAGGTCGCGCGCTCGCGGCGGATGTGTTGCTCACGGGTGGCCAGCGTCAGCACATAGCCGACCCGCCCCTGGGAGTCCTTGGCCTGGCCCACCAGCCGACCGGGTAGTTCACGAACATACTCCGAACGCACCGCCATGAACCCCAGGTAGGGTCCCCCGAAGGAAAGCGGAACTCCGAGAGACTGCGCCTCGCCCAGCACCACGTCCGCTCCCAAACTCCCGGGTGCCCGCAAGAGTCCCAGGCTCACCGCTTCGTTCACCACCACGACGCAGAGAGCCCCGACCCGGTGTGCCGCTTCTGCCAGGATTTCCACATCCTCCACCCGGCCCAGAAAGTTGGGCTGCTGGATCACCAGCGCAGCGGTTTGGGACGTCAGGATCGAATCAATCGTATCCAGGCTGGCGGAGCCGTCACTTCCGAGGGGGGGCGTGATCATCTCGATGTCCAGGCGCGACGTGAGGGTGCGGGCCACCCGCACGTACTCGGGGTGGATACCTCCGGCGACCACGACGCGGCTGCGGCGCTTCGCTCGATGAGCCAGAAGGATCCCTTCCGCCAGGGCCGAGGCGCCGTCATAGAGGGAAGCGTTGGCCACTTCCAGACCGGTGAGCTGGCAGATCAGGGTCTGGAACTCGAAGATGCCCTGGAGCGTGCCCTGGCTGAACTCGGGCTGATAGGGAGTGTAGGAGGAGTAGAACTCGGCGCGGGAGATCAGATGGTCCACCACGGCCGGGATGAAGTGGCGATAGGCTCCTCCTCCCAAGAACACCGCGGACTCATAGGGATCCAGGTTTCTCCTCGAAAGCTCCCGCATGTGTGCCACCAGGTCCGCCTCCGCCTGAGGAGGAGGCAGGTTCAGGGGGCGCTTGAGGCGGTAGGCGGCGGGAATGGAATCGAAGAGGCGCTCGCTGCTGTCAAGTCCGAGGACCTGGAGAAGTTTTTTCCTCTCCGCCGGGCTGGAAGGGATGTAGCGCACGGCTTAGTGTCCCCCCTCCTCCACGTATTTCTTGTATCCCTCCGCCGTCAGAAGGCCTTCCAGCTCCGAGGGCTCGGTGACCTTCATCTTGATGAGCCACCCTTCACCGTAGGGATCGGCATTCACCTTCTCGGGCTGGTCCCGAAGGGATTCGTTCGCCTCCAAGACCTCTCCCGACATTGGAGCGTAGATTTCCGACACCGCCTTCACCGACTCGATGGTGCCCAGCTCCTCCGCCGCCACCAGCGCGCGCCCCTTCTGAGGCAGATCCACGAACACCACGTCCCCCAGCTCCGACTGCGCGTAGAAAGTGATGCCCACGGTCCCCACGGTTCCCTCCAGCCTTACCCATTCGTGTTCTTTGGAGTAGCGGAGGTCCGCCGGATAGCTCGCCTTCGGTTCCGTCATGATGGCCTCTTGTAAAAGGGGGTCCTGATGATGCGGCCGGGCACTGCACTCCCCCGGATCAGCACCTCGATCTCTTGGCCGATCCGCGCCGCCTCGGCAGGAACATACCCGAGCCCGATGCTTTTTCTTAGAAAGGGAGCGAAGGTGCCGCTGGTGACCTGGCCCACCTCGCGACTTCCCACCCGCAGGGGATACCCGTGACGGGGGATTCCGCGATCGGTCATCTCGAAGCCCATGAGCTTCCGTTCTACCCCCCGCTCCTTCTGCCGCCGCAGCACGCCCGATCCCTGGAATTCTCCCTTCTCGAGCCGGACCATGAACCCCAATCCGGCCTCCAGGGGGGTGACGGTCTCGTCGATGTCGTTGCCGTAGAGGAGCATCCTGGCTTCCAGGCGCGCGCCCCCAGGCCGCACGGCACCAATCCGTCTTCCGCACCCGCCTGGAGGAGGGCGAGCCAGATCTCTTCGGCCCGGTCCGGGGCCAGGTAAATCTCAAAGCCGTCTTCACCCGTGTAGCCAGTGCGGGAGAGAATGGCAGGAACACCGCGCACGCTCCCCTCGAGGAAGCGGTAGGCGGGAACGCTCCCCACCTCCTGGTCCGCCACCCGGGAGAGAATGACCACGGCGCGCGGCCCCTGGAGCGCGAGCTGGGCGAACTCGGCGCTGGCGTCTTCCACGCGCACCGAGCCGGAGGCGTTCTCGCGCACGTAGCGGAAATCCTTGTCGGTATTGGAGGCATTGACACACAGCAGGAAGCGATCTTCTCCCCGCCGGTAGATCAAGATGTCATCCACGAAGGTGGCCTGGGGGGTTAGGAGTGCAGTGTACTGAGCCTGCCCCAAGCCGAGACCTCCCACATCGCTGGGAGTGAGACTCTGAAGCAGCGCCAGTGCGTCCCGTCCCTCCACGCGAATCTCCCCCATGTGGCTCACGTCGAACAGACCCGCCCGAGTCCGCACTGCCAGGTGCTCGTCGATGACCGAGCGAAACTGGACCGGCATCTCCCAGCCGGCGAAATCGACGAGTTTCGCGCCTGCCTTGCGGATCACGGCATTGAGAGGGGTCCTGCGCAGGCCGGCGGCCTCGGGTTGCAACGCGCACCTCCAGGGGATTTGCGCAAGGAGGCCGAATCCTATCGCAGCGGTTCAGGGGTGTCAAACCTGCACGCCGCGACGAAAGCGCCGCCCGACGCGCTGGTTCCAACAAGCTGCGAGGGATGTCACCCGAACGCCATGATTTCG
>QHVQ01000130.1:0-4837 GCA_003222305.1 Acidobacteriota bacterium | reverse complement strand
GCCCTATAATCTGGCTCAAGCGCGCGACCTCCGGGAAGGAGACCCTGTTCCGATGCCCCAGACCATTCTGGTGGTGGACGACGAGCGGGACATACTCGAGTTGGTGCGTTTTAATCTTACCCAGGCGGGGTTCAGGGTTCTGACGGCGACCGACGGCCGCCATGCCCTGGATGCGGTGCGCCGAAATCCGCCCGACCTGATCATCCTGGACCTGATGCTTCCGACCATGCCCGGCACCGAGGTCGCTCGGACCCTACGGAACGACGAAAAGACCCGACGGGTTCCCATCCTCATGCTTACCGCCCGGGGGGAGGAAGTGGATCGCGTGGTGGGATTCGAGCTGGGAGCCGATGACTATGTGGTCAAACCGTTTTCTCCCCGAGAGCTAATCCTCCGGGTGCAGGCCATTCTGCGCCGGGAAGCACCGGTGGATCCCGAGCGCCCTCTGGTCTTCGATCCCCTCGTCATCGACTTGGCTGGCCATTCGGTGAAGCTATCCGGGCGCGAGCTGAACCTCACCACCACGGAGTTCAAGCTGCTGCACCGGCTGGCCAGGAGGCCGGGACGAGCTTTTAGCCGCGAGCAGCTCCTGGGTGATGTCTGGGGCTACACCGAAGACGTCGAGAGCCGCACCGTGGACACCCACGTGAAGCGCCTGCGGTCCAAGCTCGGGAAAACGGGCAGCTGGATCCAGACCGTGCGCGGAGTGGGATACCGATTCCGGCCCGATGGGATCGAGACCGAGGACTAAGGCAGGTACCCACCTGAGAATCCAGAACCGCCTGACTTTCTCCTTTCTTCTGGTGGCCGCAGTTTCAGGCCTCATCGCCGGGGGGTTCCTCCATCATGCCATCGGGATCCACCTCGCCGACCAGATCGCCGAGAGACTGAACCAAGACGCTCGGATGGCGAGGGATCTTTATCGATCGGATCCCGATCCCGAGATTCACGCGGATGCCTTGGCCGACCGCCTGGGCGCGGATTTGGCGGTGCGTCTGACGTTCGTGGACGCTTCGGGAAGGGTGCTGGGCGATTCAGAGCTGGACGGAGAGGCCCTGGAGCGGGTGGAGAACCACAGGAACCGTCCCGAAATCCTCGCCGCGTTGCAGGCGGGCCAGGGACGCGCCACCCGGCACAGTACCACGCTCTCGGAGGACATGCTTTACGTGGCCCTGCGCATTGAGGATCAGAATCCCTCCCGGGGCATCGTGAGAGCCGCGGTCCCTCTCACGGCGGTGAGAACGGCCCAGCAGGAGATCCGCCTGCCGCTGGCGGCTGCCGCGCTCCTGTCGGTTGCGGCCGCACTGCTCTTGGGATGGCTTGCGGCCCGCCGCCCGGCACGCCGGCTTGAGGAGATGTCGCTTGCCGCCTCCGAGATCGCCGCGGGAAATACGGCAGCCCGAGTGGCGCCCGAGGGCCAGGACGAGATTGCCCGGCTGGGGCGCTCGCTCAACCGGATGGCGAAGCAGCTTGCCGACAGGCTGGCTCTCCTCTCGAGGGATCGCAATCAGCTGGTGGAGCTCCTGGATTCCATGGTGGAGGGAGTGCTTCTCACCGATGGCTCCGGGAGAATTCTGCTCGCCAACCGGGCCTTTGAGAGAATCTTCGGCGCGTCGCCCCCCCTGCAGGGCCTCCGACCGCTGGAAGCGGCCCGGGTCCCGGCGCTCCAGGATGCCGTGGAAGCGGCGCTGCGAACCGACGGACCCGCCACCCGGGAGATCGCCCTGAGCGGATTCGGGGAGAAGGTCCTGCAGGCCAGCCTCGCAGCCGTCCGGGAGGATTCCCGGACCGTCGGCGCGGTGCTGGTGTTCCACGATGTGACCGAGCTCAAGAAACTCGAGAAGGTCCGCCGGGAGTTTGTGGCCAATGTCTCCCACGAACTGCGCACCCCTCTGACGGCCATCCGGGGCTACGCCGAGACTCTGCGCGACGGCGCCATCGAGGATCCCGCTCAAGTCAGCGAGTTCGCCGAGGTCATCCACCGCCACGCTCACCGGCTTCAAGCCCTGATCGAGGACCTCCTGGATCTCTCTTCCATCGAGCAGGGAAAGGCCCGGATGGAAGTGGCCCGCTTCCCCCTCCGCGAAGCGGTGCTGCAGGCGGAGGCGGTGGTCCGCCCGGTCGCCCAGTCCAAGGGCCAGGAATTCTCCGTGCTGCTTCCCCAGGACCTGCCCCACGTCCGTGCCGACCGGGACCGGCTGGCCCAGGTTCTGATCAATCTCCTGGAAAACGCGGTGAAATTCACCCCCGAGGGAGGAAGCATTTTCTTGTCCGCGCGCACCGACGACGACCGGGTGGTCATTCGCGTCCGGGACACTGGACCCGGGATTCCTTCCGAGGAGCTTCCGCGCATCTTTGAGCGCTTTTACCGGGTGGATCGCTCCCGGGACCGAAAAGAAGGGGGCACCGGACTGGGCCTCGCCATCGCCAAGCACCTTACGCAAGCGATGGGGGGCCATATCGAAGTAGAAACCTCCTCGGGCTCCGGGACCACCTTTCGTCTGACCCTCCCTTCAGGCTAACTGACTCGCGAGGTGCGGCGAGTGCCTGTCACAGGATTGTCACGCCGCGTTCGCCCTGCCGTCACCAACCCCTGACATTGTGACGGGCGGTTTCGAGAGCCGCATGGCTGAAGCCTGATCCACCACGAGCCATGCTCCATACCTAATGTCCACCGGATCGCACCGCGTGGACCTCGAGGAGGGACCTTACCGATGTCACTTCGGAACTCCGCACGCCACCTGGGGGTCTGCCTGTTCGCCGGTGCGGCTCTTCTCTGCAGCCCGTCACTCTGGGCACAGGTGACACCCGCCGAGGGCTATACCGCCCCCGACGATACGCCCACCGTGAAGGTCGGGGGGACCATCTTCACCGACTACACCTACACCGATGAGCCGACCACTCTCGACGTGGATGGGAACACCGTTCACCCCACCGCATTCGACGTGAAGCGAGCCTACATCAACGTCACGGGAACCTTGCACCATCTGGTCGGCTTCCGTATCACGCCCGATATCGTCCGTGAGAGCGGCTCGGGCGGGAACGTCGATGGAAGTCTTACCTTCCGCCTGAAGTATGCCTACGGACAGTTCAACCTGGATGATGCATGGTCCAAGGGATCCTGGGTGCGTCTGGGACTTCAGCAGACCCCTTATGTGGACTTCATGGAGGGGATCTACCGGTATCGCTTCCAAGGAGCCATCTTCGAAGACGCCGAGAAGTTCATGACGTCCTCCGATGCCGGGGTGTCGCTCCATTACAACTTCCCGGGCGGCTACGGCGACCTGCACAGCGGGTATTACAATGGCGACGGATACAGCAAGGCTGATCCGAACGACCAGAAGGCCGTCCAGATCCGCGCCACGCTCCGCCCTGTGCCCAATGGTGGGATCATCAAGGGGCTGAGGCTGACGGCATTCTACGATGCCGATCACTATGCTCAGGACGATTCCCGCACGCGTTTCGTCGGAAACCTCACTTTCGAGCACAAGTACATCAACGTCGGTGGGGACTATCTAAAGGCCAGCGACCGTCCGACCGCGGCCTCTCCTGAAGTGAAAGCCCAGGGCTGGTCGGTGTGGGCCACGCCGAGGTCCACCAAAGGGTGGGAGGGGTTGCTGCGGTGGGACAGTCTGAAGCCCGATAAGGACGTGGACGCCAAGAAGGAGCGCAAGATTGCGGGCGTGGCCTACTGGTTCCCCACCCAGAAGCCGGCCGCGGCTTCTCTACTGCTCGATTATGAGCGGGTCACCTATGGCGATCCGTTGCCTTCGCCCGACGGGAAACGCTACGCGCTGCATGCATTGTTCAACTTCTAGCAATCGGTTCACACCTTTCGGAGGGCAACGCGCAATGAGATTCGTAAGATTTCTGTTCATGGCGGCCCTGACGGCTGTGGGGACAATCGCGCCGGCACTCTCACAAACCATCCAGATTGACGGCGCCGGAGCCACCTTCCCCTACCCTATCTATTCCAAGTGGTTCTCCGAGTACAACAAGCTGCATCCCAACGTGCAGATCAACTATCAGTCGATCGGCTCGGGAGGCGGCATCCGTCAGTTGATCAACCAGACCGTATTCTTCGGAGCCACCGACGGACCGATGACCCCCGAACAGCTGCAGGCCGCTCCGGGGCGTGTGCTGCATTTCCCCACGGTGCTTGGAGCCGATGTGCCGGTCTACAACCTCTCGGGTGTGGACGCCGACCTCAAATTCAGTGGCGAGGTGCTGGCCAACATCTTTCTCGGGAAAATCACGAAATGGAACGACCCCGCACTCGCGCGGGACAATCCGGGCGTGAATCTGCCCGCCTCGGACATTACGGTGGTCCACCGATCCGACGGGTCGGGCACCTCCTACATCTGGTGCGACTATCTCTCGAAAGTCTCCCCCGAGTACAAGAAGACCGTCGGGGTCGCGACCTCCGTCAACTGGCCCGTGGGATTGGGGGGCAAGGGGAACGAAGGGGTCGCCGGGCTGGTCAAGCAGACCCCGGGTTCCCTCGGGTACGTGGAGCTCATCTATGCCCTCCAGAATCAGATTGCTTTCGGCTCGGTGAAAAACCTGGCGGGCGAATTCGTCAAGGCCTCGGTGGACACCGTGACGGCGGCGGCCACCGTGGCTGCGAGCCAGATGCCCGCGGATTTCCGGGTTTCCATCACCAACGCGCCCGGCAAGGGGGTCTATCCGATCTCATCCTTCACTTGGCTGCTTCTGTATGAAAACCCCAAGGACAAAGAGCGCTCACGAATCATGGTCGAGTTCATGAAGTGGGGGCTTTCGGAAGGCCAGAAATTCGCTCCGGATCTGGGATATGCTCCCTTGCCCGACACGGTGA
>QHVQ01000080.1 GCA_003222305.1 Acidobacteriota bacterium | reverse complement strand
CAGCTCAAGTTCAGCGCAGGGATGCCTCTCTCCAAGAAGGATTCATGGTCGGACGAATAGGGGATTGAAAGAAGCCTCGGCACTGTCACAAGCCACGGGTCAAACGACACCTTTCCGGTGCGGGCCCCATGCTCTGCCCTTGCAAGAAGCCTGTTGGCCCACAGTTCCGGAGGGCGAGGGAAAGGCGCTATGAAAACCTTTCCGGTCCCGACGAAGTCCAAAGTGATGGCCGCAAGAAAGGGAGGTCCCTTCCAGCCTTGGAGGAATTCGCGGGAGCCTGGAAGGCCGGCAGTCTCTTCGCCGGTAAAGGAGGCAAAAACCAGAGTGTGTCGATGCGGCGTGGCCGCCAACCGTCGTGCGGCTTCCAGCAGCACCGCCACCCCCGATGCGTCGTCGGAAGCCCCGGGACACGCGGTATTCCGGCTGTCATGGTGAGCGCCGATCAGGATCGATCGCGGGCTCTTCCCTTCCAAAACTCCCACGATATTGGCAGAGTGGAGAACTAGGTCGGTCGAATCCGAGAGCCTAACTTCGTCCACGGGATCTTCCTGGGATTGAAGGCCGGCTTGCCGAAAGGCGGCGAGAATGTACTGCCGGGCCTTTGCTTCCGCCGTGGAACCGGCGGGACGGGGCCCGATGTCCGACGCCAGATTTCGCACATACGCGAGCATCCTGGGTCCCGCACCCGGATCTGGCTTCGCCTTGCGGGTGCATCCGGAGAGGGCAAGGAGCACTACCAGAAGGGCCCTTCCACTTCGTTCCAGTCCCGACTTGTTCACCGCAGACTCCTTGACGTGGCGGGGAGGAGAGTCTAGCATAAGTTCAACTGCGTAAGAGAGTTGGAGAGAGCTTGCCCAAAACGCGATTCCTGGGTTTGGTCTTGGGATTACACCTCGCCCTTGCACCGTCCTTCGCCGCGGACGCGAGACCGCAACGCAGCGCGCCCATCGAGCTGCTGGGAAACGCTTTCCGCCTGGGGGATCTGCAGAGTCTTCGGCGGCTGCTGGGAAGCGATGAAAAGGTCTACATGGCTTCCGCAAATCTTGGCTTCGACGCGGGCTACTACAGCGCCGACCAGGTCTGCCTGCTGATTCGGGGTGTGCTCCGCGACCGCACCACCCTCAAGTTCGATTTCCTGAGCGGGCCGGCTAATCCCTCTCAGGATTCCCCCAGCGTCGCTGTAGCACGCTGGATCTACCGCAGAGGAAATTCTCGCGAGACGACCGTCAGACTTTCTTTCATGCTGGTCCGGAGAGACGGTGGCTGGGTACTCAAAGAAGTCCGGGACCTCCCCTGACGTAGTCCCCGGCAAGGGAAGTCACCCCCCGGGCGGTTCCTTGGCCTCGGTTCTCACCCTGATCCTCCTTCTCGCCATTCTGGCGCTGGATCAAATCTCCTCCTTCACCCTGCTCTCCCCCTGGCTTCTGGGAGTGTCCCTCGCGCTGGAATTCCTGCTGCTTCTTGACTTCAGGAATTCCGCCTTCACAAACCGTCCTTTCCGTCGGCTCTTTTTCTGGGGTACCACCCTGGCTCTAGCCCTCTCCGGCCTGGCACTGCTCCATCAGGCCCGAGTGCACCAGATCCTTACTTCCTGGGAGCCCGGAAGCTCCCAGCGCCTGGGGGCCAGGGCAGAGAAGATTCAGAAGGAGTTTGGAACTCTCCTCAACACCCTTACGGCCCCAGCCAAGGAGCTTCAAGAGTCCCTTCCCCAGGACCGAGGCAGGCTCTTCTCCCTGCTCGAGAAATCTGCCGAGATTCCGCGCCCCGGGGCCGAGCGGTTCGGTTGGACGCTCTGGCAGAATGGCCAACCCTGGGCCTGGGCAGGGCGTACTGCGCTCACCGAAGGGAGCCTTCCTGGTGGTGGGCCCGGCGCTTCCTCTCTCATCGTGGCGGCGCAAGGTGCATCGCTGATTCTGGTCTCATCCTTCCCACTGGGAGAGGGATCGATTCTTGTAGGGGAGTTTCTCCTGCAGTCCCCTCTGGAGCCGGTCCCTTGGCTGCCGCTCGCCTCCCTGCGTCCTGGCGCGGACCGAGACAGCGTCCGAGCCAGCCTTTCCGGACCTCTCCAGGACGAAGAAACCCCTGATCTCACCGGCCGTCGGGCCGGAAGGCCGCGCCACGGTAGCAGGGGAAATCCCGCCATTCTCTATCTTCCCTTGCAGGATGCAGCGGGCCATACCTTGCTCGTGGTGACCCTGCGTGATGTCTCCTCGGAAGCGATGCTGCAAAAGCTGCGGGACAAGGACCATCTGCTGGGAATCGCCCTCTCCTCTGTGGCATTTTTGGCGCTTTCTCTGGCCTGCTTCCGTCGAGCCCTCTCCGAACAGTCCCGCATCCGTGCCGCTGCCGCCTGGTCCGCGGGGGGTTCGGTCCTGCTGGGGGGGTCCCGGCTCACCCTGCTCAGCCTGGGAGGCGGCTCTTACCGCAGTGATCTTCTTGGGTCCTCGCGCTTCGGCTGCAGCCTGGCCGGACCTTTCCTTCGCTCTCCCGGTGATCTCTTCCTGACCGCCCTCTGTTTCGGGATCCTCGCGTGGTGGATCGCGAAATTCCTGCCCCGGGTGGCGGTGAGCCCCCGCCTCAGGCGCCCGCTGTGGGTGGCGACCCCGCTCTTCCTGGGCACCCTCGGATTCTTCCTTTACCGGTTGGCCTCAGAATTTCCCTCGGATGCTCGGTTCGAAATCTCTCGGGTGCAAATCTTCCCGCTGGACTGGCCCCGCCTTCTGGTGCAATCGGGGGTGTGCATCCTCTTCGCTTCCTGGCTGCTCCTGGCGCGGGTGGCCGCGCAAACCCTCCTTTCGGTCCCGGCCAGCGCCGGGCTCGCGGTCGGCCGACAAGTGCCGCGGGTGGCCCGAGGCTTCGGCTTCGCTTCAGCCGTCATGTTGCTTTGTTTTCCCCTGCTCCTTCGGGCCTCGAACCATCAGAGAGAAGTTTTCTTCCTCAAGACACTGTTGCCCGAGGTCGAGAATCAGCAACCGCTTCGGGAACAAACTCTGCAGCAGGTCCTCGAGGAGATTCGCGGATCCATGCAAGTGCGGAAAATCCTGGAAGCTGCCGGATCGCTGAATGCGGAAGGGACGGCCTATCGACTCTGGGCCACCACGCGGCTGAAACGGGAGGGGTTGAGATCGTCCCTGCGTCTCCTCACTCCCGAAGGCCATCTGCTCGGGAGATTTGGCTTGACCCTCCCCTCCGAGCTGAGCGCCACAGGCCTCCTGTCGAATACCTCAGAGCCGCGGAAGCATTTCATGGTGAAGATAGGAGGTTTCAAGCGAAGGGTCCTGGCGGGAGAGACCGCGGTACGATTGTCCCCGGCGGCGACCTATCGAATCCAAATCTACCTCTTGGATGAAAGCGAGAACCTGTCGTTCGTCCGTTCCCGATCCGAAAACCCTTATGCCGAGCTTTTCCATCCCGCCGTGCCCCGTTTCACCAATCCGGAGCTGGTAAGCTCCGAACCGCTGCTCGCCTCCTATGATGCTTCGGGGCGATTCCTGGACTGCAACCTCGAAGGGGGACCGGTTCTCCCCCCGGATGCCCTGACGAGCCTGCCCGAAGGCGAGGTGCGATGGTTCGGTGTGTCCCTGGGGGATGAGCGTTATCGCGCCTTGGCGAAGCGCACCGCGGAGGGTTTCGTCGTCCTCGGATTCCTCCTTCCCTCGGGGCTGCAGTTGGCGGGGAGCAGCGTCCGCTTTGCCGTCCTGGTCTTCTTGGTAGTGGGGTTCCTGGCCGCGATTCTGGCGCTGATCTGCGGCACCGCGCGCCCTTTGCTCCACCCTGCGGGAGGACTCTCTCGAAGGCTTCTGATCATTTTCCTGGCAGCCTCCCTGATTCCCCTCTTCTCGCTGGCTTTCTTTCTGCACCGTTTTGCGGCGCGGGAGTTCGAAGCGAATCTTCTTTCGGAGGGGCTCGCTTCCCTGGGAGCCGCCAGTCGAATCGTGGAAGACTACCTGACCACCGCCGAGGAGGGGGAGGCGGAGCTCCCCATCGACGACGGGATCATTTACTGGGTCTCACGCATCGTGGACCAGGATCTGAACCTCTATCGGGGCGAGAGGCTCTCCGCAACCAGCACACGCGAAATCTTCGCCTCGGGAATCCTCTCCAGCCGCTTGGATGCTTCCGTCTTTCGGTCCCTGTTCCTGCGAGGACAGCCGTTCGTTCTCACTCGCCAGAGACTGGCTAGTCTGGACGCTCTCACCCTCTCCGCTCCCCTCTCCCCGGGCAAGCCCGGCTCCGGGATTTTCTCGCTTCCCCTCACGGTCAAGGAACTGGAAATTCGTCACAAGCGGGCGGACGTGGACGAGGCGATTCTCATTGTCATGGTGGCGATGCTGCTGCTGCTGATATTGATCTCAGATCATGTCGCACGGCGCGTTTCGGGACCCATCACCGCCCTCACGGCCGCTGCCAAGCGGATCGAGGCGGGAGATTACGACGCGGAAGTCCGTCTGCCCGCCCGCGACGAGCCGGCACTTCTCATCGACTCTTTCAATCGGATGGCCGCCTCGCTCAGGCGCCAGCGTGAGGACCTTCGCCGACGCAGCGATTACATCGAAAAAATCCTTCTCAATGCAACCACGGGTGTGATCTCCACCGATGCCGAGGACCGAGTGGTCACCCTGAACCCGGCCGCCCGGCTGCTGCTTCGCCTCTCCTCGGCGCCTGCCTCCGGGGAGAATCTGCCCAGGATTCTGGGAAGTTCTCCCAGCCTGGGTCCTCTCGCCTCGGCGCTGGCCGGGTCATCGCCCTATCGGGAGGCGCGCTGGCAGCTTGATCTCCCCTGGGAAGAGAGGGCCGTTACCCTGAGGGTCGCCTCCCTCCCGTTCCGGGAAACACCGGACGCGCCGCCGGGCCGTATTCTGCTTCTGGAGGACTTGACCGAAACGGTGCGCTCCAGCCGTCTCGAGGCTTGGGCCGAGATGGCCCGGAGGATCGCCCACGAAGTCAAGAATCCGCTCACCCCCATCCAGCTCTCCGCCGACCACCTGCGAAAGGTCTATCGGGCCTCCGACCCACGGTTTTCGGAAATTCTGGAGCAGTGCCTCGACACCATCCAAAAGCAGGTCCGTTCCCTGCGCGGGATTGCGGCCGATTTTTCCGACTACGCGCGCATCCCGGTTCTCAAGCCGGAACGGATTTCGACGCGCGAGATGTTGGAGGAGGTCTTGGCCCCCTACCGTGGCAATCCTCCCGACGGAATTCTCTTCGAAGTGACCGTGGATCCCAGGACCCCCGACCTACTCGTGGATCCTGTACTCACCCGCCGGGCCCTCATCAACCTGGTGCAGAATGCGCTGGAGTCCATGCGGGAAGGCGGCTCCGTGACCGTTCGAGCCGACCCCTGTCCGGGCCGTGGGGATGGCCACCGGTCCTTCGTCCGGGTGCGTGTCCGCGACACAGGGTCGGGCATGGACGCGGCCACGCGGGCTCGCCTGTTCGAACCCTATTTCTCCACCAAAGCCTACGGAACGGGGCTTGGACTTTCCATCGTGCGCAAGACCACCGAGGAACAGGGAGGGCGCGTGGAGGTGGTTTCCACTCTGGGCTCCGGTACCGAGGTCATCCTCGACCTGCCTGCGTTCAACGCCTGAATCGACTCCGCGCCACGGCCGCGAGGGATCGAGGGACCGGCGCGCCTTTGCGTTATAATTCCTGCTTGGCGGGTTAGTCATTCGGGGGCGAGATCAATCGCCCGGCCTGCGGTTGGCAGGGCCCGCTGTCGCGGTTAGCGAGCCCTGACCTCCACAAACAAGGAACTCCAGAGCATGTGCGGGATCTGCGGAATCGTGACGCTCTCGCCCGACGCGCGGCTGCCCGCCCCGGACGTAATCAAGCGGATGACCGACCTCTTGAAACACCGGGGACCCGATGATGAGGGATTTCACTTCGACCCCGCCGCGGCCCTGGGTCACCGTCGGCTGAGCATCATCGACCTCGCGGGAGGGCATCAGCCGATCGCCAATGAGGACGAGACCCGCTTCATCGTTTTCAACGGAGAGATTTACAACCATCGGGAAATCAGGGCCGCCCTTGAGAAAAAGGGGCATCGCTATCGGACCGCCAGCGACACCGAGACGATCCTGCATCTGGTGGAAGAGGAGGGCGTCGAGGGCCTGAACCGCATGAACGGCATGTGGGCGTTCGCCGTGTGGGACTTTCCGCGGCGACGGCTTCTGCTGGCCCGGGACCGGCTCGGCATCAAGCCCGTTTATTATGCCCGGGTCGGCGACCTGTTGCTTTTCGCCTCTGAAATCAAGGGGCTCCTGGCTTCGGGTCTGGTCTCCTTCGAGCTGGACCCTTCGGCCCTCGCCTCCTACCTGGATCTTCTCTATGTTCCAAGCCCAAGAACCATCTTCAAGGACGTGAATAAACTCCCGCCGGGTTATGTGCTGGTGGCCGACGCCACCGGCGTTCAGGTAGAACGGTTTTGGAACCCCTCCTTTACGTTAGACAGGATCCCCGATCTTCACGAGGCGGCTGAAAGAGTGCGTGACCTCCTTGAGGACGCGGTACGAATCCGCCTCCTTTCCGAAGTGCCGCTGGGCGCCTTCTTGAGCGGCGGCATCGACTCCAGTTTGGTGGTGGGATTGATGGGCAAGGCCATGAGCCAGCCTGTCAAGACCTTCACGGTGGGTTTCAAGGGTGAAGGCTGGTTCGATGAATCGGAAGAGGCGGAGGTCGTGGCGCGCCACTTCGGCACCGACCACCACGCCCTGCAAGTGGGCTCTCTGGACCTGCCCGCCACGCTGGAGCTGACCGTCCCAGCTCTGGATGAGCCGATGTGCGATCCCGCCGCCCTTCCCACCTACCTCCTTTCGAGGTACGCCCGAGGGTGGGTCACCGTGGCCCTAACTGGCGAAGGAGCGGACGAGCTTTTCGGAGGGTACGACAAGTACCGATTTGAGCGGCTGCTGGGGAGCTTGGGCCCGGTGGGGCAACTGGCGGGACGGGCAGGGAGCATGCTACCCCTTTCGTTACTGCCGGAACGGGCGCGGCGGGCCCTGGAAGCCGCCGCCTTGAACGGGCCCGCGCGCCAGCTCCGGCTGCGCTCGACTTTCGCTCGGGAGGAATCCCGGCGACTTCTCCGCGGATCCCTGGAGGGAATGCCCGACGCATCACGGGAGGCTCTGGAAGGGGCCGCGTGGGGATACCCGTCCCGGGACAGTCTCAACCGAATCCTCTTCCAGGATCTGAAGACCTACATGCAGGACGATCTGCTCATGAAAATCGACAAGATGAGCATGCTCGCCTCCCTGGAGGCCCGCGTTCCCTTCTTGGACTACCGCCTCGTCGAGTTCGTCTTCTCCCTGCCCAGTACTTACAAGATCCGGAATGGCAAAGGTAAGCTCGTGCTTCGGGAAGCCTTTCCCCACTTCCTTCCCGAGAGGACCATGCGCCGCAGGAAGCACGGGTTCGTGCTTCCCATCCGGACCTGGTTGCGGAAGGACCTCAAAGATTATGTGAAGGACATCTTCGCTTCCACCGACGACGCCTTTTACTCGTATTTGGATCGAGGTGAGGTGGATCGAATCCTTCGCGGGTTCTACGATCGCGATCTGGATCGAGCCCTTCCCGTCTGGGTCCTCCTGTGGCTGAAGATCTGGTGCCGCCGGGTGCTTCGACACGCGGGGGCCAGCGCCGGAAAGACTTCTTGAGCTCCGGCCGCGTCGCCTACATTCTGACCGCTTTTCCCACCGTGAGTGAGACGTTCGTGGAGGGAGAATTCCGCGCTCTGTCCCAGCGGGGCCTTCCCATCGATCTCTACGCCACTCGGAATTTCCGGGAGATCATTGCCGACGCCGATGAGGAGGAGGATCGCGGGCTGGAGGTGCGGCGATCGCCTTACCTGTTCGGGGCGAAGATCCTGACCGCTGCAACGTTTTTTCTCTTTCGCCGACCCCGCAGGACCTTGGGCACGCTCGTCCGGATCCTGATGGGAAACCTGCGAAGTCCACGCTACCTGGGCCACGCGCTGGCGCTGCTTCCCAAGAGTCTTGCTTTCGCGCGCGAGATGGAGCGCCGCGGAACGCGCCATGTGCACGGGACGTGGGCCCACTACCCGGCCACCGCAGCCTACATCGTCTCCCGGCTCCTGGGGATTACCTACAGTTTTGCGGGGCATGCCGGACTCGATGTCGTGGCGGACCAGACCTTCCTCGCCGCCAAGCTGCGCGGCGCCCGTTTTGTGCTTACCTGCCACCACTCGACACGGGGTTGCTTGGAACGATTGGCCCCCGAATGCGCCTCGAAGATCCACACCATCTACCACGGTGTGACGATTTCGGAGATCCCCGCCCCGGGGAGCGTTCCCAGGGCCGCCCCACCGGAAATCGTCTCGGTGGGACGCCTCACCCCGGAAAAGGGGTTCCTTGACCTCCTGGGGGCCTGCGCACTGCTGAGAGATCGTGGGCACTCCTTCCGGGCGCGTATTTTCGGCCAGGGCCCCCAGAGACCGGCCCTGGAGCGAAAGATAAAGCGGCTCCGACTCGGGAGTTTCGTCAGCCTGGAGGGCATCGTTCCGCATCGCAGAATCCTGGAAATCCTGGCGAGTGCCACGGTGGTCACCCTGCCCTCCTACCTTCACCCAAACATGTACCGGGACGGGATCGCCAATGTCCTGGTGGAAGCCATGGCCTGCGGGACTCCGGTGGTGAGCACCGATTACGACGGCTCGCGCGAGCTGCTCAAGGGTGGGAGTCTCGGAATCCTGGTCCCGGAGAAGGATGTGGAGCAGCTGGCGGCGGCGTTCGAGGCGATGCTGCGGGATCCCGAGAAGCGCGCGGCGTTCTCCATTCAGGGACGGAAGCGCGTGGAGAATGAATTTGATCGCCAGCGCAACGTGGAGGTCATCTTCACCCTGTTTCGGCAGGCGCTGATGGAGAGCGCGGAAAATGGCCGCCCGGTGGCCCTCAGCGATTCGTTAACGGGGTGAGCTGAAGCCGCGCGGCGATGTCGATGATGTCCCGCGACAGAACGATTTTCTCGACCTTGACTTCCAGCATCGTGGGACGACCCGAAAGGTTCAGCCCCTGCGTCAGCAGCGATTGGATGTCCACCGGGGCGAAGAAATCCTTGAGATCCACTCGGCCGAATCCGGGGACGCTCACGAGGACACTCTCCGCCACCAGACGGTAGCCTCCATTCCCCCGTCGGAGGGTGAAGATCGGGTGGAGGATCTGATCCACCGGAAATGGGTTGCCCTGGCAGCGTACGGCGAAGGTGATGCGCCCATCGCCGAAGGCCAGGTCGCGAGGATCCGAGAAGGTCAGCGTCTCTTTCAGAAGGCTCCCCCCCACCTCGATGTTGTAGGGAGTGGCGCTCGCGAGCATCCGCTGAACCGCCTCGCGGCGGAGCTCCACCTTTACGTCTTCCGATCCGGGTGTGGCGGGGGCCGCGGGCCGCCAAAGACAGAGCCCCAGCACCACCGCGGACAATCGTCTCCACCATTCGCTCACTGCAACCTCCTTGGGGTCACCCAGATCCTCTCCCGGGGAAAAGTTCCCGGATCCGCCGCTCCATGAGGGCGGGCAAATCCTCGGAATCCCCCGACTCCTCCACCGTCCTTACCAGAGCGCTGCCGATCACGACGCCGTCGGCAAACGAGGCGGCCTGCTCCACCTGGGACCTCCTGGAGATCCCGAATCCCACCGCCACCCTTTTGCCGGTGATCCGGCGAATCTCTTCCACCTTCTCCCGAGCCTCCGGCGGCAACGTCTCCCGCTCGCCGGTGACCCCGGTGCGGGATACGTAGTAAACGAACTCTCCCGTCGCCTCCCCGACCGCCGCGAGGCGGGAAGCGCTGGTAGTAGGCGCCGCCAGGAAGATCGGCTCGATCCCATGGGAGGCCAGGATGCGCCGGTACTCGTCTCCTTCTTCCACCGGGAGATCGCTCGCGAGCACCCCATCCACCCCGGCTTTCGCCGCCAGCCTGGCGAATTCCTCCACTCCCATCCGCAAAATGGGATTGAAGTAGGTAAAGAGCAGGAGGGGCACCGAATTCGGCGCGATGCGCGACACCAACTCCAGGACCCCCCTCAAGGTCATCCCGGCGGCCAGAGCCCGTTGTGCCGACCGCTGATTGATCGCCCCGTCTGCCAGAGGATCCGAGAAGGGAACCCCCAGCTCCACCAGGTCCGCCCCACACCGGCAAAGGGTAAGGAACAATGCCAAGCTGCGATCCGCCGAAGGGTCGCCCGCGGTCAGGTAAGGAATGAAGGCCAGGCGTCCTTCTTTTCTGGCACGGTCGAAGGCTATCCCTATCTTGCTCACGGGCCAATCCCCAGACGGGAGGCGGCCTGATCCACGTCCTTGTCGCCGCGCCCCGACAGGTTGATCAAAACGCGAGCATTTGTAGGAAGCTCCGGCGCGGCACGCATCAGCCAGCCCAGAGCATGAGCCGATTCCAGGGCAGGGAGGATCCCCTCGCTGCGTGCCAACAGACGGAAGGCTCGCAATGCTTCCTGGTCGCTAGCCACCTCGTAGCGAACCCGACCCAGGTCCCTCAGGAACGCATGCTCCGGCCCTACCGCCGGATAATCGAGCCCCGCCGCCACCGAGTGGGTGGACGCGATGTTTCCGTCGTCGTCTTGCAGGAGGTAGGTGTAAGTCCCATGGAGGATGCCGGGCGATCCCCCCGGGAATCGTGCCGCGTGGCGCGAACTCGCGATCCCCTCGCCTCCCGCCTCCACTCCGACCATCTCCACCCCTAGGTCACCCAAGAAAGCGCTGAAGAGTCCCAGGCTGTTGCTTCCTCCGCCGGCGCAGGCCACCAAAAGGTCGGGAAGGATTCCCTCCGCTGCAAGATACTGCGCCCTCGCCTCCCGGCCGATGACTGACTGGAAGTCGCGGACCATCTTCGGATAAGGATGCGCTCCCAGCACGGATCCCAGGATGTAGTGGGTCGTGCGGCAGTTCGTCACCCAGTCCCGCATCGCCTCGTTGATGGCGTCCTTGAGAGTACGGCTTCCCGAAGAGACGGGGACGACCCGCGCGCCCAGCAGCCGCATCCTCACCACGTTCAGCGCCTGGCGGGCCATGTCCTCCTCCCCCATGTAGATTACGCACTCCAGATCCAGCAATGCCGCCACCGTGGCGCTGGCCACGCCATGCTGCCCCGCCCCGGTCTCGGCGATGACCCGCCGCTTCCCCATCCTCCGCGCCAGCAATGCCTGTCCCACGGTGTTGTTGATCTTGTGGGCGCCGGTGTGGTTCAAGTCTTCCCGCTTGAGGTGAATCCGTGCGCCTCCCAGGGCTTTTTCCAGCTTCTCGGCACGGGTGAGAGGGGTGGGACGTCCGACGTAGTCCCGGAGGAGCCGGTCCAGTTCCGCCTGAAAGGACGGATCGATGCGACAATTCTCATAAGCCTCCTCCAGCTCCAGCAAGGGGGCCATGAGCGTCTCGGGGACATACCGGCCGCCGTAGCGCCCATACCTCCCCCGAGCGTCCGGGCCCGGCCTCATGCGGCGCTCCCGAGCACGGCGACCAGGAACGCCTCCATGAGAAGGCGATCCTTCACTCCGGGTCGTGACTCGATTCCGGAGCTTACGTCTACCGCGTAGGGGTGGGCGATGCGAATGGCTTGCGCCACGTTCTCCGGCGTGAGCCCGCCCGCCAGAATGATTCTGCGTCCGGCGATACCTCCCTGGATTCGCTTCCAATCGAAAGAGACGCCGCCTCCCCCCAGGAGGCCGGGAACCGGGGCCTCCAGCAGGCAGGCTTCGCAGTCATAGGCTGCCAGGACCGCGGGATCCCAATCCCCCCGCACGCGAAATGTCTTGATTCTCGACCCACCCACCGCAGCACAATGTCCCGGGGACTCGGTCCCGTGCAGCTGCACCGCCGTGAGTCCCAAATCCTCCCGCACGCGCCGGACTCGCATCGGATCATCATCCGCGAAAACGCCGACGCGGGCCAGAAATGGGGGCAGTCCCCGCAGGAGCTCGCGCGCCCGCGAGACCTCAACGTGCCGGGGAGTGCCGGACACGAAGACGAGTCCGACGGCGTCCACGCCTAAGGCGGCCGCCGCTTCCAGGTCCTCCCGGCGCGTCATCCCGCAGAACTTGACCCGCACCTTCACGAGAGCCACTCCTTCAGAAGCGCCGCGGGATCCTGGTGCGTCACGAGTCGCTCTCCTACGAGGAATGCATCGTACCCTGCACGCGCCAGCCGCTCCATGTCGGATTTTTGAGCGATGCCACTTTCGCTCACCCGAACGGTCCACCCGGGGAGCTCGGCGGCGAGCTCCGCCGAGAGATGCAGATCGATCTTAAATGTGTTCAGGTCCCGATTGTTGATTCCTAGGACCTTCGCTCCGACATCTACCGCCTGGCGGACCTCGGCTGCGTCGTGCACTTCCACCAGAGCCTCCATGCCGAGGCTCCACGTCGTCTGCAAGAGTCGCCGGAGCTCTCCAGGAGTCAGGGCGGCCACGATCAGCAAAACGGCGTCCGCGCCGAGCGCTCGGGATTCGACCACCTGGATATCGTCCAGGATGAAATCCTTCCGGAGTAACGGCAGGGCCACGACGCCCCGGGTCTCCTCCAGGTGCGAGGCATCTCCCCCGAAAAATGGCCCGTCGGTGAGCACCGAGATGGCGGCGGCCCCACCGGCTGCGTAAGCGCATGCCAGGCGAGCGGGATGGTAATCCTTCGATAGCACGCCGCGGCTGGGAGACACCCTCTTCATCTCAGCGATGACCCTGAATGACCCGGGCCGCCGGAGCGCTTCGGAAAAGTTTCGGGCGGAGGGAGCACTCTGCAGCTTCTTCTCCAGGGCATGCCGGGAGTCGATGCTCTTCAAGCGGAGGATCTCCTGGCGCTTGTTCTTGAGGATGTTGCACAGAAATTCAGAGAATGCCATCCTCACCCCCCGCTCGACTGCGTGATACGGATGAGCACCTCCAGCTTCCGCGCCGCGGCGCCCCGATCCAGGGAATCCCGGGCCAGAGCCACTCCCTGGCACAGGTCCCCCGCCTTTCGCGCGACCCAGAGCGCGGCACCCGCATTGATCAGTACGAGATCGCGACGCGGTCCCGCCTCCCCCGCGAGAACGGCTCGAGCAATGGAAGCGTTCATCCGGATGTCGCCTCCCGCGAGATCCCCGAGCGCCGCACGCGGCATGCCGAGGTCGCGCGCGTCCAGCTCGTAGGTGCGAATTCGCCCTTCATCCAGCTCCGCCACGGCCGTGGGAGCCGTCGTGGTGATCTCGTCCATTCCATCCAGGCCATGCACCACCAGCGCGCGCCGGGTGCCCAGCACCCGAAGTGCACGGGCTACCGGCTCCACCCAGCGTCGGTCGAAGACGCCCATGAGTTGATAGGGAGCGCGGGCAGGATGGGTCAAGGGGCCGAGAAGATTGAACACCGTCCGCATTCCCAGGGCCCGGCGGGCCTCCGCCGCCAGTCGCATGGCAGGATGCAGGGCCGGGGCGAACAGGAAACCGATGCCGGCCTCGGCGAGGCACCGCACCACCGTCGTTTCGTCGCAGTCGATGATGACCCCCAGGTGGGCCAGCAGGTCGGCGCTGCCGCAAGAGCTTGAGACTGCGCGGTTACCGTGCTTGGCCACAAGGGCGCCGGCCCCAGCAGCCACGAAGGCCGCGAGGGTGGATACGTTGAAACTGCCCAGGCCGTCACCTCCGGTGCCGCAGGTGTCCAGGAGGTCGTCCGGGAGTTCAGGGAGCCTTCGCGCTTTCTCGCGCATGACCGAAGCGAAAGCGGCGATCTCCTCGGGGGTTTCCCCCTTGATTCGAAGCGCGATGAGAAACCCGCCCAGGAGGGATTGCGGAACTGCACCCCGCATGATTTCCTCAAAACTGGCGCGCGCCAGCTCTTCCGAGAGGGACTCCCCCCGGACCAAATCGCGCAGCGCATCGCTCAGCTTTCCCATCTACCGCTCCAAGAAGTTCGCCAGGAGGTGCATCCCTTCAGGAGTCAGAATCGATTCTGGGTGGAACTGAACCCCCTCTACCGGGAGATCACGGTGGCGCACTCCCATGATGACGCCGTCCTCGGTCCGGGCGCTCACTTCCAGGCAGGCGGGCACCTGGGTAGGATCGACGACCAGGGAGTGATAGCGGGTGGCCGTAAAGGGGCTTGGTATTCCGCGAAAGAGGCTCCGGCCATCATGATGGATTTCCGAAGTCTTCCCGTGGAAGATGGCGGGGGCCCGCACCACTCGGCCCCCGAATGCCTCTCCGATGGCCTGGTGTCCGAGGCATACACCAAGGAGGGGAACCTGACCGGCAGCCTGCCTGACCAAGGGAAGAGTGATCCCCGCTCGGGAGGGGACCCCGGGCCCCGGAGAGATGACGATCCGGTCGTACCTTCCCGCGAGGACTTGCTCTACCGTCAATGCATCGTTGCGGAAAACCTCGACCCCCGCCCCCAGTTCGCCCAGGTATTGGACCAGGTTGTAGGTGAACGAGTCGTAATTGTCCAGGACCAGCACATTCATCCAATCCTCCTCTCCGCCTCGTCCAGCGCCGCGAAAAGGACCCGCACCTTGTTGAGGCACTCCTGGTTCTCCCTCTCCGGAATCGAGTCGGCCACGATTCCGGCCCCCGCCTGGAGATAGGCCTTCTTCTCCTTGAACATTGCCGTCCGGATCGTGATGCAGGTGTCCAGATTTCCGAAGAAGTCCAGGTACCCCACCGCGCCGGCGTAAGGTCCCCGCTTGAGAGGTTCCAGCTCGTCGATAATCTCCATGGCCCGCACCTTGGGTGCGCCGGTGACCGTCCCCGCGGGAAAACAGGCCATGAGGGCCTCGAGAGGCCGGACCTCGGGACGCAGCTCTCCCTCGACCTGGGACACCAGGTGCATCACGTGGGAGTAGCGCTCCACTTCCATGAACCGGCCCACCCTTACCGACTGGAACCGGCACACCCGGCCCAGATCATTGCGGCCCAAGTCCACCAGCATCAGGTGCTCGGAGCGCTCCTTCGGATCCGCCCTCAAGCTCTCCTCCAGTTCGCAATCTTCCTTCTCCGTGGCGCCCCTCTGGCGCGTTCCGGCGATGGGACGGGTCTGAATCCGACGCCCTTCCACCCTGACCAGCATCTCGGGAGAAGCCCCCGCCAGAGTCATCTCGGGAAAGCCGAGACAAAAGAGGTAGGGGGAGGGATTGAGCCGCCGCAGCGCCCGGTAGACGGCGAAGGGTGCTGTGGTGCAGGGGCGCTCGAAGCGACGCGACAGGACCACCTGGAAGATCTCGCCGGCGCGGATGGCCCGCCGCGCCGAGGACACCGCCCGAAGGAATTCAGCCTCGGGCCGCGTGGCCCGGAGGCGGCAGCGCCCGGCGCGAGCGGGAGTGCTACGCAAGGTCGGGCGGCGCCGGGTCAAGGCCCGCTCGGTTTCGAGGATTTTCCCGCAGGCCTCTCGATACTGCGTCCGGGGGGAACCTGGCGCCTCTTCCGTACGCACCAGGGTCAGGATCTGAATGCGCTGCCGGAGATGATCGAAGGCCAGCAGCGTGTCGTAGAACCCGAAGAGCAGGTCGGGAACGCGCAGATCGTCCCTGCCGCTCTCGGGGATTCTCTCGCGCAGCCGGATCATGTCGTAGGAGAAGTATCCCACGCCGCCTCCCGCGAAGCGGGGAAGATCGGGGAGCTTGACGGGCTGATAGCGGCTCGCCATCCTCTCCAGCGCGGCCAGCGGATTCTCCTGAAGCTCCTGGACCTTTCCGGCTTTCTCCAGGGTGGCGCGAGCCCCCCTTCCCCGCAGGACACAGAAGGGATCCTTCCCCAGGAAGGTGAATCGAGCCATGGTCTCGCCTCCCTCCACCGATTCCAGCAGGAAGTGGTGACGCGCGTCGCGAGTGAGCGCGAAGGACGCCAGGACAGGGGTGAGGAGATCGGCCGGAATCTCCCGGCAGAGGGGGATCAGGTTTCCTCTGTGGCGAGCGCTGAGAAACTCCTCCTCGCTCAGATTAAACGGCGGCGCTCTCAAGAAGCGGGAGTCCTCCCGATCTCGAAGGTCACCACCACCGCTTCGGGCAGCTCGGGGGTCTTGAAGTAGAGTCGGAAGGGCCCGCCCAGCACGCCCTGCTCCGGCACCGGAAAATAGAGGAGATCACTCAGGTAGCCGAACCGCGGAAGCTGGAGATTGTCGTTG
>QHVQ01000126.1 GCA_003222305.1 Acidobacteriota bacterium | reverse complement strand
CGCCGTCGTCATCCCAATCGTCGGACTGGTAGTCGACGTAGGGATTGGGAGCGTAATAGGCGGGCCCATAGACCGCAATGGGGGCCCCAAAAACCAGGTTGAAGGCGAGCCGGGGTAGCGGCACCGATGCGGTCACGAAGAGGTGATTCCCACAATAGCTATAGGGACGGTAAACCACCACGCCGTTGACGACTACCGGGAAGCGGTAGGTGGCGTGATAATGTTGATGCGGTCCGTAGAAGTGCCGGCCCGCAAAGAACGGCCGGTAGTAAGTACGGTTTTCGACATAGATCCGCTGGGGAACCGATGCATAGATCCGGTCGTGCAGGCGGCTCTCCCCTCGATTCCAGTGGCCACGCCCGTGTCCTCGGTGCCAATCATCGGCGATGGAATCGTGCGGAAAAGCTGCGAGTACGGCGATTACGGCGATCAGGATCCCGAGGGTGGGAAGAAATCTTCGCAGGGTCTCTTTTGAAAGTACTTGCCGCCCGAGTGTCATGGATCACCTCCTGCGGAGCCCGGACAAAGCGAGAATTGGGCCAACCTTTGTCTTCCTTAGAGGCGACACAGTAAAGTACTAAGTATTAAAGAGTTGTCTTGCTTTGGTCGATTTCGGATTATCCAGTCAGAAGTAATTCCGCGGCTCTCGGCGGAGGACTCTGTCAACGGTAGTGGACGTCCGCACGGATTCCGCGGGACCCGCGGGAGGTGGGAGAGGGACGATGGATGCCCCCCCCAAAAGAACAATCGATCGCCAGGTCACTCAGCAGAAAGGAAGCCTCGGGGAACCCGGTGGCACAAACCGTATCATCGCGGGAGTGTTCAACCGCATACTAGAATCTGCCGACATTATCCTTTTTGTGGCACTGCTGACACTGTATGTTTGGGTGGTCCTTCCAGTCACCGCCGCAAAGTCTCCCTGGAAGGAGGTTTTCATCCTCGCTGCTCTCGGGGTCGCGACGGCATCCACATGGCGCTCCGGCGCGACAGCACGAGAATGCGGAATCCGTCTGGATAACTTTCCTCGCTCTGCCGCCCTCTATGGCACCTCCGCGCTGGCCTATTCGGCGGTCACACTCTTCTGGTTCCGGGAGCGACTCGGGCGGCCGGTCGAGCCCTGGTGGCCAAGCCCTCGGGGCGTTGCCTGGCTCCTCTTGTGGGGCTTGTTGCAGCAGTATTGCCTTCTTTCACCTGCCCAATCCGTTCTTGACCCTCTACACCCTGGGAGGCGGGATCATCGCGACATTACTCTTCTTGCGCTGGCCGAGCCTCCCGGCCGCAGGCCTGGCACACATGGTGTCGAGCCTCTTGGCCGGAGGATTGCTACCAGGGGACGTGACTGGCTGGATGCGCGTCGGGCCCCTCTATGGCTGGTCCCCCTGATTCTGTCTAGAAGACCCACGCCGTACCCTGGCCTCAAGGAAATCTCTGTTCGCGGCACGACTTCTGACTCGAGGATCGGGGATTCGTCCGGGAAGGATAGCAGTCGCGGCCGTGGTGTCGGGAGGGACGTCCAGGCAGCCGACCAAGGCGGCCGCCGGGACGACCCTTACCAGACACGGAGAAGAAGTCTCTCCAGCAATCTGGAGATCAGAACTTCTTCCCCTGCTTTACCTTCGACGGCTGTCGCTTGGGCGAGGGCCGCTCTACCGTCTTCGCTGGCCTCTGTTTCAGGAACTTGGAGGTCATCCCTTGTCGGGGATTGCGAGCCGGTCGCTTGATCTCTGCCGTGGCTTCCCCCTCTTGCGGCGTGGGCAGCATCAGCTTCATGCCGAGAGCCATAGTAGCCCGATCAACGCAGGGGGCGCCACCGGAGCGCCCACACGCTACTCGCAATGGAGAATGTTACAATCCGCGCTGCTTGGGCAAGGCGCGAAGGGCTCTTGCGGCGGGAGGGAATGGCCGGTGAAACGAGAAAAGGTGATGCCCGGCGCGGCAGCAGGCCGGAGTGTAAAGCAACGATTGGGGCGGTCCGGCAGCAAGATCGTCCAGATGGACCTTTTCCAGGCCGAGGGAAAGGAGGGAGCTCCAAGAGGGAACGCCTCCTCGGGCCACGTGGCACCGCGCGGAAATGGGAAGCAGAAGACACCAAAAACCCCCCAACCCTCGAGAGGAGCCAGTTCCGAGCAAACATCCGATAAGACAAGGACTGTGCTGCCGGCCGCCGATACCCCGATTCGGGAGGTGGCCGAGCCGATCGGAAAGAAAACTGCGACCCCGTCCCGCAACCGTGAGACCGCCCAGACCATGGCGCGTCGCCAGCGCGAGATTTCGGTGGCCGAGTTTTTCCAGAAGAATCGACACCTCCTCGGTTTCGACAATCCTGCCAAGGCGCTGCTCACGGCCACCAAGGAGGCCGTGGACAATTCCCTTGATGCTTGTGAGGAAGCTGGCATTCTGCCCAAGATCGAGATCACCGTCGAGCAGCTGAGCGAGGAGCGCTTCCGCATCTCCATCACGGACAACGGACCCGGCATCGTGCGCGCCCAGATCCCGAAGATTTTCGGAAAGCTCCTATACGGGTCCAAGTTCCACGTCTTGCGCCAAAGCAGGGGTCAGCAGGGAATCGGCATCTCCGCCGCGGGAATGTATTCGCAGCTCACGACGGGACGGCCGCTGAGGATTACCTCCCGCACGGGAGGGAAGCGGCCCGCCCACTTTTTCGAAATCCAGATCGACACCGCTCGCAACGAGCCGAAGGTCCTGACCGATCGCCAGGTGGAGTGGGACCGGGACCACGGAACGCGCGTCGAGATGGAGCTGGCGGGGACCTATAAGAAGGGGCGGCGGTCGGTGGACGATTATGTGGTGCAGACGGCGCTGGCGAATCCACACGCGGAGGTGCTTTACACTCCGCCCAAGGGCGATGAATTTAGGCGCGAGCGATTGACTTCGGAGCTGCCCCGAGAGCCCCAGGCCATCAAGCCCCACCCGCATGGCGTGGAGCTGGGTGCGCTCATTTCGAAGTTTCGCGACACCCGGGGGCGCACGCTTCGGGGGGCCCTACAGGCCGATTACTCTCGCATCAGCGAAAAGGTGGCCGAGGAGATTTGCCGCACCGCGGGAATCGATCCGGAGAGTCGCCCACGGTCCCTCAAGCTCCCGCAGATCGAGGCGCTGTTCCAGGCCATCCCGAAGATCAAGATCATGAATCCTCCCGCCAGCTGCATCGTTCCCATCGGAGAGGAGCTGATCCTGGAGGGGTTGAAAAAGGCGGCGAAGGGGGAATTCTTCACCTCCACGACCCGCCCCCCCGCGGTGTATCGCGGCAATCCGTTCGTCGTAGAGGCAGGTCTGGCCTTTGGCGGTGGCCTCCCCGCCGAAGAATTGGTAGATCTGTGGCGGTTTGCCAACCGGGTGCCGCTGCAGTATCAGCAGTCGGCGTGCGCCATCACGAAGGCCGTGGTCGGAACCGACTGGAAGAATTACGGATTGCAGCAGGGTAAGGGGGCACTTCCCACGGGGCCTCTAGTACTGTTCGTCCACCTGGCCAGCGTCTGGGTTCCGTTCACGTCGGAAAGCAAGGAGGCCATCGCCGCCTACCCGGAGATCCTTCGGGAGCTGAGACTGGGGCTTCAGGAATGCGGACGGCGGTTGGGCTCTTTCCTGCGCCATCGGCGGCGTATGGAGGATGCCGAGAAGAAAAAGTCCTTCATCCGCGCCTATATTCCCCACATTGGGATAGCGCTGAAGGAAATCCTTGACCTCTCGGACAAAGAAGAATCCAAAGTGGTAGAGGTGCTCACAGACACCCTGGAGCGCACTCGGAAGATCTAGAGGGTTGCCTCGCCCTCCGTCGAGGCGGAAGGAGATCGAATCATGACCACGGAAACGGTGCGCCGGATCGAGAAGACGGCGACAGCCATCCACAAGACCATCTTGAAGCGGGATAAGCCGAACCTTCGTTTTCCCATGCGCAGCTTGAGTAATGTCAAGTACGACCCCCAACGGGGCCATTTCGAGATGCGCGGGAAACGCAAGATCCGCACCCTCACCGTCTCCACCGTCAAAACCTTCGCCCAGACGCTCCGCATGATGGCTTTCTCCAAAGAGCTCGTGGAGAACGACGACATCGCCACCAAGCGAGAGGCCTACTACGTCTCCAAGAACTGGGACGAGGCGCGCTTTCTGGAGCAGCCGGAATCGGACGCGGTGATGGACGACGTGGAGGCGCTTTTCGAGGTCAATCGGGAACAACTTGGGTTCGTGCCTGAGGAGAAAGGGGGGGAGGTCTCGGGAAAGCTCGTCATCGTCGACCGGGACTCAGAGACGCGCAAGTCCCTGCGCATCGATTGTACCCGCTTCGGCTCGGGTGCCTACTCCATTCCCATCTCGGTAGAACACCTTAGGTTTGAAACCGAAGCCAAATTCATCCTGGTCATCGAGACGGCCGGAATGTTCCAGCGCCTGGTAAAGCATAAGTATTGGAAGACCGCCCATTGCATCCTCGTGTCCATGGGAGGGGTTCCCACCCGGGCCTGCCGCCGCTTCATTCGACGGCTCGCCGACGCCATGAAAATTCCGGTGTATGTCTTCGTGGACGGCGACCCGTACGGCATTTCCAACATTTACCGGACGCTCAAGGTGGGTTCGGGGAACGCCGCCCATTTGAATGAGTACTTCTGTGTGCCCCAGGCGCGCTACCTGGGAATCACCCCCCAGGACATCGTGGACTACAAGTTGCCTACGCATCCTTTGAAGGACGTCGACGTGAAGCGGGCGCGCGATGCGATCAAGAATGATCCCTTCTTTCAGCACCACAGGGAGTGGG
>QHVQ01000125.1 GCA_003222305.1 Acidobacteriota bacterium | reverse complement strand
CGCCGCGATCTTGCTTTCCCCTGCGGTGAGGGATGCCCGCACGCGCTCTTCTCTTGCCAGTTGCGCCCGCAGTCCTTCAGCCAATCCCAGCAGCTCCGCCCCCGCCTCGGATTGTCCCTTCTCCTTCAGCAGTCCCGAGAGGTAGGTCAGGGTCGCCAGCGCCCCCTTGCGGTGGCAGGCCCGTCCCAGCTCCAGCAGCACGCGGTTTTCCTCGACACCGGGGAAGAAGAGAGGTTCCAGATCCTGCAGCGAGGCCTGGATGAAAGCCCGCTGCGGCTCCGTACCGCGCAGCATCTCCACCGGGGCGCGGTACTGAATCAGGGAGTTGTCATCGTTGTTCAAGACCGCGCCAGGCAAAGGAGGCGGCAGGGGAGAGGTATAGAGAATCGCGAGATCCGGCAGGCTGGTCACGCCTGCCCGCACCAGATCTTTGGCCACCTCCGGCCGATCCGGGAACAGCTCCGCCGCCCCGGGGACCAGAGAGAGAGGCGTATCCGAAGCGAGGACTATCGTGTCCGCGGTCAGGTGGGAGGCGAAGAGGTGCACGTGCGGGAAGGAGGCGGCGAGAGTGTCGAGGAGCGTCTTGAGCGACTCGTCGGACAGCTCGTAGCTCTGGATCCACTGGCAGAAGATGCCGCCGGGCCTCAGTCGCTTCCGGACCAGAGTGTAGAACTCGGTCGTAAAGAGATTGTTGACTCCCGCCATCCAGGGATTGGAGGGTTCGGAAATGATGACATCGTACTGCTGTGGCCCGTACGCCAGGGCGGTGCGTGCGTCGTCCAGGACCAGCCGGCGGCGCGGATCCGACAGGGGTCTGCCATTGACGTCTTCGAAGAAGGGGGAGGCTTCGACCACCTGCCGCTCGATCTCGATGATGTCGAGCCGGGAGATCGGATGGGTCAGGACCGCATGGGCAGTCACGCCCGATCCGTAGCCGATGACGCAGACGTCGCGGGGCTGACGGGCGAAAAACATGGGGACTTGGCCCAAGAGCACCTGGGTCAGCATGTCCTCCTTCGTGGTGCTGGCGTCGGTCTTGCCGTCCACCCTGAGCCAGCGGTCGAACCATTCCCGGATCACCGTCACGGTGGATGTCTTGCCCTCCTTGTGAAAGAGGATGTGGACGTCGGTGGAGGTCCGGCTGAAGGCGAGAATCTGCTCCACCGACGCGGACGAGCCCAGCTGCCGGATGTTCCGCAGCAGCTGGGTGACGCCCGACGTCATCCGGTAGAGGTCCCAGGAAGGAGTGAAGAGCGGCAGAGTCATGGCCAGGGCCACGGCCGTGAATCCGGCCACGCGGCGGAAGATTCTCCCCGGAGCCAGGAGAAGCCCGGCGAATCCCACGCAGATACTGGCGAGGCAGGCCAGACCCAGGGTCTTCTGACTCCCGATCGTTTCCACCAGGAAAAATCCGGCGGCCAGGGATCCGAGCAGCGAGCCGGCGGTGTTCCAGGCATAGACTCTTCCCACATCGGCACCCGCCTCCGCCTCCAGGGTGTGCAACAGGCGGGTGGCGAAGGGGAACAAGGCGCCCAGAAGCATCCCCGGAGGCAGGACGATGGCGCCGATGGTAAGAAACTCCCGCAGCAGAAACGCCTGAGGATCACTCGGGTACTTCATCGCGGCCCGCAGCATCAGGTCGGGATAGATCTTCAAGCCCCATAAGGATAGGAACGCGACGCATCCCAGGAGGATCTGCGCCGCGGCGAAGCCGCGGCCCGGGTGGATCCAGTGTCCCAGGCGCGTGGAGAGCAGGAGGCTGCCGGCCCCGATGCCCGCCAGGATCGCCCCCAGGATCAGCGTGAAGGAGTAGACGGAGCTTCCCGCCACCGGCGCCAGCACCCGCGTCCAGGTGATCTCATAGACCATCGCAATGAAGCCCGAGGTGGCATAGAGGGGCAGGATCCAGGCCATGCCGGGGGCCGCCGCCTTACTTGCTGCGACAGCCGGGGCCCGCTCCTGCCGCAAGATCGAATCGGAGAGCAGCCAGACCAGCGTTCCCACGGCCAGGCTGGTGCCCGCTCCGGCCAGCGTGGACTTCAAGAGCCCGAATCCGGGCAGGAGCAAGAACCCTCCGGCCAGCGTTCCCACGAAGCCGCCCAGCGTGTTCAGGCCATAGAGCCAGCCCCCCACGGAGCCTGATTGGCGCTGCTTTGCCGGGAAGCCGGCCGCCAGCGCCGCCGTCGCCACCGGGAGCGTCGCGCCCATGCCGGCGCTGGGCGGTAGAAGGATCACGAAGACCAGGAGGAAGCGCAGGAAGAGAAAAGCGCCGGACGGCAGAGCGTAGAGCGGACCCAGGAGCAGCCCCAGCAGCTTGAAGATGACCGGAGTCAGGGCCCCGTAGAGGCCGATCCCCATCTCCAGCCGCCCGTAGACCAGGGGCAGCCGCCGAATCCGGGGGAGGAGCCGAGCCGCCAGGAGGCCTCCCAGGAAGAGCCCGGTCATCATCGAGGCGACCACGGTGGCGACCGCCTGGTAGGAGTTCCCCAGGATCAGGGAAAGGGCCCGGGACCAGGCGACCTCCATCACCAGAGAGGCGGCGCCTGAAAAAAACAGACAGCCCGACAGGATCCTTCGCGCGGAAGGGCTGAGTGCAGAGTCCCTCAAGCGGGCTTCCCGGGAGGAGGGCTCACGGCGGGGTGGGGCATGGGCTCGCATTGGCCGCCGGGTGGGAAGCGTCGGGACCCAGCGGTCCGTCGCCGCATCCTTCGCCGCCGGTCAGATAGTAGAAGGCGGTGCCCAGAGGGGGAATCGATGCATCGGAGGTCGCGAGAGCGCCGTTGCCTTGAGAATCGCCGCTCTCGAAGCAGGCGTGGTCGAAGACGCTCCCCGGAAGTCGATTCCCTAGAGGGCCCGAGATGGTGCCTCGATAGCTATTCGAGAAGAGAGAATCGGGGGCCGCCGTCCAGCTGAAGCTGGCACCGGAGGAGTCGGGGAACGCCAGGCCGGCGGTGAAACCAGGCGCGGGATTGGCGGCGTTCGTCGGATCGCAGTCGGCCACGTCGTGGGTGCCGTCGCCGTCATGGTCGACGGCGATGGGAGGGGCAAAGCGGATTCCCTGCTGGTTGATGCTACCGCTGAGAAACAACAGCGAGCCGGCGCCGGTGGTCTTGTTGATGCTTAGAAGACCGCCGTTGGCGGATGGCTCAGGTGCAGGATCCCCCGAGACGCGGCGTTTGACGATTCCGTAGAGAGTTCCGTCCGGAGCGAAGTCCATTCCGGCGACGGCGTAGCCGATGGGTCCTACCAGCGTCTTGGAGAAGGGGGAGAGGCTCACCGTGTAGAGGTTGTGGCCGACGTCGGTGGAGTTGACCTTCCCCGCCACGTAGAGGGTGCCGGCGGCATCGAAGGCCATGGCCCGCGCGGCGAGCAATCCAAGGCTGCCGAGAGTCGAAAGCGTGGCGCCGGTGGCCGGATTCAGCGTGACCACCCGGCTGACGTTCAGGCCGTCCACCGCGATCCCGTAGAGCGTGCCGGTCGTCGGATGAAAGTCGATGGCGGTCATGGCCAGCCATCCCGTGTCGCCGATGAGAGACCCCCGGCCCGGCAGGCCGCCGGCGGCCATGCTCACCAGGAATCCATCGAGACCGATGGAGATGGGCGGCTGGTAGCCGGTGGATCCGAAGAGATTGCCGGCGCTGTCGAAGCTGAGGTCTCCCAGCTCATGAAACTCCGGATCCCCGATGGTCATGGTGACGCCGGTCGTCACGCTCTCCAGCAGCAGCCGCGAACGCTCGTCGGCGATCCAGACCATCTTGTCCAACTCGATCTGGCAGGTGGCGAAGCAGCCGTCGCCGGAGACGGTGTTCCCGTCGTCGCATTCCTCCTTGTTGTTTTTCTGGACGATTCCGTCCCCGCACACCTCGTTCCTGCACTTCTGCGAGCAGCCATCTCCGCTCTTGAGATTCCCGTCGTCGCATTGCTCCGCCCCTTCCAGGATGCCGTTCCCGCAGGGCGTCGCGGCGCAGGCGGGAGAACAGGAGTCGCCGTCCACTGTGTTGCCGTCGTCGCACTGCTCGAACGGATCCAGCGCTCCATTCCCGCAGGTCGCCGTGGCAATGTGGGTCGCCCAGACATCGATGTCGTTGTTCCGGGAGTCGGCCCAAGCAGGGTAGAAGCCGGTCCCTTCGCTGGCGGAGGCGATGTAGTCGCCGAAGTTCGGAGTGATGGTGAGGGGGGCGAACCAGCTCGACGGGACGGTGGTAACGCGGAAATTGAGACCGAAGGTGGTCCCGCCGTCGGTGGAGCGGGCGGCGTAAAGGTCCGTCGTGTACATGCCGCGCCAGTTTCGATAGTCGTACCAGACTGCCTCGACCGCCCCCTGGGAATTCACCGACACCCAGGGCATGGCCTGATCGTTCCCCGGCGGATCGTCGTTCACCTTCACCGGAGCGGACCAGGTCCCCCCCTGGTCGGAGGAGGTGGCGACGAAGACATCGCGCTTCTCGCCGCCGCCGGACTCGCGCTCCACCCAGATGGCGTAAAGGTTTCCGCGGTGCGCCCCGGCGGAGTTGTCCACCGCGACGGTCCCGATCTCCAGCGTGTCCTCCCGGTTGAAGCCCACCATGGCAGGAAAGAAGGAGGGGGTCATCGTGCGGACAATCACCTTGGGGTCGAAGGAGACGGCGAAGTTGAACGAGCGCCGAAACTCCAGCTTGGTGTTGACGGCGCTCAGGTCGTCGATGCCCCGCTCCCACATCGTGTAGACCTCGCTGTTGGGACCGGTAGCGACGTAGCAGATCTGGACCGACTCGGTGGTGCTGCTCTCCAGGACGAGCGGTGCCGTCCAGCTCGTCCCGCCGTTGGTGGATTTGATGATTTCGACCCGCAGCTCGGTGGTGTTGCCCACGTTGCCGTTCACGAAGCGGGTGTAGGTCATGTAGAGGGTGTTGGTGAGCCGGTCGCAGGTGAGCCACTCCTTGTCCAGGAAGTCGTTGGTGGAGGTGGCGGCGATCATGGGAGTGGTCCAGCTCAGGTTGATTCCCGTGAACGTCCCGACATTCACCGCGAGCGCGGAATCGGCACCGTTGGGAAAGTAGATGCTGGAATAATAGAACTTGCCGTCCGAACAGGCGGTCAGGGAGGGATCACCGAGGAGAGTCGTATTAGCTCCACCCGTGGGGAGCCCTCCGGTGTCGGTGAAAGTTTGCCCCCCATCGGTGGAGTAGGCCACACCGCTCCCACGGTTGCCGACCACCGAGCTGTTGTTGACCTGGTTGAAGCCGACCACCACGTTGCTGCCGAACACCGCGATGGTCGTCTCGCTCTGGGTTCCGAAGATTCCGGAGCTGGCCTGAACCTCGGGGGAGAGGCCCCGCTTCCCGCCGGTCCCGCCCCCTGGCTTCCCTGGCTTGCCGACCTGCCCCTCGAACCATTTGGATCCCGGGGCGCGTAGAAAAGTCGAGCGGGCCCGGGCGCGCAGCCGCTCCAGCCGCCCGCGGCCCGCGTCTGCAGGTCGCCGCGCAGCCGCTTCAGGACCGGCAGTGGGCGAGAGGGAGAGAAGCAGGACGAGCAGAGATGCAAAGCAGGCGAGTCGCGTCAGCTTGGAACGCACGATTCCCTCTCTGAATCGGATTTCCTCCCTCGAGAACCGTTGAAGTCATGCCCGGCTTTCGGGAGG
>QHVQ01000079.1 GCA_003222305.1 Acidobacteriota bacterium | reverse complement strand
CGCATTTACCAGCGCCCAGTCTCCCTTCTCCCAAGCCAAATGATCCGCACCGCTCGCCAGCAAGTTGACCAAGTTGAAGCTTTCCAGATCCACCAGGCCGGGGAGCCGATCCATCCCGGTCAGGAGTCGCTCGTACTGGAAGAGGACCGTCCGCTGGGCCAGCGTCACCAGGAAATCGGGCTCGGGGACCTCCGGATTGGAAAGGAGCTGGTAATCCAGGGCCGCCTCCTCGATGCGGAAGGGGAGAACCTTCTGCATGCGAAAGCGGATCAGGTCTAGTACTTCGCGACGCGTGGCCGGCATCCGGTTGAACCTCAAGATCGAGACCCTCGCCACGCTGTCGGGAATCACCAAGCAGACTCGATCCTCCCAGGACGCCACCTTTTTGAGAGCCATCCGAAGCGCCTGTTCCACCGGGGCAGGATCCAAGAAGTTGGCGCGGGTCAATGCAGGAACCACCGTCCCCGCCGGGAGAGGCACTTCCTCGGAAGCAGCCACCATCAGCCGCGCGCCTTCTCCCTTCTTCGGGATGAGGGGCGGCGCCAGGCGCACGGCCCCCACGCGATCCGACAGGATGGTGACGGCCACCCGGGGGTAGCGCGGCTTCAACGGTCTGGTGCTTACGCCCTGCGCGAGGCCGATCTTCTGGAGGAACATCTCCATCCGGGGAGGCGCCATGCCACCTCACTCCACAAAAGTGACTTTGTTGATTTCCCGCAGGGTGGTGACCCCTTCGAGGGCTCGGGCCACCGCCATCTCACGCATGAAGACCATCCCCTCTTCCCGTGCAGCCTTCTTGATCTCCGCCGCCGAGCGCCGATCCAGGATTAGCTGCCTGATGCGATCGGACATGTCCAGAATCTCCGCGATGGCCATCCGTCCCTTATAGCCGGTGCCGTTGCAGTCCAGGCACCCTCGGCCCTCCTGGAAGACGTGATCCGCGTAGCGCGCCGGATCCAGACCGCTCTCCTCGATGATCGCCCGGGGATACCGCACGGGGTGCTTGCAGCGGGTGCAGATGAGCCGCACCAGCCGCTGGGCCACGATACAGTTCAGAGCCGACACGAAGTTGTAGGGCTCCACCTTCATGTTCAGGAAACGCCCCAACACGTCCACCACGTTGTTGGCGTGGACGGTGGTGAAAACCAGGTGTCCCGTGAGCGCCGATTGGATGGCGATCTGCGCCGTTTCCTCGTCGCGAATCTCTCCCACCATGATCTTGTCCGGATCGTGGCGGAGAATGGACCTCAGGCCCCGAGCGAAGGTGAGCCCCTTTTTCTCATTCACCGGGATTTGGGTGATTCCCTGGAGCTGATACTCCACGGGATCCTCGATGGTGATGATCTTGTCCTCCACGCTCTTGATCTCCGACAGGGCGGCGTAGAGGGTGGTGGTCTTGCCGCTTCCCGTCGGACCGGTGACCAGAATCATCCCGTAGGGTTCCCGGATAAATTTTCTGAGCTTTCTGAGGTCTTCGAGCGTGAATCCCAGTACGTCCAGCCTCAGCTCTGCGAATTCTTCATTCACGGACTCCTTGTCCAGGATCCGGATGACCGCGTCCTCGCCGTGAACGCTGGGCATGATGGAGACGCGGAAATCGATGGCCCTCCCACGGATTTTCAGCTTGAAACGGCCGTCTTGTGGCACGCGCTTTTCGGCGATGTCCAGCTCGGACATGACCTTGATGCGGGAAATGATGGTGGAGTGGAACTTCTTGTCGATGGGCTCCATGGCGTTGATAAGTACGCCGTCGATCCGATACTTGATCATCACCTCCCGGTCCCGGGTCTCAATGTGGATGTCCGAGGCCCGGCGCTGGAGGGCGTTGAAGATGGTGGTGTCCACCAGCTTGACGATGGGGCTCTGGTCGGAGGTGAGCTTGTCGATGGTGAGCTGGTCCTCGCCGGCCTCGTCCTCCTGGATGAGCTGGAGTTTGAACTCCTCGGTGGCCTCCTCCAGCACCCGCTGCGAGGACTCGCTCTTCTTCAAGATCTCCTGGATAGCGGAAGGACTCCCCACGGCGGGGACCAGAGGGCGGCCCAGCAACAACTCCAGATCGTCCATCATGAGGACGTTGCTGGGGTCCGCGATGACCACCACCAGCCGCCCTTCCTCCACCTTCCAGGGGACGAAGTTGTAGCGGAACATGAGGTCCACCGGAATGGACCGGAACAGCTCGGCATCGATCTGGAAGTCTTTGAGATTCACGTAAGGAATTCTCAGTCGCTCCGCCAAGCGCTGGGCGTGCAGGTCCTCCGAGAGGGTCTCGGGCTCGCGCGGGAGCTGCGGCGGGAGGGCCACCGCCGACGCTTCGGCCAACCCTGCGGCCGCGCTCTTGCGATCCTTCTCTTCTTGTGCCAAAACCTGCCTCCTGGCGCTCGTGCGCCCCTAATGCCCCTGCATCCCGTAGCTCTTGATGAGGGGCAGGTAGATGGCCAGCATGATGAACGCGATGACCATTCCCATGAACACCAGCATGACAGGCACCATGAGCGCCTCGATGTTCTGGAGGCTGTCATCGATCTCCTCGTCGTAGAGGGATGAGACATTATCCAGCATTTCCTGGAGCGCCCCGGTGGACTCCCCCACCTTGATCATCTCCAGGGCCAAGTCGGAGAAGAGCCTAGTCTCCTCCAGCGAACCCGCCAGGGCATTCCCCTCCCGGACCCGCCCGGGCACCTTCGTGAGACGCTTCTCGAACAGCTTGTTCCCCGCGGCCGGGGCGGCGATCTCCAGCGAATTGACCAGCGGGATCCCGCCGGCCACCAGCGTTCCCAAGGTTCGGGTGAAGCGCGAGATGCAGTACTTGTGCACAATGCCGCCCACGAGCGGGATTTTCAGAATCCATCCGTCCACGGTCACTGAGCCCGAGGGGGTGCGCCGCCAGGCGCTGAAGCCTATGAATCCCGCCAGAATCCCGCCCACCATGATCAGGGCGTTATGCGTAGCGAAAGTGGAGAACGCCAGAAGCACCTTCGTGATGAGGGGAAGATTCTCGATGCCGCCGAATCCCTCATAAATTTCCGAGAATTTGGGGATGACGTAGTAGATCAGCACTCCGACGACTACGAATGACATACAAAAAAGGATGGCGGGATAGATCAGGGCCGCGATCACCTTGCTCTTCAGGCCCAACACCTTCTTCGTGTGGACGATGTAGCGGCGGAGGACCGAGGCCACCTCACCGCTGCGCTCCCCCGAGGCCAGGGAAGCGGAGTAAATGGGAGGGAACAGGTCCCCCTGGGAGGTAAACGCCTCCGAAAGGGCCGTGCCTGCTTTCACCTGGTCCCGGATATCGGAGAGAGCCTTTTTGAACACCGGGTTTTTCCGCCGCTCCAGCAGAACATCCAGGCAAGAGATGATGGGAAGCCCGGCCTGGATCAGCGCCGCGAGCTGCTGGTTGAAAACCAGAAACTCCTTCATCTTGATCCGTTTGCGCCCCAGGCCCGGGATCAGCGAGGCGAAGCTCGCCTTGCGACGGATGGAAAAGACCAGAAAGTCCTTCCGTTCCAGGTCGCGCCGCAGCGAGTCCACGTTCTCGGAGAGATAAACGCGCTCGATGACGTCCCCGTCGGCGGTTCCCATTTTGGCGATAAACTCGGGCATGATCGAAACTCCCTAGGGTCGTGCGGAAGCCGTGATGGTCATGAACAGCGCCCGGTTGCTGCTCTCCAGCTTCGTGGCGCCCAAGACGAGGAGCTTGTCCTCCTTCAGGCTGAACGCCGTATCCAGCACCCGGCTGTAGGTCTCGCCGTTTGCTTCCGGGTCCCTCGAAGCGTCCCGGCGGTCCAGGGTGAGGCGCTTGAAGCGCACCAGCCTCTGCTCGTCGGAAACGTAGTCCACGGCGAAGCTGATCCGGTAATCTTCCCCCATCTCCACGCTGGCCTTGTCTCCTTCGCTCGCCGTGATGGTGGTGCTCCCCAGCAAGCGATAATCCGACCAGCGGGTGGAAATCTCGTTGAGCTTCTCGATGACGCCCCGAATGCGCGGGGAGATCTTCTCGGGCTGCTTCTCCGTGGTGGCCAGGATCAGTTGGAGGGCGACATCCACGTTCTTGGGGGGAAGGTCGTAGCTCTGAATCATCGCTTCGATTTTCTTCAGGGTCTCCTCGTCGTCGGTGACTGCCAGGGTCTTCAGCCGCGGCTGCATCTGCACCGAGCCCCGTGCCGAGAGGAGGGGCTCGATGAGCAGATAGACATCGTTCACATCCTTGAACCGCACGGCAAAGAGCTGCGTGGGGAGGTGCGTGCCCTTCGGGGTCGGAGCCGTGTGGGAAAGGAGAAACCCGTCGCAAAGGATAACGAGGAGGCAGACGACCGAAGCTCTGGCAGCCCTTCCGGCGCTCCACTTCATGGCTAGACTCCTCGCTTACGGCTCGTGGCCGTGACCTGCGATCCTCAAATGTCGATCGATTCGTCCACTATCAGGATGACCCTCCATAACGGGGGGAGGCGCGGCTTCCTCCGCGCGAGTCATCGCCTCTGGGACAGCGGCCTCCCCGGGGGAAGAGGGGACCGGGTGGACTCGCAGCGCCGGGACGACGAGAAATCCCAGCACGAGCACTGCGGCGGCCACCATCACTCCGGCGGAAGAACCGAGCAGGAGCGCCCCGGTCCGCGTCAGGATAGGCCGGCGGGTCAGCTCCGCCTCCCGAATCCCGGCCCGCACCGAAGGCCAGAAGCCGATCCAGAATTCCTCCTTGGGATTGGATTCCCTAAGACTTCTGAAATAGGCCGAGGGATCGCGAGGGTCGTTCATTTCTCCCGCCCTTCCTGCCCGCGCGCGTACTCGGGAAAGAGCCGCGCCAGCCCCTCCCGGAGGATCCTTCGCGCTTCCAGCACGTGGTTTCGGACCGTGGACTGCCTCATGCCGAGAATCTCCGCAACATCCTCCGTTGAAACTTCTTCGATTTCCCGCAGGACGAATACGGCGCGCTGCCGCGGGGTCAGCCTTGCGGAAAGCACCCGAAATACTCGTTGAACCTCCCCCGGTGCGAGGGAGGCATTGGGATCTTGCGGCCGGGATGGGATTTGATCCAGGGCGACAGGGTCCCACGAGTCGGTCGGGTGGCGCCGGGCCTGTTGGCGGTGGAAGTCGATGGCCAAGTTCACGGTGATGCGGTGCAGGTACGCGGCGAACGAGCCTCCTTCGCGGTACCGCCCCAGGCCCTGCCAGAGCCGAATGAAGACCATCTGCGCCACATCCTTGGCGCCTTCTTCGTCTCCGACGATCTGCCGGGCAATTCGAAATACCTGGTCACGCCATCCCCTCACCAACTGCTCGAAGGCCGGGAGGTCCCCTCCCTGGGCCCTTCGTATGAGCTCCCGCTCTTCCATCCTCAACGGACCCCGGGACGACACAGCCCAGGCCGCGAGTGAGGAATGGATTCCTCCCATAAAACGGCGGACGCGGCTGCGGCGTCTAGACGTTTTTTGATGATTTCTCGCAAGGGCTTCATCCGGCTCGATTTCCGCCGGATATTCTACCCTCACCGGGCGCGGAAAGTCGTGGCGAGCGCCCCGGCTCAGCGCCGCCGGGATCCTTGTGGAGTGCGAGAGGCACGAAAGTGATCATAGCCGAGGGGCAGGAGGGGTCGGGCCCTCCCTGCTTCGTCCTCCAGCATGATCCCTTCTTGCTTAGGTACGATTCTGCCGATGGGGTACAGTCGGCCCGAGGGGAGGTAGCGTGACAATTCCCTTCTGCGTGAGCGGCGAACGGTGAACAGCAGCTGATAGTCTTCGCCGCCGTGCAGGGCCAGCCGGAGCGCCTCCTTCTCCCCCACCAGCTTCACGGTCGACGGATCCAGGGGGAGGGCGTTTGATTCAAGGCGCGCCCCCACACCGCTTGCTTCGCATAGCCGCCAGAGGTCCCGAGAAAGACCATCGCTGAGATCCATGGCCGCCGAAGCGAGACCGTGCCGTACGAGGAGAGAGCCGATCTCCACCTGAGGCTCGGGCGCCAGGTGCAGCTTCAAGGCCCGAGTGGCGGGCTGCCTCATGTCCGGGGGGGCACCGCGTTTCCAGGCCGAACCGCGGCGCCACCGCCAGCCTCCTTCTAAGAGGTACAGGCCCGTCGCGGAGCCTCCCAGCCTTCCTGAGACGAAGAGAGTGTCGCCGGGCCGCGCCCCCCGGCGTAGAAGAGGCCGAGCCCCGGCCGCGAGCGTGCCAACCAGGGCCAAATCCAACGCCAGGACCTTCGAGACTGTGATGTTTCCGCCGATGAGCTCCACCCGGCTTTGGCGTGCGCGCCGCGCCATCCCGCGCAGCACCGCCTCGAGATCCGCTCGCGAGAGATCGGGAGGAAGGAAGAGACTGAGAAGGGCCCATCGCGGCAAAGCCCCCATGGCCGCAAGATCGCTCAAGTTTACCGCCAGGGCTTTCTCTCCCAGGAGGTGCGGAGGGTGGGTCGAGCGGCGGAAGTGAATCCCTTCCACCATCTGATCGGTGGTCAGGACGAGACGGGAGGCGCGTGGGAGACAGAGGACGGCGGCGTCATCGCCGATGGAGACCGGGACCTGCCGCCGGGGAATCGGGAAGATCCGGCGAATAAGGCGGACCAGATCCTCCTCACTCCAGGCGCGCCCGCGGGCCAATCTGATGCCTCCGGAGAAAGGCGATGCCTTGGGGGGGCCTGGTCCCTGCGATCAGAGGGCAGCGTAGCGGCCGGGATCGCCTCCGCGGGCGCGTTCCCGGCGGGAATCTCTCGCCGCGGTCCCGTCGAGCGCCAGGGAAAAGACCTCTTTCACGTCGGAGACGAAGTGAAACACAAGACCCTTTCGGACTTCCCGGGAGATCTCTTCCAGGTGCCTACGATTTCCCTCGGGAAGGATCACTGCGCCGATCTTCGCACGCTTGGCGGCCAGCATCTTCTCCTTGACGCCCCCGATGGGGAGGACGTTTCCCCGCAGCGTGATTTCACCGGTCATGGCGATGGCACGCTCCACGGGTTGTTCGATGAACGCCGACAGCATGGCGGTAGCCATCGTGATGCCGGCCGATGGGCCGTCTTTGGGAATGGCCCCTTCCGGCACATGGACGTGGATGTCCCGGTTGGCGAAGTAATCGTCGGGTATGCCGAACTCTCGGGCACGCGAACGGGCGTAGGAGAGGGCCGCCTGGGCCGACTCCCGCATGACGTCGCCCAGTTGCCCGGTGAGGATCAGCTTGCCCTTGCCCGGCATACTGGTAGCCTCCACAAAGAGGATATCGCCTCCCGTGGCGGTCCAGGCCAGTCCCGTGGCGACACCGATCTGGTTCACCTTCAACGCCACCTCGGGGACGATCTTCGGCACTCCCAGGAAGTGTTCCAGCGCCGCCGCCGTGACCCGCGTGGGCGTGGTCTTCCCCTCGGCCACGGTGCGGGCCACCTTGCGGCAGACTTTGGCGATTTCCCGCTCCAGATTTCTGAGCCCGGCCTCCCGCGTATAACCGCTGATCATGGCCCGAAGCGACTGGTCGCTGAAGGCCGCCTGATCCGACATGAGTCCGTGCTCCTCGATCTGCTTGGGGATCAGGTGGCGACGGGCGATGTGGAGCTTCTCCTCCTCGGTGTATCCGGAGAGCTGGATCACCTCCATCCGATCGCGGAAGGCCGGATGGATAGGGTCCAGCAGGTTTGCCGTGGTGATGAACATCACGTTGGAGAGATCGTAGGGGACGTTGAGGTAGTGGTCCCGGAAGCTGGAATTCTGCTCCGGGTCCAACACCTCGAGCAGCGCCGAGGAGGGATCCCCCCGATAGTCCGCACCGATCTTGTCCACCTCGTCCATCATCAGCACCGGATTGGAGGAGCCGGCCTGGAAGAGGCTCTGGATGATCTTCCCTGGCATGGCGCCCACGTAGGTGCGCCGGTGCCCGCGAATCTCCGCTTCATCACGCACGCCCCCCAAGGAGATGCGCACGAATTTACGGCCCAGGGCGCGGGCGATGCTCCGTCCCAAGGAGGTCTTCCCCACGCCGGGCGGTCCCACGAAGCAGAGGATCGGGCCCTTCATCTTCTTCTTGAGCTTGCGAACCGAGAGGTACTCGAGGATCCGCTCTTTGATGGGCTCCAGGCCGTAATGGTCCTCGTCCAAGATTGCGCTGGCTTTGGCCAGGTCCAGGTTATCCTTGGTCAGGTTGGACCAGGGGAGCGCCACCATCCAGTCCAGGTAGTTGCGGACCGTGGCGGTCTCCGCCGAGTCGGGGTGCATGCGTTCCAACTTCTTGATCTGGCGCTCCACCTCCTCCAGCACGGACTTGTTCAAGCCGGCTTTCTCCACCTTCTCCCGGTACTGCTCAATCTCCTCCGCCAGCTCGTTCCCCTCCCCCAGCTCGCTCTGAATGGCCTTGAGCTGCTGACGGAGAAAATACTCCCGCTGAGACTTATCGATCTCCTCCCGGGCATGCGTATTGATCTCCTGCTGCATGGTGAGCAGCTCGATTTCTTTGTTGAGAAGCTCGTTTACCTTGCGCAGTCGCTGCACGGGCTCGACGATGCGCAACACCATCTGCGCATCCTCGATCTTCATTTCCAGGTTCGATGCCGTCAGGTCGGCCAGCCGCCCGGGGTCCTCAAGGTTTCCGGCGATAACCATCACTTCCGACGAGATGGACTTACCCAATGCGGAGCACTTTTCCAACGATTTCTTCACGCTGCGCAGGAGGGCCTCCTGCTCAAGGGAAGCGCCGGAGGACTGCTCCACGATGCGGGTGATGCGCGCCCGCAGATAAGGGAGTCCGGTCTCGAACTCCTCGACCTTGGCTCGACTTACTCCCTGCACCAGCACCCGGATTCGACCGTCGGGGAGCTTAAGCATCCGCATGATGACTGCAACGGTCCCGATGGGGTACAGATCGGTCTCGGTGGGCTCCTCCACCGTGCTGTCCCTCTGAGTCAGCAGTAGAATCATTCGATTCTCCGCCAGAGCCAGGTCCACAGCCTTCAGGGACCGTTCCCGGCTCACGGAGAGGGGAACGATGATGAACGGATAGACGACGAGGTCCCGGAGCGGCAGCACGGGAAGCTGCTTGGGAATCTTGAGCTGATCGTCGGGAAGGTCGGCCCGGTAGCTCGTCATGCGCTCTCCTGAACAGGGATCACCACTTCCTCCCCCCGGCGATTGGGGACCTTGGGAAACGTCACCCTCAAAAGACCGTCCTGGTACTCGGTGTTGGCCTTGTGGGTGTTGATAGGCACGCTGAGGCGGACCACCCGGCGAAAGGTGCCGAACCCGCGCTCCAGGCAGTGAAACTTGGCGCCCGTATGGGCCTCGAGGCGTGGCTTATCGCCGGCGAGGATGAGGCTATTCCCGTTCACCGAGAGCTTCACGCTGCTCGGATTAACCCCCGGGAGCTCGAATTTCACCACCAGATCGTTTCCTGCCTCGTAGACATCCACGTTGGGGGTCCAGCCCCCCGAGGAGACATTGCCTGGCTCCACCTCGGAGATCTGCTCGAAGAGTCGGTTGATCTCGTTTTGGATCCGGTTCAGCTCAAAGAAGGGTCGGAAGGGTTCCATGGCAGGGCCCCCGGACTTCGCCGCCTAATATAATGATGGGCCAGCAAGGATGCAAGACACGGTAATTCCTTATTTTCTCTGTCCCAGGAGCCTGTTGAGCTCTTCCATGAACGCGTTTAGGTCCCCAAATTGTCGATAGACACTCGCAAAGCGCACGTAGGCCACCTGGTCCAGCACCTTCAATCGCTCCATCAGCCTCTCGCCGATTCGATCAGCCGGGAGCTCCTTCTCCGGACTTTCCTGGAGCAGGTTTTCCACTTCGTCGACCACGGCTTCGAGACTGCTCATCGGGACGGGCCGCTTCTCGCAGGCCTTCACCAGTCCGGTGAGGAGCTTGTTGCGGTCGAACGCCTCCCGGCGGCCGTCCTTCTTGACGACCATGTACGGGATCTCATCAACCCGCTCATAGGTCGTGAATCGCCGGGAGCAGGAGAGGCATTCCCGGCGGCGCCGCACAACGCGCCCCTCCTTCCCTTCGCGGGAGTCGACGACCTTGTCCTCGGGGTGTCCGCAAAACGGGCACTTCACCGCGATGCCTCTCGCTCGGACTGCAGCATCCTGCCAACCTGACCCACCGAGAGTCCCTCCTTCCAGATGAGAATCGCTCCCAGAGCCATCACCGGAACCACGGCGATGCACCACTGCGCCCAGATGGCCGCCAGCGCGACCTCGCTGTGGATGCCATAGACCTCTTCCAGGCACTTCATTCCGAGAAACTGGTAGCTTCCCAGCCCGGCGGGAGTGGGCACGGCAATCCCCACCGCCAGGAATGCGAGCAGCAGAAACACGTCGATGAAGTCCATCGGCAGGCCGAATGCCTTCAAGCCCGCGAGAATGCTCAGGTCGATCAGCGACCAGGTCGCCAAAGTGTAGAGCATCCCGACCGCGAGCGCACGGCCTCCCTTCAGGACCTCAAAGCCCCGCACCATGGCGTGGAGGAAATCTACCAGTTTCCGGAGGACGCTCCCCTCGCGCGTCTTCGCCTCCAGGAACCGGAAGACACGGTCCCGAGTCAGCACGGTAATGTACAGACCGAGCACCGCCGCCAGGATGACCCATCCGACCTGGATCCCCTGCGCGCGCATCTGCTGGATCCAGGGGGATCCGGCGACCGGGAGGCGCGAGGAAAAACCGATGAGGTAGATGGAGAAGAAGAGGAGCACGGTCAAGAAATCCATCATCCGCGCCACCGCCACCGTAGCGATGACCGACGCCTTGCTCATCTTCTCGCGTCGCGCCAGGAGGATCGGCCTCGCGAGCTCGCCCACCCGGAGCGGAAGCACGTACGACAGCATGAAGCCGATGACCGTGCAGCTGAACAGCCCGCCGAGAGGCACGCCCGGCCTGAGATGCGAAAGGAGCGTCCGCCACCGCAGCGCCCGGCCCGTGAAGCTCACCACTCCGATCGCCACCGCCAGGGCCAGGTAGCCCGGATGGGCCAGCGAGAGCGCGCGGGCCACCTCGCGCGGATCGGTGTCACGGAAGCAGATGAGGATGAGAATGAGCGAGAGCAGGAGACTGAGTCCGAACCAGAGATAGCGCTTCATCCAGGGACCGGCTCCCCGCTCTCTTTCGCGGTGAAGGCCACGTGGCAGTTGGATCTAGCGGGATCGGACTTCCCCGCGCGAGGGCTGGCGGAGGCGACGCGCTGGAGCCGAATCGGCCGGGAATGTACACTAGCGCTCCCAGGGCCGTCAACCGTGGTCCTTGGCTGAACTTTTTCGCTGAGACTTCCGTTCTAGCCGGTGGAAGGAGGGTGCCGCTTATGGCCGTCCGGAACCGAACCGAATCGCTCACCTGGGGGCTCCTGATCCTCGCGCTAGGAGTACTTCTCCAGCTTCATTACTTGAAGCCTGAGCTGCGCATTCTGCAAAACCTCTGGAGGTTCTGGCCCGTTATGATCATCGTACTGGGTGTCAACAAGCTCATCCGGTACTTCTCCACCAAGCAACAGGAAAGGATAGAGCCAGGGAAATGACCCGGCGGGACGTCGCATTGCTGATCCTTTTCCTGCTGCTCGGCAGCGGCATTACGGTGGCCCACAAGCTCCATCAGGGTATCCTTCCCGCCCATGTGCGGGTGGAGGGGCTGGAATTTCTTCGGGGCCCTCTGCACACCTTTACCGAAGCGCAAGAGGCACAGCTGGCTACCGGCGGTCACCTGGCGCTGGAAGCAGGTCGCGGCGACGTGGAAGTCATGACCTGGAGCGAGCCGAAGGTCCGGGTAGAAGTCAAGAAGCAGATTCACCAGGAGAAAGAAGAGGAGGCCGCCATCGAAGCCGCCCAGCTCCACCTGGAAATCCTTCCGGTCTCCGGCGGGCTTCTCGCCCGGACCGTGGGCTCCCCTCGCTCGGGGCTCGAAACCCAATTCACCTTGATGGTCCCGGTCCAAAGCAGGCTCCAGGTCGTCACCGAGAGCGGCTCGGTGACGGTCCATGGGTTAAAGGGGGACGTAGTGCTCAAGACCGCCCACGGAGACGTGGACGTGGCCGACATCGGCGGAAGCTTGGAGGTGCTGAACGACAATGGCTCCATCACCCTGCACCGGGTGCAGGGCGCCGTGGTGTTGCGGACCACTCACGGCGACATCGAGGGAAGCGACCTGGCGAGCACCACCGAGGTCGCGTGTGAGCACGGAGACACCACCCTCTCACGGCTCGCGGGAAGTCTGAAGGCGACCCACAGCCATGGCGATCTGGGGATTTCCAAAGTGGGCGGGGAGGTGCGTGTGACCGCCAGCAATTCGGACATCACGCTCGAGGATGTGCGGGGGGCCTTGGAACTGGTGAACGAGCATGGAAGAGTGCGGCTGGAGCGCGCGGGCGCCGATGTGAAGCTGAACGCTCCCCACTGCGACGTCACCGTCGAGAATGTCGAGGGCAGCCTCAACGCCACCGTACAGGCGGATCCCCTGGAGGCGAGCTTCGTGAAGGGAGCCGTGAAGGTTCAGGCATCCGCCAGCAGCGTGAAGCTCAGCGACGTTCGGGGTCCCATCCTGGTCGCCGCAACGCACACGCCCGTGGAAATCGTCCGACCCGGCTCGGACATCGAAGTGGCCACCACCAACCAGGAGATTGAAGTCACTTCTCCGGCCGGGAAAGGATTCCGTCTGGACGCCCGCACCGAGCAGGGCGAAGTGGAAAGCAACATCGCGGAGCTGCACCTTCCTGAGGACCGGCCTTCCCGCTTCGCCGGCGTGGTCGGGAACGGCCAGGCCCGTTACCGCCTCACCACCTCGCACTCCACCATTTCCATTCTTTCCTCCGAGCCCGCCTCCGCAGGGAAAAGACGCCCGTAGTCTCCACTCTCCGGCCCCGCTCCGCGGGGGAACCTGGCGGTGCGGCGCGCCTCATCTAGCCGTCGCGCTCCGGTTCCCCGGGGATGCCCGGCTCGACTTCCAGGGTCCGGTGATTTCGGATGGTCACCAGTCCAGGAACGAATCCTTTTCCCTTGCGCACATGCTTGCGAAGGGTGTAATGGACCTTCACCTTTCCCTTCCCGCGCGCCCGGCTGAAATGCGCGGCGATGCGCGCCGCCGAGAGAACCACCGACCTGGGAAGCTCTTTGAGGCGCGAGGGATTGCGCACGACCACGTGCGCGCCCGACCGATCCGCGGCGTGGAACCAGAAGTCGTGAGACGAGGCCTCCTGGAATGTCAGCCGGTCGTTGTCGCGGCTCGTCTTCCCGACCAAGATCACAAAGCCGTCCTCGGTCCTGTACTTGCGGATTCCCGGATCACTCTCACCGGCAGGCCGCTGCCGGCGGGGAAGCTCACCGCGGGCCGGCCGAAGAAGGCGCGCCCCGATGAGCGCCGACTCGAGCTCTGAGAGGTCCGGCAGCGTGACCACGCCCTGAAGCCTTCCTCGCCAGATGGCGACGGCACCCTGCTCAGATGCGGCACTCGCCATCCTTTCGCGGATCTTCTGAGCGCCCCTCCGAAGCTTCCGCGCCCGCGCGTAGTGCTTCTCCGCATTCCCGCGGGGCGACAGCGCCGGATCGGCCGGCACTCTCAGCTCCCCTCCTTCCGGAGCGTACAGGTCCTGGACTACGATGGCCTCTCCCTCAACCTTCGCGGCCGGGCAAGCCAGAATCAGATCTCCATAACGCTGGTGGATCTCGGCCTGCGCCGACTCTTCGAACTCCCGCTGCAGCTTGGTCAGAAGCCTTTTCAACCGTGCCTCTTCCCGATGGAGGGCCCCGGAAATCCTCTCCCTGAGCTGCTGGGACCGGTGCCGGGCCTCCAGCAGTCGCGCAGTCAATCGGCAAGCCTCCTCGCAGTCCTGAAAGTGGGTCGCCACGGGGGCGGGGGGCTTGGCCAGGGGTAGCGGTGCGAGGACCGGCGGATGCGGCGACACTTCGGGGCGAAGCAGCATCTCTTCAGGCGACAGCGGCGTATAGAGGACCGGCTTCAGGTTGCCCGACTGGGCCGCCCGGAGAATCCTTTGCAGTTCTTCCACGGGGTCCTGGAGCACGCCTTTGCGATGGGGGAAATCGGCTCCCAGAGGTGGGCTGATTCCCATAAGAAACCCGGAGACTGCCTCCAGAGGGGCCGCCTGGGGAGCGAAATGGCGCACCATCGTCTCTGCCCGGTCCGGATCCAGCGTCGCTCCTTCGAATCCAGGGCGAGGCACGGGGGGTTGATAGGCACGCCCCACTTCCGGAGCTCGAAATGCGCTCGCCATCTTGCGGGCGAAGGCGAGAACTCGATCCGCCCCATCCACCAGCAGAAGATTGGCCGACTTCCCGATCAGCTCGACCACCAGCCGGCGACGGGTCCCATCGGGACGTTCCCAGTCCAGTTCCACCACCCGGTCGCAGCCCCGTCTGTCAATCTTTATGAGGGTCGTTCCTTCCAGTTCCCTGGCCGCGATCCCCGAGAAGGAATCGGGCGAAGAGGCCCTGGGTGTGGCGCGATGTGGAAGCCGGTAGAGGGCAGGCTCGAGAGGTCGGAGAGAGATTTTCAGATTGTCGCAGGCGGCGGTGGCGAAACGTAGCAGATACTCCCCTTCAGCCAGCCGGTCCCAGCGGAGCAGGGATCGGCCTCTGAGGGAGCGGTCCAAGAGCTGAACGACGCCCTCCAGGATCAGACTGTCCATGCAGGGAGATTAATGGTCTTTGACGCTTTTTAGCGAGCGGGCCACGGCTTTCTCCACCCGCTCTTCAGCGATCGCCTCGGAAATCTTCTCTACCTCGGCGATTTCGCTGACTACCAGATAGCGGGCCTTGTCGAGCATGCGCCGCTCCCGGTAGGAGAGGTTTTTCTTTTGGCTGAGAAGGCTGAGGTTCTTGAGGACCGCCGCGACCTCCAGGATCTCGCCGGTGCGCATCCGGTTGGAATTGTCCTGGAAGCGACCCTTCCAGTTGGTGTGCACGGCAATCTGCCCGTCCTCGAGAATCCCGAAGACTTTCTGGATTTCTTTCCGGGAGATGACCCGGCGCAATCCCACCTGGATAATATTGGCGGCTGGAACCATCACCGTGCTGTCATTCGCCAGAATGCGCAGACGGTAATAGGAGCCGTTGGCCTCGCCGGTGGAGGTTTGGTGGATCGCTTCGATGACGCCTATCCCGTGATTAGGGTAAACGACCTTATCCCCGATCTTGAATTCCACCTGGGAACCTCCACCCTGTAGCCGGCACTGAGGGGGATCGGCTGAATTGGTTGTATATTCTAGCCTTTCCCGCTCCCCCTGTCAAGAAATCACCGGGCTAGAAACGGAACGTCAGGGTGGCGTAGGGCCCCTTCTGGGTAAGATCCAATTTTCCGAGCCCCTCGAGATTCACGTCCGTCACCCCCCTCCGGTAACCCAGGTTTAGACCGACAAAGGGGGCAAAGTGGAATTCCACCTGGCCACGGGCATCGTAGAATCGATAATCGTTTCCCTGAAAATTGACCCTCATCCCCTCGGCCTCCCCGGAAACATGGATGATGGGAATCGGCTGGATAGACAAGGCCAATCCCACCACGGGAAACGTCCCCCCGTCGCTCCCGTCCCCCACGAAACCGGTGGCGCTTGACTCAACCTCGGTCCGGAAATGGAGGCGTTCTGCCCCGAACGGGATGCCCAGCTTGAAGATGGGGAAATCGATGAAGTCATAGCGATAGAGAAGCGAGTCCTGCCGGATTTCGAGCCGACTCTTGATGGTGTCACCTGGCGCGAAGATTACGCCTCCGAAGACCAGTGGACTAGTGAGAAACTCCTTGCCGGTCCGTTGGCTCGCCAGATGCGTGGCGACCAGATAGCTTCTCTTGGTGAAGTGCAGCCAGAGCCGCTCCTGGGTGAGGTAGTCGGTTTCGTGCAGACCTAGATCGTCCTGAAGGTCCACCTCGGAACCCTTGAAGGAGTCACTATCCACACGAGCGGTCCCGTTGAGGTGTTGTTGCCATTCCAGGAATTCTATCCCCACGATCTCGGCGAAGGTCGTGGAGGGCAGCGCCATGCCGCACCCTACAAAAAGGAGAATGCCCGCCGCTGCTCGCCCCAAGAATCTCCGATTTCCGATCATCTCTGTCACCTCCGCGGCAGATTATAGGGTTGCGGCTTCCGGCGCGCCAGATCCTTCGGCGCTTATCCTTATTCCTCGGGCGAGGATACGTGCCGATAGCCTGGGTGTTGCCTGGGGAGACTGCGATCCATTACTCTTCCGGTCGCGTGCGTGCCGGAGTGGCGAAATGGCAGACGCAGGGGACTCAAAATCCCCCGAGGGCAACCTCATGTCGGTTCGACTCCGACCTCCGGCACCCGTCAGGATTTCAGAAAACCCTTTTATCCTTTTTATCGTTAATCTTGTCAGAAAATGGTGGACGGTGAGGCGCAGGAGCTCGCCCCCCCCAAGAGTTCCCAACCAAACAGGAGGAAGCACGAATGGTACATAAGTCGTTGAAACCTTCATACCTTGTGAGAATCCTCTCCCTCTCGTCCCCTGTCCTTTTGTTGCTCCCGGCCGGCACACGCGCCAGCACCCCGCCGCCTGTCCCCCCGGCGCCCCCCGCTCACGCTGCGGCCGCGAAGAAGCCCGCGACCCCCGCTCCGGCTCCTGAGCCGGCCGATAGCGAGGACGACGCGGCGCGAACCAAGCATGCCTGGCTGGGCGTGGTCCTTTCGGAGGGGGAGGACGGAGTCAGCATTACCGGGGTGAAGGAGCAAAGCCCCGCGGACAAGGCAGGCCTGAGGGAGGGAGACACGATCGTCGAGATCGACAGCAAGAAGGTAGAAGATTCGGGCGACATTCGTCGGGCTATTCGGGAGCTGGAGCCTGGAGATACGGTTCAGATCGTGGTGATGCGAGATGGGAAGAAGAAGACTGTCAACGCCACCCTCGGGGAGGCTCCGGCCCACTTCTGGAGAGGGGAGGGGTTCCCCGGCCTGGCTCCGGGTGAAGGCTTCGGGCCCATGGGGTTCCGCTCAATGGCCCTGTCCCGTACCTACCTTGGAGTCCGGGTTCAGGGAATGACGGAAGAGTTGCGGACCTACTTCAAGGCGCCTCGGGGCCGCGGCGTGCTGGTGAGTCGCGTCGAGGAGGACACCCCGGCGGCGAGGGCTGGGCTCCGGGCCGGCGATGTGATCGTCATGGTGGACGGCAAGGGAATCGCCAGCCGCGGAGACATCGGCGAAGCGCTGGTGGACAAGGAGCCCGGAGATAAAGTCGCGGTGAAGGTGATCCGGGACGGCGCGGACAAAACGCTGGACGTGGAGGTTTCGGAGCGACCCACCCCGAAAGCGCGCCACGGCCATTTCATGGCGCCGGGCCGCCGCCCGGAGCAGGGGCTCGATGAGGACGAGGAGGACAGTGACGTCCCTGAGATGGAAGCGCTGCCGGATGGCTCCCGGATTCGGCTGGAAATCGACCAAGCCATGAAAAAAGCCGAGGCGGCGGTGAAGGACTCTCTCCCGCAAGGCCGAGACGTTGAACGGGAGATCGAGCGAGCGATGCAGGCCTCCGCGATGTCCCAGCGGGACGTCGAGAAGGAAGTGCAACAGACCATGCAATATGCAAATCTTAGCAAGCTGAATTGGGAAGCCATGAGCCGGCAGATTCGTGAAGCCATGGAACAGTACAGAGAGGCGCTGCGTCAGGCCGCCGAAGCCTCGCGGTTCACCATGGAAGACGACGCAATCTGAGGCGTCTTCTCTCCGCTTCCTCCGGAGAGCGGGGGCGCCGGCCGCAGACCCACGGCCGGCGCTTCTCCTTATCTCCAGCGGCGCTTCCGCAGTTCGTCGAGCAGGTCGCCCGCCCAACGTTCAGGCACCGCCCTCGCCGGATGCTCCCATCCCAGTACAGCCTCCCGTCCGAGACGCCGAATCAGCATATCCCGAAGCGCCTTTTGCACGTCCTTCCCCAGCAAGATCACTCCCCGGGGGTGCACCGCCTCTATCGCCTCCTGGGCGGCGAGCCTTCTGAGCCGGTCGCACTCCTCCTGAAGCTTCCGTGCGGCGAGGGCGTCCCCCTTCAGTCGGGAAGCTGCCGGCCGCAGGTCCGCCGGGGTCCGGTTGCCTCCGTCCACCGGATCCATGAAGAGGAGGGAGCAGGAGTTCGCCACCGCCACGCGCTTCCAGCCTTTTTCCGCGCTTCCCCACCCCAGCTCCAGAAAGCGATAGACCCTCACCGCCGAGGACTCGAAGCTCCGCGTCAGGAATGCTCGCAGGCTGGGCGGAGCCAGCCCCGGAACCTCCAGCCTGCCTCCTCGGCGCCGGATCTGTCCTGCTAGATTCGGGAGACGCTCTCGCAAACGCTTGATGTCGGTGAAGGGGACTCCGGTCTGGGCCATCCCGTAAGGACCGGGATTGAGTCCGAACACCAGAAGCGGCCGGACCCCCAGGGGATAAACACCCCGGAAAAGGGCGTGCCACGGCTCGCCGTAGCGCCCCGGGTTCCAAACTCTCCATCCCGTGGCTGAGGCGATAAGTGGGGCCAAAAGTTCCCATCGCCGGGCCGAGCGTCGCCATGCTCCTCCCCAGACATCGGCCCTTTCGCGGTTGGATCCGCACTTCCCTCGGGCAGGCCGATAATCCAATGCACTGATCTCCATCGGTCTCTTCTAGCCTCGCGATCCGAGACTCTTTCCGGCGACCCGCTCGAGATCTCCCGGAAGCCAGCGGGAGCCCCACAGCAACAAGAGCCCCGACACCAGCATCGCCGCCACCGCGAGCAGGATGCCACCCTGGAGTGAAGAAAGGTCCGACACTTGCCCGATCAGGTAGGGCGAAGGTGCGTCCCCCAGGATGTGTATGATGACGATATTGGCGGCGACCGCGGTGGACCGCAGGCGCGGCGGACTGACGCTGACGATGACGGCGTTGAGCAGTCCCGTGTTCACGAAGAGAAAAAAGATGGCGGCGCCGAGGCAGGGAGCGTAGACCCTTCGCTCCGGTGAGAAAATGGCGCCCAGGGCGAAGGGAATCGCCGCCAGCACCCCGAGACCCGACAGGAGCAAGTAGGCCCGGCGCGTCCAGCGCATGACCAGGTCCCCGGCAAATCCTCCGGCTAGTGTCCCGAAGAAGCCGCACAGGGCCACAATGCTTCCGGTGAGTCGGTTCGATTCCTCGAAAGAAACCCCCTTGATGGTCTCCAGGTATCGCGGCATCCAGAAGGCCATTCCTCCGATGGCGAATGTCAGGGCGGCGTACCCGAGATTCGTGTAGAGATAGGAGCGGCTCCGGATCAGCTCCCGGTAGGATGCAACGACATGGGAAATCCGCTTTCGATAGGAGAAATCCTCATCCCCGCCTGGCATGAGGCCGGGAGCTGGATCCGTCTCCCTCCCCTCCATGCCACCCCTCACGGGCTCCCGCAGGAAAAAGATGGGCACTGCCAGCAACAGTCCCGGGAGACCCACGAGCATGAAGCAGAATCGCCATCCATGGGTCTCCCCGAGCTTCCCCGCGAGGAGGTACGCCAGCGCCGCCCCCGCCGGCAGGGTCACGTAGAATACGGCCATGACACGGGCCCTCTGACGGACTGGAAAATAGTCGGCCAGAAACGGGGGCGAGAGGGTGCCGAACGAGGCCTCACCGATTCCCACGAGGCCGCGGGAGAGGAGCAAGAAGAGATAGGTGGGAGCCAGAGACGCGCCCGCCGTTGCGAGACTCCAGACGATGGCCCCCAGGGCGAGGACGGCCCGACGCGGGAACCGGTCCCCCAGATAGCCAAATACCGGGGCGGTGATCAGGTAGACGAGAAAGAACAATGTGCCGAACAGTCCGAACCGTGCGTCGGAGATGACGAAATCCCGGCGGATCAGAGACCCTACCGAAGCGATGATGTAACGGTCGACATAATCGAGGAGGTTGAGGAGGGTCAGGAGAAAGAGAACGTAGAGAGGATATCGGGAGGGACGCGCCGCATGGGTCATCGGAGCGCCGCCGCTTCCGGCGGATGCTCTCGGATGAGGGCCGAGACGCTCTCGAGGATCTGGCGCCGTTGCCGGCGAATCTGTCGCAGGGCCTTGCCCGACGCGAAAGCAAGAGAGAGCGCCTGGACCCCCTCCAGGAGTCGCTGCCGCTCCTCCGCCACCCGCAGCGCAGCCCAGCCGCTCAGGGGAAGCAGGACCGTACCAAGCGCCACCGCTTTCCATCCGCCCCACCAGGCGAGCAGCGCGACCGCAACCGCATAGCTGAGAGGGAAAAGCAGAACCCCCCCAATCAGCTTGAAGGTGGCCGTCTGGTCGGGGAAACGGTTTGCGCGTCGCTCCACCTCACCACAGATCCGATAGGCCGGGTAGTGCGTGAGCAGGCCGACCAGGGCCAGGGGCAGCACTCCCAGGATCACGGCGGCGCTCAGGAGAGCGAAGCGGGCGGCACGCACAGGCGCTTCCGCGAGATCCACTTCCTCCTCTTTCAAGGAGAAGCGCCCGAGCTGCCGGCGATAGGCCTTCCAGTGGCCGCGGATGACCGCGACTGCTTCCGGTTCACGCTCCCGGTAGAAGCGATACGCTCGGATGAACCGCCTCAGAGACGCGGCTTCCTCGGAAAGCGATTCCTCGCGTCGCCCCAGGAAAAGGGCCCGGATGTCGCGGAGAAACTCGAGCTCTTCCCAGGAATCCAGCCCCGGGATCAGCTCCGTGAGTGCTTCCTCGATGCGGTGGGTCAGCGCCGCCACTCCTTGCTCCGGCCGGGCCCTCTCCAGCTCCAGAAGTTCTGAGACGGAAACCGGCTTTCCAAACACCACAAGCACTCGAGATCGAAACGCTTTCTTGGCCTCGTAATTGATTCCGGTTGGAATCACGGTGGGATTCTCTGTCGCCGATTGGGCGGCGCGAAAGTAGATGCGCGCCGCGCCGGTTCTCAATTCTTGGAGTTTCGGCTCATCGTGACTTTTTCCCTCGGGGAAGAGGCACACCACGCCGCCGCTGGACAGGATCCGCCCGCAGGCATCGAGGGTCTCCTCATTCTTCTTCGACTCCCCTGTCGCATCCTGGCGCCGATAGACCGGAAGCCCGCCGATGCGCTTCAAGAAAAAACCGACGAGCGGCATGCGAAAGAGCGTGTGCTTAGCGAGGAAAGTGATGGGACGGGGTAGGAGCACCAGGAGCAGAAGCGGGTCCATCAGGGCGTTCCCGTGATTGGCCGCCAGCAGGGCCTCGATGCGACGATACATGATTCGGAGGCAGAGGTTCAGGAAGGCCCGAAAGATCGCATAGAACACGACACTCCTCCGGGACGCGCCACCGGGATTATGCCGCCATGACCCGGCCGGATCGCCCGCTTGCTAGCCGCTCGCCGCCCGCCTATAATGCGCGGCCTGCACCCAGAACTCCGAGAGGATTCCCGCTTGGCCTACGTTATCGCCCAGCCCTGCATCGACGTGAAGGACGGTGCTTGCGTCGCGGTCTGCCCGGTGGATTGTATCCGCCCGGGCGAGGACCAGATGTACATCGATCCCCGGATCTGCATCGACTGTGGCGCCTGCGAGCCTGAATGCCCGGTGGAGGCAATCTTCGAAGCGGAGCAGGCCCCCGAGCCGTGGAAAGACTACATCAAGAAAAACGCCGATTTCTTCAGAAAGAGGTTAAGCGGGCAAGCTACTGGGAAAGGCTGACTTTTCCGTTGGCGATGATCTTGCACAGGTCCAGCGAGGATACGATCCCGCTCAGCTTGCCGCCGCGAGTGATGGGAATTCGGTGAATCCGACGCTCCCACATGGTGCGGCAAAGCTGCTCTATAGGCGTCTCCTCGTCGGCGGAAATCACTTCCCGGGTCATGATGTCTTCCACCCGGCGAGGACCGGCGTCGCTGTCGGCGATGGAGGCAAAGCCGCGCTGGAACAGATCCTTGATGTCCCGGGGCGGCTGAATGTCCTCGTTGGGTCTTCCCCGCCGGAAGATCACGTCGTCCTGGGAGACGATGCCCACCAATCGTCCGGCCTCGTCCACGACCGGGGCCCCATTGATGTTCTCCCGCCTGAGCGTCTCACACAGGTCTTCGATGGTGGTCTGCGGAAGGCAAGTAATGGGATCCCGCGTCATGATCTCCTTGGCCTTCATGGGTCCTCCCGAGTCGACGGCACCCTGGAGACGTTACATTAGTCCCACGATTCAGCGGGAGTCAAGGAACTCTGGAGGCAGACCACCCTTATTCCCGACACAGAAATCGAAAGGGCCCGGAGGAGCCGGGCCCTTCAATCTTACGAGAGAACCAGAAGGCTCAACTCAGGGGGTGCTGGGGCTGGGAGGAGGGGGCACTTCACTGCTGTTTCCGGCGATAGAGTCGGCCAGAAGTCCCAGCACGATGGCACCTCCGCCAAGACCCACGGCCACACCCCAGCCGCTCCGCCAGAACCCGCCGCCCGACCTCTTCTTGCCCTTCTCCGCCTGCTGTTCCGCGGGTGTCTTTCCCTTTTCCTCGGGCTTTTTCTCCTCGGGCTTCGTGCCTTCCGCTGGCGGCGGTTGCGCCGCGGGCTCGGTCTGGGGAGGAGGCTCCGGCGGAGGCTGCTGGGGAGGAGGCTCTTGACCGGGAGGATTGTCGGGTGGGGGCGGTTCATCCGCCGCCCGAGACGGATTCAGTGCGAGCGAGAACAGGGTCTTCCGGCCTTGGAGGACAGGAATCCGGTCAGGATTGACATACAAACCTTCGTTCGCCTCCACCGCCAACTGGTACTGTCCCGAGGGGAGGCTGGGCAAAGCGTAGCGTCCCGAATTGTCGGTTTGAGTTGAGGCGAAGATCTCCGACGTGGACAGATTTGCAACTCTCACCACCACGCCGCTGCGCGGAGTGACACCGTCGGCGCGGAAGATCCGACCCGTCAAGGTCCCGGCAGACCGGACACTCTGGCTGAAACCGACGGGGAAACCGCTCATCGACACCGCCAGAGCCGCAGCAGCCAGGCGACTTCCGAATCCCGCTCTCCAACGCATCACTCCTCCTCCCTCGAGAAAACAGAGATCTTTTCCACAAGAAAATGGGGGACCTTGTTTTGAGTGGCGACAATATACCGGGAGGCCCTGCCAGAGTCAAGAGTCCGCTAAGTGACTAATGCGTCTTGAAATCCGCGCTGCCATCTTTATATTTCCCTTGTTCCGGCCGCGACGTGCTTCGCGGTCGAAGCCGTCTAACTGATTGACCGATAGCGCTTTGAGAAAGACAGGCGATGAAGCTGCCCGATGTCTCCCTCCTCAAGTCCCTGACCCAGGGGCCGGAAGCCCGGGCCCTGGAGAAGGCCAGGGCGCTCGCCGCCGAGGGAAAGCTCGACAAAGCCATCGCCACGCTGGAAGCGGCGCTGGCCAAGCAGCCCGACAAGGAAGCTCTCCTTTTCGAGCTGTCGCGCCGCCTCCTGGCGGCCTCCCGCGAGACCGACGCCGCCGAGTGCCTCAAGAAAATTCTCCGCCGTAATCCCCGCCGAATCGACGCCGTGATGGAATTCATCGAGGAAGTCAAGATGAAGTATGCCGCGGTGGGAGCCTATTACGACGCCGTGGCGGAGCATTTCATCCGCGTGGACGACTATCCCCGGGCCATGGAATCGATGGAGCGAATCGCCTCCGAGGAACTGCGCGTCTACCATGGCCGACATCTGGCCAAGTGGGAAGCGGTCCTCAAGAACGCTCCTCTATCCAAGCTCACCAAGACTTCGCTTCACTCGGCGTATTACGTGGCCCTGGCGTTGGAGCGGATCGGGGACACCGTTCGGGCGGCTCAAGCCTACCGACAGATCCTCGAAAAGAACCCCGAAGAAGGGGACCGGATCTGCGGGCGGCTGGAGTCGATTCTCGCCCGCGACTACCAGAACCTGCCCCTGCGCCTCACGCTGGTGGACCTGTTGCTCAAGGTGGGAAAGCACCAGGAGTCGCTCAAGCACCTGGAACACTCCTTGGAGGCGGACGCCGCGGCGGCCGCGCCCGAGGTGGCGGTCCGGCTGGAGCGGATCGCCAAGAAGGAGCCGGGCAAAGCGGAGCTCCTTTGGCTTCTGGCCCGCGCGCGCCGCGCCGAGGCGAAGTATCCGGAGATGCTCCTGGCCCTGGGAGCCCTGGCGGAGTTGGGATCGCACCAGAAAGAGACCATCTCCCTCCTGGAAGAGCTGACCCCCAAGATGGACGAGTTCCCGGGGCTGCGACTGGCCCTGGCCGACACCTACATCGCCTCCGGAAAACCGGTGCTGGCGGTGGAGGCGATCATCCTGGCCTCCGATAGGCTGGGCGACGAGGTGACCGTCAAGGCACTCGAAAAAGTGATCCGGGCTCATCCGAACCACGCCCGCACTTACCTGCTCTTGGGGGATCTCGACTTCAAAGCCGGCCGCGGTGAAGCCGGCGTCGAGCGCTACGAAAAGGTTCTGGCACTCTCGCCCGAGGACGGCCCCATCCTGGTTCCCAAGCTCCTTTCCCTGCTCGAGTCGGGAACCTCGGTCGCGGCCATCGCCCGGGCATTGGCCGAGATCTTCCTGCGGGAAGGAGATCGATCGAAGGCGGCGCTGCTCCTGCGCTTCCGTCTCCTCAAGGATCCTCAGGGTGCGCCGGAGGTGGCGGCACGGGCGAGAGAGGCTTTGGGCTCGGAGACCGCCCACCCAGGCTTGTGCCTGGCGTTGGCCGAGGCCCTGATCGCCGCGGGCCAGTCCCTCGATGCGCTGGCGCCTCTGGAGAAGATTATTTTGAACGATCCGGCGCGCGCGCCGGAAGCCCTGCATCTTCTTTCCAGCGCCGCCCGGTCCTCCCCCGAGGCCGCCCGAGCGGCGCTCCCCCTCTATCGCTCCCTCGCCTCCCGCGACCTCCTGCCCGCAGCGATCCGCTTCGCGCAGGGCGAGGCGGCACTGCTCTCCGGCGCCTTGGGTGAGGCGTTGCAGGCCTTCAAGGATCTGGCCGCTGCTGCTCCGGAGCGGATGAACGAAGTGCGGGAAATCTTCGAAACGTTGCTGGAGCGGCACCCGGAAACGGTGGAGGTTCGTTACATCCTGGCAGGCCTCTACCTGGACCAGAAGGATTTCAGGGCCGCCGCAAGGGAGCTCCACAAGATTCGAACTCTCAACCCGGACCTGCTCACCCCGATTCTGAGCAAATACCGGGAGGCGCTGAAAGCCTCCCCCAACGACATCGAGGTGAGGCTGGGACTCTCCTCCGCCCTCCTCCTCTCGGGCCAGCTGGAGGAGGTGCAGGCTCTGGCCTCGGAGACGCTACGCCTGAGGGACGATGCCAGCACGGCGCCGCTGCAGCTGGTTCTGGGTGACGTGTCCCTGGAGAAGGGAGACAGCACCGGGGCCGTGAAGCGGTATTACAACGCCTACCGGAAGAACACGAGCCTGGCGGCCACCGCCGCGGAGCGCCTGGAGCATCTGCTGGTCCTTCACCCGAACCTACCTCTGGCTTCCCTGGCCCTCGGCAAGATCCTGCCCGAAACCGGCCGGGTGGAAGACGCGGTGGCGAGGCTCCTCGAAGCGTTCCGCAACGACACCCGGATCGCCGAAGGGGTGCTCACGGAGCTGGATCGGATCCGTGTCTCGTTTCCCGTCTTGCCTGAGGCGGCGGAGGCCCGCGTGGAGATCCTCTGCTCACTGGGAAAGGACGCCGCCGCCACGGATGCCATCCAACACCTCCTGGAGAGCCGCCCCGAGAGCGCCCGGTCGCTCCTGCCACGCCTGGAGGCGATTCTCGCCCGGTCACCCCGCCTTGCATCCGCTCTTCTGGCCCTGGCCCGGGCCCAGCGGGCTCTGAACGAAACAGCCCTTGCGGGCGAGGCCTGCCGGAATGCCTACCGCGTGGATCGCGCGGCCGCACCCCAAGTGATCAAGCTGTGTTCCGAGATGATCGCGTCGGATCCCAAGGTGCCGGGTCCCTATCTGGCCATGGCGGAAATCTATCTGGCGGACGGCGAGATTCCCGCGGCGGCGGAAAAGCTCGCCCAGGCAGCTTCCCGCACCGAGGGGTCCCAGGGCGAAGTGCTGGCCATGCTCGAGACCATTATCGCGAAGGATTCCGGCACGGCCCGCGTCGCCTTCCTGGCCGCCGAGGTTCTGGCTCGAGCCGGCCGTCTAGCGCCGGCGGCTGGCGCTTACCGCAAGGCTTTGGAGCGGGAGGCAGGCTTGGTCGAGCAGGTGCTGAAGGGATTGACCTCGCTCGTGGAGAAGGATCCCAAGCTGGGAGAGGCTCGGATGGCCCGGGCCCAGGCTCTCACGCTCAGGCAGGAGTTCGAGGCGGCGGTACAAGATCTCGAAGCCGGGGTTCGCTACACTCCGTCCCTTCTCCGAGACGCCGTGCAGCAAGCGCTCACCCTTCATGGGAGGCACCCCGGCAGTTACCGTCTCGTGTCGCTCCTTTCCGAGATGCTACTGACCTCCGAGAAGCTCCTGGAAGCCGCCGAGCTGCTGGAGGAAGCGCTCAAGCGCTCCTGGGAGCCGGGAGAGCGACTCATCCTGCTGGTGCGCCTCTGGCGTGCGCGCCTCGGGCGCGGCGAAGCGAGCGCCGCCCGCGACGCGCTGCGCGAAGCAGAGACGATCGCCACCGACCGCAACCAACTCATGGCCCGGGTCCACGAATGCATCCTCACCCACCTCCGCAACGAGGTAAGCGCGCTGCGGGAGCGCATGCAGGGTGACCCACCGCGCCCCTCCGACTTGAAGCGGCTGGCCGAGGCGTTGCTCGATCTTGGAGAGCCCGCTCAGGCCGTCAGCCTGCTGTCCTCTGGACCCGGTGTCTTGGAAGCGAGCGATCTCCTGAGGATCCATTCCGAGGCCGCCGCGCAAGGCGCCGACTACTTCCGCGCCGCCGAAATCCTCAAGGCGCTTGGCCCCCATCGCCGCCTGGCTCTCGCCGCCGAGCGATCGGGTAATTACCTGCTGGCCTGCCGTACTCTGGAGCAGATCGACGCGGCGGGGCCCGATCCGGAAGTCCGGACCGCGCTGCAGCGAGTTTATCGAGAGATAGTACTGCAGGAACTGGAGCCCGGACGGCAGAAGCTGGCGGGTGAGACGGTCCTTCGATTCGGCCTGACATCCTAGGAGCAAGCTATGGAAGATTCCTCGTTTTCTTTCCCCTCCCCCGGGACCGCCGACGACGAGAACCGGCGTCACAACAACCTGCGCCGGGACATTCTCATATCCCTGCTGGAAGTGGATCAGTCCATCAAGGGGTTGGAGCACAGCCTCGTGGGGCGGATCCAACAGATCGAGGACCACCTACAGCATCCCGAGCAGGCGGCCACCTCGAGTGAGACCTTGCACCGCTGCGACTTCGATCCCGCCGCCACCACCGCCTGGGCGCTGAAGATCCTCCAGGAGAACCTGTCGCCCCTCTCGGCAGGCCTGGGCGGTATCCAATCGGCCTTGCAGGCGATGAAGGGACGGGATGGCACGGAGGGATTGCTCGATGCCCTCCGGGAGGAAATCACGCCGCTGCGCAGCTCCCTGCAGGAGCTTCGGGAGGAAACGGAGCGGGTCCGCGGGTCACTGATGGAGCTCAAGGACGCTTCCCCCGCCGTGCAGGAGCGCTGCGCGGCCACGCTGGAGGCCACCGATTCCATCGCCCGCACTCTCTCCGCGCTGCGCGAGCGCCTGGATGAGCTGCGCGGGCGGGTAGCCCGATCCGACGACGCCCTGGCCCCTCTCGGCGAGGACCTGGCCAAGCTCCAGGAGTCGATCCTGGATCTACGGGAAGGGGTGGGGCCCATTCGGGCGGCCATGGAAGGGCTGGCGCAGCGGGTTCTGGTCGAATCGCGCCAAGCCTTCGCGCCCTTGCAGGACGAAATTCGCAGACTCACAGAAGCGACCCGCTCCGTCCAAGAGACGATGTCGGGCCTAAAGGATACCGCTTCTCCACTTCAGGAACTGGCGGTCCGGGTGGCGGAGTCGTCGCGCGTCGCTTCCGAAGGACTGGCCGCCCTGCGAAGTGATGTGCAGGGGGTCCGGGGCGCCCTGGAGGAGTCGCGTCAGCCCCTGCCGTCGGTTCAAGACGAGATGAAGCGAATCCGGGAGGCGACGCAGAACGTGGACGACCGATTGTCAGGCCTCAAGGAAGTGGTGATTCCGCTTCGCGACCTGGCATCGCGTGCCGCCGAATCGGCCCAGGCAGGCGCCGCAGGACTGACGGCCCTGCGGGAAGAGACTCGGGCCATTCCGGGCTTTCTGCGTCTGGTTCGCGAGGAGACGGAAGCCGCCCTCCGCAAGCAGGGCGAGGAGCACTCCCAACTGCTGCGAGAGATCGGCGGCAAGGTGCTAGAGGAGATCTCTCTGGTGCTGGCCGAGATGCGGCGCGGTGCCCAGCAGGGACCCGAGGCTCTGGCCGGACTCGCCAAGGAGATTTCCGGCGTCCGTGCCGCGCAAAAGGAAACGAACAAGACCCTGGGCCGCCTGGGGGACCTTCTGGAGCAGAATCCCTCCGCGGAGCTGACCCTCTCGGCCATCCAACAGATCCAGCAACGGAATGAGGCCACGGCCGCGGGGTTGGCGCACCTGGAGGAGGTCGTGCAGCAGGGCGACGACGCGCTGCGTCAGATGAGGGAGTCCAACGAGAAGGTGGTGAAAGCCTTCGAGAGCCATCGCCAGGCAGCCCGCGAAGAGGAGGAGCGCATTCGCCAGCGCTTGGCCCAGGAGCACAACAGCCGCGGCGTGGTCCTCTACTACCGGGGTGCCCTGGAGCCGGCGGAGGCCAGCTTCCGCAAAGCGGTGGAAGTCCAGCCCCACTGTGCCGAGGCCTGGAACAACCTGGGGCTGGTCCTCTCGAGGTCGGCAAAGGCGGACGACGCGGAGGAGGCTTTTCGGAAAGCGATCGAGAGCGACCCCGCCATGGGCGAGGTTTACAACAACCTCGGGTTCCTCTATCACACTTCTCTGCAGTACGACCGCGCCCTGGAGATGTTCAACCAGGCACTTCAGACCAGCTCCGATTCGGCGGTGGCCTATACCAACCTGGGCAACACCTACTACAAGCTGAACCGGCACGAACAGGCCATCCTGGCCTGGAAGCGGGCCCTGGAGCTGGACCCGCTCAATGACAACGCGCGGCGCTGTCTGCGGATGTACCAGCAGGAGAATTCATGAAGAGCCAGCTGGAACTGTTCCGGCGCCTGGAGCGCGAGATTCGCCTCTCGAAAGCGCGCCTCCCCATCGATGGCTTCCTCCCCTCCCCCGAGTCTTTGCCCACCGAGTTTCCGGACCCGCCCCCTTCGACGCTCCCCTCGCAGTCTCGGGAGATGGGCTCGTCCCAGGATGCCGACGAGGCTCGCCGCGAGCGCCGCAAAATGCGGCGGGTCAAGAAAGCCGCTCCGCCTCCGGCGGAGGAGCAGCCGGTCAGGCTGGAAGACGAGATCCAGGAATTCATCAACCGCGACAAACAGGAAGGCACCAGCGCCGACGAGATGGCTGAATTCCTGGGCGGCTTCGACCCTTCGGAGATCCCCGAGGACTAGGGATTCTTAGAATTCCATCAAGAAAGCGGTTGACCGAGGAAGCCCGCCGCGGTACATTCAAAACATCCGTTTAGTTGAACTAAATGGTTGATTGAATAGAATCCGTAACTATTTCAATTGAAAAGCATTGGCCTGAAGAAAAAATCGGAAGCCACCCGCGAGGCATTGCTTGCCGCGGGCACCCGGCTGTTCGCCGAGCGGGGGTTCGACGGTGCTTCGGTGGACGCTATCGCCCGCGGCGCGAAGGTCAACAAGGCAATGATCAGCTACCACTTTCGGGGCAAGGACGGGCTCTATCGGGCCATCCTGGCGGAGACCTTCGAGCCCACCCTAAAACGGATCGAGGGCCTCAAGGCGGATTCCCGGCCGGCCCCCGAGCGCCTGAAGACCTTCGTCTCGCTGTTCGCCGAGATGGTCGATCACCGACCCGGCCTTCCTGCCATGATCCTGCGAGAGGTCCTCTCCGGGGGTCATCATTTGGACGAGAGGACTATCCCCTATTTCCTCGCTGTCCTTGCGGCCGTGCAGCAAATTGTGAAAGGTGGAATTCGCGAAAGATCGTTCCGTCGGGTAGATCCCATCCTCACCCACATCAGCCTCATCGGCGGGCTGGTCTTCTTTTTCGCCACCCAGCCGTTGAGGGAGCGGTTTGCGCGCGAGGGAAGGCTTCCGGTGAGGCTCCCCGCCTCCGCGGCGTACGTGGCTCACTTCCAGAACCTGATGAGCCGTGCGCTGCAGGCGGATGAGCCCCTCAAGACTGTCCGCAAACGGAGGTGACGCCGTGAAGCGCCGATCCTTCCTCTTTCGGTTTCTGTGCGTCCCCCTGCTCTCAGCCTGTGCATCCGGCGGCCCTCCCTCCGAGCTGAGAGTCTCGGGCCATGTGGAGGCCACCGAGGTGAGAATCGCTTCGAAGGTAGGCGGGAAGCTGGAGCACCTGGCCGTGAAGGAGGGGGACATGGTAAAGGCGGATCAGGTGGTCGCCAACATCGATACCGTGGACCTTCGTCTCGCCCTGGACGGCGCCCGGGCCGAGAGCAGCCAGGCAGAAGCCGACTTGAAGCTCCGTCAAGCGGGGTCCCGGAAGGAGGAGATCGCCGAGGCGGGCGCCCTGGTGGACCGGAGCCGTGCGGAGCTCGATGCTGCGGAGCTGGATCTCAGGCGCATGCAGGGGCTCCTTGATTCCGGATCCGGCACGGCCAAGGCCCGGGATGATGCTCGCGCCCGACGGGATGCCGCCGCCGCGAACGAGCGCGCGGCGGAAGAGCGGCTCAAGCGCCTCCAGGCGGGAAACCGCCGGGAGGAGATTGATGCCGCCCGAGCCCGCCTGCAGGCGGCGCAGGCCCGCATCGCCCAGCTCGAGCAGCAGCTGCACGATGCCACCGTCGCGAGCCCGGTGTCCGGCGTGGTCACGGAGAAGCTGATGGAGCAGGGGGAGCTCGTCCCAGCCGGAACTCCACTGCTGGTGGTGATCGATCTGGCCCATGCCTGGCTCACCACCTACGTGGCCGAGCCGGACCTGTCCCGCATCCGGATCGGTCAGGCGGTGAAGGTGATCACCGACTCGGGCCAGGAGCGGAGCGGTAGGATCTCGTTTATCGCCTCACAGGCCGAATTCACTCCCAAGAACGTTCAGACGCACGACGAGCGGGTCAAGCTGGTCTTCAGAGTGAAGGTGCAGCTGGACAATGCCGACGGTCTCTTCAAGCCGGGGATGCCCGCCGAGGCCCGGCTTCGCCTCGCGGAAAAGTCTCCATGAGCCGCACCGGAGACGAAGCGATGCTCATCCAGGTGAAAGGGGTGACGCGGCGCTACGGTCCCCTCATCGCGGTGGATGACCTTTCGTTCCAGGTGCGACGCGGTGAAATGTTCGGGCTGATCGGGCCTGATGGCGCCGGAAAGACCACGACGCTGCGCCTCATCCTCGGACTGCTGCGCCCCCACGCGGGTCGGGTCGTCACCTGCGGTCTGGATCCGACCGGCGGCCGGAGAAAGCTCTCCGAGAAGATCGGCTATCTCGCGCAGCGCTTCTCCCTCTACGGCGATCTCTCGGTGGACGAGAACATCCATTTCTTCGCCGAGATTCACTCCGTCAAGGGATGGAGGGCGCGCCGCCAGGAGCTGCTGGAGATGCTCCGCCTGGCGCCATTCCGGGACCGCCTGGCCGACCGCCTCTCCGGCGGCACGAAGCAGAAGCTGGCTTTGGCCTGCACCCTCATCCACACCCCGGAACTGCTGGTGTTGGACGAGCCGACCACGGGGGTGGATCCGGTTTCGCGACGAGAATTCTGGAAGATTCTCGTGCGGTTGCAGCGCCAGGGCCTCACCCTGCTTCTCACTACGCCTTATCTGGACGAGGCGGAACGCTGTCATCGCGTGGCGCTCTTGGACCGAGGAAGGCTGTTGGCCGTGGACGCTCCCGACGCGCTGCGGGAACTCCCCCGGGGCGCCACGCTGGAGCTGCTCGCTTCGCCCCGCCGGAAGGCGGCTGAAATCCTGCGGCTCGATGCGCAGGTGACGGAAGTTGAGACTTTCGGCGAGCGGCTCCATCTGACCCTGGGAGACGTTCCTCCGGGGCGCGCTGAGGCCGAGGCGGCGAGGATCTCCGGGCTTCTGCGTGACGCAGGGATTCAGGTGCAGGGGCTCCGGGTCACCATGCCGACGCTGGAGGACGTATTTATCGCCCGGATTCGGGAGGCCCAGCGAGCGGGAGCCCCGACCGAGGGGACACGGCCATGAATCGAAGGCCCGGTGGTTTTCTCCTCTGGATCCCGAGTCTCGCGGCAGGCACCCTGCTCGCCGTAGGCGGCGCACGAGCGGAGGATAGCGCCGCGCCTCCTACTCTCACGCCCGTCCGGCTGGGCCTCGCCGAGGTCATCGAGCGGGCCCGCAGGGCCTCCCCGCGCCTCCGGCAGCTCCGGGCCCTCCAGGAGGGAGCCGAGTCGCAGGTGCGCGGGGCGCGCGCGGAGCGGCTGCCTCAGCTGGACCTCTCGGCGCAGGCCAGCCGACTATCCCACGTCCCCGAGTTCGTGGCGCCCTTTCCACCTCCCCAGGGCCCCACCGCGATCTTCCCCGACCTGCCGAATCGTTACGCGGCAAGGCTCGGCCTGACGCTCCCGCTCTTCACCGGCGGGCGGATCGCCGGCCGGCTCCTGGCCGCGGAAAAAGAGCGCAACGCCTCCCAGAAGGACTTGGAATCGGGAGCGGGGGATCTCGTCCTGGAGGCCACCGCCTCCTACTGGGACCTCCTGACCTCGCAGGAGAGCGAGCGCGTCTTCCGGGAGGCGGTCGCTTCCTACGACGCCCATCTTCAGGATGCTCTCGCCCGTCAGCGCCAGGGACTTGCCGCCCGCAACGAAGTTCTCGCGGTGCAAGTGGAGCGAGACGAGGCGGAGCTGGCGAGGATCCGCGCTGCCAGCGACGCGGAGGTCGCGCAGGCCGATCTCCTGCGGCTCCTTGGGCTGGGCTCCGATTCGGAGATCGAGCCGACGGAAGCGCTGGAGCCGTTGAAGGTTCCCCGGGAGGATCTCGAGCAGCTCGTGGCGGAGGCGCTGGCGCGGCGCAACGACCGGGCGGCGTTGAAAGCTCGGGTCGAAGCCGCCGAGGCCAGAGTGCGCGTGGAGAGGGCGGAGCGTTTTCCCCAGGCCAGGCTTTCCGCCGGTTATGAAGTGCTCAACCCCAACCTCCGCTTTTTCCCGCCGGAGGAGGGGTGGCACGACGACTGGGACGCCACTCTCAGCCTCTCGCTGCACGTCTTCGACGGCGGGCGCACCGCGGCGGCAGTGGCCGCCGGTGAAGCCGATAGAGAGGCCACCCATCAGCAGCTCGAGGAGCTGGACCGGCAGATCCGCTTCGAAGTGAACCGCCGAACCCTGGACCTGAAGAACTCCATCGAAGAGGTGGAGCTGGCCGACAAGAATCTCGAGGCCGCGAAGGAAAACCGCCGGGTCGCCTCCGAGCGTTTCCGGGCGGGAGTCATCCCCTCGTCGGAGCTGCTGGATGCCGAGACCGCCCTATTGCGCGCGGGGCTCCAGCGCACCACGAGTCTCTCCGGGCAGCGTCTGGCGTTGGCGCGTCTGGATCGCGCTCTGGGAAGGTAGGGGCGATGGAGCGCCCGGTGGAAACCTTCCGACTCTCCAAGCACTTCGGCCCTTTCAAGGCGGTGGACGACCTTACCCTCTCGGTGGAAGCAGGGGAAGTCTTCGGTCTTCTGGGGAGCAACGGGGCGGGAAAATCCACGGCCATCCGGATGCTTTGCGGCCTCCTGAAGCCCTCCGGCGGATCGGCCCGGGTGCTGGGAATCGACGTGGCGGCCGATCCGGAGGGAGTCAAGCGTTGCATCGGCTACATGAGCCAGCGCTTCAGCCTCTATGACGACCTCACGGTGGCCCAGAACTTGCGCTTCTTCGGGGGCGTCTACTCGCTGCGCGGTGAGGATCTCTCCACCCGCGCCGCGCAGACGCTGGAGATGGCGGGGCTCTTGGGCCTCGACCATCGGCTCACGGCGACTCTGTCCGGCGGCTGGAAACAGCGCCTCGCGCTGGCCTGCGCGCTACTCCATCGTCCCCGCGTCCTGTTCCTGGACGAGCCGACCGGAGGCGCCGATCCAATCTCCCGGCGTCAATTCTGGGAGATCATCGATCGGCTCAGCGCCGAGGGAGTCACCATTCTCGTCTCCACCCACTATCTGGACGAGGCCGAGCATTGCCATCGCATTGCGCTGATGCACGCGGGACGCCTGGCGGCGCTGGGGAGCATTCCGTCTCTGAAGCAGGTCTTCGCGGGGCGGGCCATCCTCGAAATCTCCTGTCCCCGCTACCTGGAAGCCCTGGACGCTCTGGAGGGCGAGCCCTGGGTTCTGGAAGCCTCCGCCTTCGGCACTCGGCTGCACCTGGTGGTGGGTGATGCGGAGAAGGCCTGCCTGAGCGCTCGGGCGATCCTGGAGCGACAGCACAATCTTCCTGCGAGGGTGGAGCGGATCATCCCTTCGCTGGAAGATGTGTTCATCCACACCATCGAAGCCGGTCCTGCCGCGGGCGGTGCACCGTGAGAAGAGCCTGGGCGGTGGCGCGCAAGGAGGTGCGCCATGTGATCCGCGATCCTCTGACCCTGGTGATGCTGCTGGGGATCCCTACCTTCATGCTGCTGCTCTACGGATACGCCCTGAACTTCGACGTGCGACACGTTCTCTTCGCGGTGCAGGATCGCGACCGCACCGCCGCCAGCCGGGACCTGACTGCCTCCTTCGTAAACTCCACCTATTTCGACCTGGCCGCCGACCTGGCCTCGGGCGCCGACCTGGAGCGCATCACGCGCCTGCGACAGGCGAAGGCGATCCTGGTAATTCCGGAGCGTTATGCGAGCGACCTCGCGGCGGGGCGCTCCGCTCCCATCCAGCTCATCCTGGACGGGACCGACGCCAGCACCGCTTCCACGGTGCTGGGATACGCCTCGGCGCTCGTGGCGGAAGCCAACGCCGCGAGGTTGACCCGCATCTTCCCCGAAGCGGCTCCCGCGCCCGCGTCGCCCGACGGCGCCCGCCCCCGGGTCTGGTACAACCCGGAGCTGCGCTCCACCAACTTCCTCGTCCCGGGGCTCATGGGCTTCATCTTGATGCTCACCGCGGTCCTTTCTACGGCGCTGTCGGTGGTGCGGGAAAAAGAGCGCGGGACCATGGAACAGATTCGGGTGACCTCGCTGGGCCCTCTCCAGCTCATCCTCAGCAAGACCATCCCCTACCTCGTCATCTCCCTCCTCGCCTCCACTTTGATTTTGGCAGCGGCACGGCTCCTGTTCGGCGTGGAGATCAAGGGACCGCCGGGAGCCCTCTTTCTCGCCACCCTTCTCTATCTCATTGGAGCCCTCGGCTTCGGCCTGCTGGTCTCCACCCTGGCCGAATCGCAGGCCATGGCCTTCCAGGTGGGAGCCCTACTCTCCATGCTCCCGGCCATCTTCCTCTCAGGCTTCATTTTTCCCATTCGCTCCATGCCGCCGGTGCTGCAAGCCCTGACCTACGCGGTCCCGGCGCGCTATTACCTCATCGTCCTGCGGGGCGTCATCCTCAAAGGGGCGGGGCTTTCCCCCTACCGCGAGCCGATGCTCTTTTTGATCCTCTACGCCACGGTGGTGATTGGGGCGGCCTACGTGCGGCTCAGCCGCGAGGGGACCGCCGCATGAGCCGCCGGTTGGGACGAATCGTTGTGAAGGAGTTCCTCCAGCTCCGCCGCGACCGCCGAATGATCCCGGCGCTCATCTTCGGCCCGTTAATTCAGCTCCTGGCTCTGGGGTATGCCGCCAACAGCGATGTGAATGATATCCCGATGCTTTCCGTGGATCTGGACCGGACCGCCGCCAGCCGCGCCCTCATCGAGCGATTCACCGGCTCGGGCTATTTCAAGCAGGTGGGGACCGAAGAGCGCGTGGAAGACTTGGATACCTGGCTCATCCGGGGCGACGCGCAGATGGGGCTCGTCATCGCGTCGGGTTATGGGGAGGCGGTCGCTTCCGGACGCGAGCCGCGCGTGCAGATCCTGGTTGACGGTACCGACTCCAGCTCCGCCATCCTCGGCCTAGGCTATGCCACTCAGATCCTCTCCACCGAAAGCCTGCGGCGGGTGCAACGCCGAGTCCAAGCCCTGGCCGCCTCCTCTGCGCCCGGGGAATTACGGCGGACAGCCCCGGGGCACATTGAGCTGGTCCCCCGAGTCTGGTACAACCCGGATCTGAAGAGCCGCTGGTTCTACGTGCCGGCCGTCCTGGCCATGACGCTCATGCTCACCACCATGATTCTGCCCTCCATGGCGGTGGTACGTGAGAAAGAGATTGGGACGCTCGAGCAGATCATCGTCACTCCCATTCGCCCCTGGGAGCTGATGCTCGGAAAGCTCCTGCCCTTCGCCCTCCTCGGGATGTTGAACCTGGGTCTGGTGACACTTCTGGTAGTCTACCTCTTCGGCGTGCCGCTACGGGGCGATTTTGGGAGCCTGGTGGCCCTCACTCTGCCGTTCCTCATGACCACGCTTGGCCTCGGTCTTCTGGTCTCCACACTCGTCCGTACCCAGCAGCAGGCCATGCTGACCTCGATGTTCTTCCTGATGGTGCCCATGATTTACCTGTCGGGACTCATCTTTCCCATCGAGAACATGCCGACGCCCATCCGGGCCGTGACATACGCCATTCCGCTTCGTTATTACAGCATCATCATCCGAGGCGTCTTCCTGAAGGGAGTCGGTCTGGAAACCCTCTGGCCGGAGATGTCGATCCTCTGCGCTTTCGGCGCCACGGCTCTGCTGCTGGCTTCCCTACGGTTTCGCAAGCGGCTCGACTAGGAGGTCGATGCAACTCACGGTTGCGGGGGCGCCATCCCACGATCCCTGTTGAACCGGTGCAGACCCGCAGTAGAATGACTCACGCGCAGCGACGGCCCCGGAGGTCCGGACGGAGGCGGTTGGCGAAGCACGGGGTCGGAGAGCGCATGAATGACCACGGCCAGCACATTAAAGCGCAGTACCGGGGGCGCAGGTTGAGGGGAGCCGGGGTCTCCCCGTGGCCTGAGATCCTGGGGAGGAGGACGCATGGCCCACACGATCCGGCGCGCTGACTATTTCTACACGACCATCGACGACGAGCCGGGAGAAGCCTATCAGCTGCTCTCCGAGCTGGCGGGCCTGGGCGTCAATTTGCTTGCCTTCACCGGCATGCCCGTCGGACCCATGCGAACCCAGCTGACTCTCTTCCCGGAGGATTCTTCGAAAATGATGGATGCCGCCAGGAAGGCGGGATGGATCCTCGACGGGCCTCACACCGCTCTGCTGGTCCAGGGCGACGACGAGCTGGGGGCCTTCGCCAAGATCCACGTCAAGCTCTACGAGGCGAAGGTCAACGTGTACGCGTCCAGTGGGGTTGCCGATGGCAGGGGTGCCTACGGTTACCTCCTCTACGTGCGGCCGGAAGAATTCGAGAGAGCGGCCACGGCCATGGGTCT
>QHVQ01000124.1 GCA_003222305.1 Acidobacteriota bacterium | reverse complement strand
TCCTGGCTGCCAAGCTGGTCAACCTGCTCGTGCCCTTCGCGCTCAAGCGGATCGTCGACCAGCTCAACCTCCAAGTCGGTCTGGTAACGCTGCCGGTCGCCCTGCTGCTGGCCTACGGCGCCGCGCGCCTCGGCGTCACCTTGTTCACCGAGCTGCGCCAGGTGGTGTTCGCCCGGGTGATGGCGCGGGCCTCGCGACAGATCACCTTGAAGGTGTTCCGCCATCTCCATGCCTTAAGCCTGAAATTCCATCTCGGCCGCCGCACGGGCGCCGTCGCCCGCGACGTTGAGCGCGGCGGCAGCGCGATTTCCGACCTGCTCGACTGGACGCTGTACACCATCGTACCGACTGCCATGGAGGTCTTGCTCGTCACCGCGGTGCTGGTCTGGGCCTACGACTGGGGGTTCGCCCTGATCGCCCTCGGTACCCTCGCCGTGTACGGGCTGTGGACCTTCACTGTCACCGAATGGCGGACCGGCTTCCACCGCGCCGCTGTCGAGGCCGACACGCGGGCCAGCGAGCGTGCGGTGGACTCCCTGCTCAACTACGAGACGGTCAAGTACTTTAACAACGAGGCCCACGAGGCCGCCCGCTACGACGAGAACTTATGCCGCCTGGAGAATGCCCGGGTCAAGGCCCAGAAATCCATGGCCATGCTCAACCTCGGCCAGACGATGGTGGTGGCGGCCGGCGTCACCGCCATGATGTGGCGCGCCGCACTCGGAGTGGTCTCCGGTAAGCTGACCGTCGGCGATCTGGTGCTGGTCAACGCCTACCTGCTGCAGCTGTCGGCACCGCTGTTTCTGCTGGGCATGATGTACCGCGAGGTGAAGCAGGCGTTGACCGACATGGAGCGGCTCTTCCGTCTGCTCGACGAGCCCCAGGACGTGCAGGATCGGCCCGATGCGAGGCCCTTGGTAGTGCATCGCCCGCGGGTAACTTTCGAGGGGGTGCACTTCGGCTACGACCCGCGCCGCGAGATCCTGCGGGGTGTCGACTTTGAAATCTCGCCCGGAGGAACCGTCGCCGTGGTCGGACATTCCGGCTCCGGCAAGTCGACGCTGGCGCGGCTGCTGTATCGCTTCTACGACGTCGATGCCGGCCACATTCGCATCGAGGGTCAGGACTTGCGCGAATTCACGCAGGCCTCGCTGCGCGCCGCCATCGCGATCGTTCCACAGGACACGGTGCTGTTCAACGACACGATCTTCTACAACATCCAGTACGGTCGCCCGGAGGCGAGCCTCGAGGAGGTCCAGGCCGCGGCCCGGGCCGCCCACATCCACGACTTCATCGTGAGCTTTCCTGACGGCTACCAGACGGAAGTCGGCGAGCGCGGCCTGAAGCTCTCCGGCGGTGAGAAGCAGCGCGTCGCCATCGCCCGCGCTCTGCTCAAGAACCCGGCGATCCTGATTTTCGACGAGGCCACCTCGGCCCTGGATTCGCAGTCCGAAAAGGCGATTCAGGCCGAGCTCGATCGCATCCAGGTCGGCCGCACGACGTTGGTGATCGCCCATCGGCTGTCGACGGTCATGGCCGCCGATCAGATCCTCGTGATGGACTCCGGCCGCATCGTCGAGCGCGGCACCCACGCCGGGCTGCTGGCCGCCGACGGCCACTACGCGCAGATGTGGCGTCTGCAGCAGCAGGAGCGGACGAGTCTTCAGGAGGGACAGGAGCAATTCCCCGCATCGGTAACCTCCGAGGAGCCTGCGAGAGCGAGGGGTCAGGAGGTAGGATGAGCACCGCCGGAGAACGGGGTTTCAGGCTGCATCTTGGAGCGTGAATGCAATCCTCAGGGGGAACCTTCATCGGGAAGACCCATGTCCTCCTGATTCTGGGACTCGTCCTCCTGGTGAGGCTGCCCGATCTTCCGTATCACTACGTCAACTGGGATGAAGGAACGATGATGTCTCAGGCCTGGGCCATGACCCGGGGCGAGAGACTCTACAAAGACATTTACCAGATTCATCCCCTCTTCAATATCGCGATCCTCTATCCCTTCTTTTCCCTCCTGAGCCCGGAAATCGCGCCGCACGCCATCAAGCTGATGAACCTGCTCCTCGTGGGAGCCGGAGGGATTCTGGTCTACCGGATCGCTGCCTCCTGGTTCGGCCGGGGTGTTCCCTCGCTGCTGTCGGCCATGGTCTTCGTCTTCTATCTGGGAAGGCAGTGGGCCCTCAGCTCCTTCGGCCGCTTCTACGCCCTCTTCCCGATTCTCCTCTCCGTCTATTTCATGTTCGGGCGCCGCCATGGCTCCCGCCGGACCTACATTCTCTGCGGACTTCTCTGGGCGACCGCGGTTTTCCTTATTCAGGTGGCCATTCTCGACGTCATCGCTCTCTATCTTTTCCTGCTCTTATTCCGGCGGGAGTCCCCCCCGCGGAGGCTCGAGGCCAGCCTCTACCTGGCCCTGGGGGGGCTGGCCGTGGTGGCGGGCGTTTCACTCTATCTGCTCGGGCGCGGAATTCTCCATGACTCGATCCAGTGGGCATTCCTGAGACCCTTGGCCGGCTACGCGCAGCTCTCGCCGAGTTCACAAACGCCGGGGGCGGGAGCGCCGCGAGGCAGGATTGAGCTTCTCCGTCTGGTCTTCGCCAACGTCGGTCCGACCTTCTTTCTTCCCCTGCTCGGCATGGCTTGCGGCACATTTCGAGCCGCTCAGGGGTGGCGGAAGGAGACGTCCGCCGAGGGATCTCGCGGGCGATCCTTCTTCACCCTCTGCCTGATCTGGGTGGGCACGGACCTTCTCGGGATTCTCCTGATGGGACGCTTCTACTACCACTACATGCTGCTTCTCGTTCCCGGAATCTCACTCGCCTGCGTCTATTGGGTGGCGGGATTGGACCGTGGTTCGATGCTCTTCCTTGGAGGCGCCCTGCTGACGATGATCGTTGCGGTGTCGGGGTATCAGCTCCTTCAAAAGTTCCATCAGGACGGCGCCGAACCCTTCAAGGTGCGGCGGTCTCGGGCCATCGCCTCCTATATCGCGGCCAACACCCGGAAGGACGATCGGATCTTCTTGTACCGATTCGGTGGCTCGGACGTTTTCTTCCTTTCCGGAAGACTGTCCAACAACGGCATCTACCAGTATGTGGACATGTGCGAAGACCACATGAAGGACCCTCAGCTGGCGGCGGCGAAGCGGGAGGAGTTCAAGAGGAATCCTCCCGAGGCGATCGTCGTGGACCCGCTGGTCGGCCCCGAGGGCTGTGAGAGCTCTGACGATTTTTTCGAGAAGGTGATCGGCGAGGAATACACCCTCAGCAAGGTCATCTACGGTTCCGACGTTTATCTCCGGCGATCGGATAAACCGTGATTCCACCCGTCGCCGGGAACCCTGTTGGATCGAGACACGGGGGCAGAAGGTGTCCCCGAAAGGCCGCCCGCCCCCGCGTCTCTCCCCCGAATCGTCCTAGCCGGAGTGGGCCGGGTTATAGCATTGATTCTGCAGCGTCGGAACAATGCACCGGCAACCCAGGTGCACCCAACCGTCCGGGCACATGACCTGTGGCTCGTCCACCTCGATCTTGGCCAGGTCGTCGAGAGCCCGTTTCAGGATCTCCCGGATTGGGATCAGATTGCTCGGGTTCGTGACGTAGCGCATGAACGCTTCGTTCTGCACCGTCGACGCGGCGATCTGCAGCTCCAGGATGTCGATCGGCCGGTGGACGTAATCGGTTGCCATCGGATCCTCCTTTCAGGAATTGGGGACTCGTGGGTCGGCCTAACGGTGAAACGAGATCAGGCGCACCTCCGAGTCCCTCTCCTGCTCGGAGTAAACGATTTTTCCGTCGGAAAGCACTTGCAGTCCGGAGAAGCTGGTCCGGGGAGACTTGTTGTCCGTCAAGGGCCTCAGACGCCCGTCCGCCAGTCGAAATTCATAAAGGTTGTGGGCGCCGGTCTCACCGTCGGCCTTGGTCAGGTAGAGCAGCGACCCCGTCGCATCCAGCCGCGCCGTGCCGCCATAGGCTCGGTCCACGATCCCGAGCCGAGTCTGCAAGCCCGTCAGGCCCACTCGGATCACCTGCAGATGCTCCGACCAGTCGGGGTTGATGGCGGCGCGCAGTACGAGAAGCGATCGACCGTCATCGATCCAGCCCCGGGCGATCAGATCGCCCATCGTCCCGTGGTTGTAGGAGACGAGACGCCGGGATTCCCGCGCGGCCAGATCCACCCAACGCAGCTCGGAGACGCTCGGTACCAGGCCATCGGAACGCACGTAGCTGAGCAAAGCGTCGTCGGGCGACGGATAAAGATCGCTGAACGCTTCGTTCCCCTTCCCCGCCACCAGCACCTCGGGGGGCGCGGCTTGCGGGGCCGGATCGACCCGGAGAATTTCCTGTCGCCCTCCCTCTTCCTCCGCCACGAGATAGAGAGCTCTGCCGTTCCCGCTCCAGACCAGGTTTTGCTCCACCCAGTCCAAAGGAACCGGGTAGACGCGCGGAATTCGGAAATGGCTTGCCACCCGCCACGCGCGCCCGGAGTGGAGGTCTCGGACCCACGCCTCCAGTCGTCTGGGGGGCTGGCCCCGCACATAGGCAAGGAACTCCCCCCCGGGAGAGATCTTCGCGCACCCTCCCTCGTCCACCACGCCCTGTGGGTTTTTGAGAACGTTGCCGCCCAGTTGCGCGAGCAGGATCCTTCCCCCAAAGATCTCGGAATTTCCCCATTCGGTGGGCACGCTCCGTTGAAACGCCAGGAAACCTGTCCCGTTGGCGGCGCTGGGCCAGAAATCCAGCAGCGATTCCGTAGTGATCTGCCACCTCCTCACGCTGGGCACGCCGGGTTCCATCAGCCACAGGTTGGCCCGGTCATGGTTTTCCTCGAAGGTCATCCTGGTGCCGTCGGGACTGGTGTCTCCCAACCGCTTGACTCCCCCGCTGGCGGTAATCCGGTAGGGCCTGGCCATAGGTCCGTCTCCCCGCCGCGGCCCGAGATGAAGGCGAGGCGGTCGCAGGACGGGCCAAGCCACCGAGCCCTTCCGGCCCTTAATCCCTTCGGAGAAAGCCGCCGGGGCCGGTCTTCCCTCAGTTGGGAGATCCAGAGACTCTCCTCCTTCCCGCGCCCCACATTGAAGGCGATCGCCATCCCGTCCTGGCAGATGTCGAATTGATTCCGTTCCCCTTCGGAGATCCCCCCGGGCATCACCCGCCGAGGCTCGAAGTCCAGGTCGGAGACGCGCCACAACCCGGTGCGGCGAACATCGAAATAGATGTCCGACTTGATCCACCGCACCAGACTCGCATCCCTGAAGGCGACGTCCAGCGCCACGCTCCTTCGGGGAGGCCCCCCTTGTGCCGGAACGATCTGAAGGAACGTTCCCTTCGTCGAGTAGGAGAGGACCGCGAGCTCGTCCCCACGAGGCGACCAGACATGACTGAGAAGATGCCCGGGAAGCCGGTGCACCTCCCGGGGCTCCCCTTTCCCCGGGCGCAGGAGCGCGATCGTCCCCTCTCCCGCGGCACGGTTCGATAGGATGGAGACCCACTCCCCATCCGGCGAGATCCGGCTCTCGGAATCCTCCGTGGGGGTCGTGAGGAGGCGGGTCACAGTGAACTCAGCGGGCTCCGAGCCCGCCATCCAATGCCGGGCGAACAGAAAAGCGCCGTACGCCCCGGTCAGCGTCGAGGCGACCAGCAGGGCCCACCACCGCGCGCGGATCCGGTGGGAGGTCACCACCACGGGCGGCGGCACTCCCAGCCGCTCCAGGTCCAGCCGCAGCTCGACGGCGGACTGATAGCGGCGCTGGGGATCCTTCTCCAGCGCCTTCTCGATGATGCGCGCCAGATCCGGCGAAACGCTGGCGTTGAGCGCGGCGGGAGTGGCAGGCGCCTGGTGGAGGATGGCGGTGATGAGCAGAAGGCTCTCGGTCTCCTTGAACAGGCGGTGGGCAGTCGCCATCTCGTAGAGAACGGCCCCCGCGGCGTAGAGGTCGCTGCGCGGGTCGGCCCGAGTGCCGCGCAGCTGCTCGGGCGCCACGTAGGGCAGCGTTCCCGCGGCCGCCGTCTCCGCCACGCCAAAATTCTGGAGGGCGGCGGTATCCACGGGCTGGTGCAGCAGTGTCGCCAGCCCGAAGTCGAGCACTTTGACCTGGCCCTTCGGGGTGACCATGATGTTTCCAGGCTTGAGATCCCGGTGGATGATGCCCTTGCCGTGGGCCTCTTCCAGCGCCTGGGCGATCTGGGCACCCAGCGCCGTCACCTGCGCCTCAGGCAAAGGACCGCTCGCCAGCTTCTGAGTCAAAGTCACGCCTTCCACGTACTCCATCACGAGGAAGTCCACGCCATCCTGGCTGTTGAAGTCGTAGACCGCTTCGACGTTCGGGTGATTCAGCTTGGAGAGGGCCAGCGCCTCTTTCTTGAAGCGCCTGCGGGCGTTCTCGTCCGCCAGCAGACCGGCTGGAAGCACTTTGAGCGCTACCTCGCGCTCGAGATGCTCGTCCCGCGCGCGGTAGACAATTCCCATGCCCCCCGCGCCGACTTTTTCCAGGACCCGGTAATGCCCGAGCGTCTGGTCGATCATGCGATGCTGGACTGAAGAGAAGTTGCAGGTATCCTAGGCTGATCTTCGGGCCAAGTCAATGATTTCTCTGGCGGCGCCGACTTTGGATGGAGCGCATGGACGCTTCAGTCGGTAGCGAGAACCTGGCTCAGGGGCGTCCTCCCTACCAGGCTCGAGAGGGCCGCGAATCCGCCCCAGAGAAGAATTCCCAGCGCGCCGCACCCGTACCAGAGCGCCTCGGGTCCGAGGCTCTGATAGATCCAAGTGCCCGCCAAAGGGGCCAGCACGAAGGCGAGGGAGAAAGAGAGCGAGAAGATTCCCATGTACCGTCCCTGGCTCGCCTCCCCCGCCCGGTCTGCCACCACCCCCGCGACGATGGACAGCGAGAGCATCTCCCCTATCGTCCAGATCAGCACGGTGAGCAGCACGTAGAGGCGACTGTGCCCCAGAGGAAGTATCGCGAACCCGAGGCACATCAGGAGAGATCCGACCCCGATGACGCGGTAAGGATTGGCCCGGCGGAGGGAATGGACGATCAGCATCTCGAACAGGCAGATCACCACCGTGTTGACGGCGAGACTGACCCCGATCCAATTCTCGGCCAGATGGAACCGGTCTCGCAGCGTCAACGGAAACGCTCCCAAGAGCTGGAAGAAGACCAGCCCATAGAGCGTCATCAGGAGCGTGAGCAACAGGAAGGGACGATCCGCCCAGGGTGAGCGCACCGGCGCGGCCGCCGCCGAGCGGGGAAAGGTTGTCGCTCCCGCTCCGCGGAATACGAGCACCAACGATGCGGCTGCCAGCAACGCAGTGGCACCGTCCACGACGAAGAGGGAGAAGTAGCTGTGGAGCGCCAGAAAGCCGCCCGTCGCCGGGCCGACGCTCATCCCCAGATTGACGGCCAGACGGCTCAGGGCAAAAGCGCGGGCTCGCTGCCCCGGCGCCGAACATTCCACCAGAGCGGTCGCCATGGCGGGGCGGAACGCCTCCGCCACCACGCTCAGTCCGAGCACGGCCCCGCCGATCGACAACGGAGACCGCAGGAATCCCAGAACGATGAAGGCGACGCCACTGAGGGAGAGACTCAAGAAGAGCACGCGCCGGGGGGGCACCTTGTCGGCAAGCCACCCCCCCGAGTAGCTCCCCGCCAGGGCACCGAGGCCGTACAACCCCAGGATTCCCCCGGCGCCGGCGGCGGAAAAACCCAGCGTCTTCGTCAGGTAGAGCACGAGAAACGGCAGGACCATGGTGCCGCTGCGGTTGACGAGCGTGACGAAGGCGAGAAGCCAGACCTGTGGCGGCAGGCCGGCGAAGGCCCGACGGTACGCGGCGACGACGCGCCCGATCAATCCTTCTTGATCTTCATCGGCTCCTTGGGAGCGGAGGCGATGTAGGACGGCCGCTCGACCATTCGCCGAGACCAGGCGGCGAGGTTGGGGTATTTGGGATCGGGGAGGAGCCCCAACAGCGGCAGCGAGCCGGTAAGGGGGGCCGCCAGGGCGACGTCGGCCAGAGAGAAGACCTCCCCCCCGAACCAGGTGCGCCCGGTAATCTCCTTCTCCAGACGAGAGAGGTGCTCGTGGATCTTCTTTTTCGATTCCTCCACCAGCTTGTGGTCCACCTGCTCGGCTTTTTTCGGGATCAGGAACGGCGGCGCATATTCGTACTGGGCGGTCCGGAAATCGCGCAGCGCCTGGTTGAAGTACTGATCGGTGGTGTCCTCCAGCATCCGCACCCGGGCCCGCTCGTAGGGATCTCGGGGCAGCATGGCCGGGTTGGGGTAGGCCTCCTCCAGGTACTCGTTGATGACGGTGGATTCGAAAACCGTCCGGCCGTCCTCCAGCTCCAGGACGGGCGTCAGTCGGAACGGGTTCAACTTTCCGAAAGCCGGGCTCTCGGATTTATTCTCGGGAACCTCGGTCCTGTAGGGCACATGCTTCTCCGCCAGGACCATCCGAACCTTCCAGCCAAATGGAGACCGATCAAAATTATGGAGCTTGAGCATTTCACCTCCAATGATTTCCAGGAACACCGATGTCCCGGGAAGTATTCGCATAACCGACGGCGCGCGCGGTTCATTCCTTTGCCGTCATTTCACGATGGACAGGAGCTCCACCTGGAAGACGAGGGTGGCGCCGGGAGGAACGGCGCTGCCCATCCCGCGATCTCCGTAGGCGATCCCGGCGGGGCAGACGAGCTGCGCCTTCTCCCCCACCTTCATCCTCTGGAGTCCCTCCGTCCAGCACTTGATGACCTTGGTGACCGGGAACTCCGTCGGCTCCCCCCGCTTGTAGGAGTTGTCAAACTCGGACCCATCGATGAAGGTGCCGCGGTAGTGCACCTTGACCGTGTCGGTAGCTTTGGGGCTCTCGCCGGTGCCGGGGGTCAGGGTCTTATA
>QHVQ01000223.1:1032-2366 GCA_003222305.1 Acidobacteriota bacterium | reverse complement strand
AAACACCGGGAGGTTCGGCGGAAGCGCGTCGGGGGACATCAGCGACTTCATTCTCCACCGCCGGACCAGCGCGCCGCGCCTCGAGTCAGATCATCGAGGGTTCGCCGCAGCTCCTCCTCCCGGCTCTCGCCGATGACGAGGGAGAGATCGGCCATGGCGGCGTAGCTTTCGGACAGCAGCTCGCCTCCCAATCGCGCCAGCTGGGAGCGCGCCTCACCCACCATCGGAAGCGGGAGCGTCACCGTCAGCCGGCGGCGCAGCTCCATCTCCTCCAGCGTCCCGGCCTGCACCGCCGCTTTTGCCGTGTCCCGATAGGCCCGGGCGAGCCCCCAGCTTGGTGCCGCCGAAGTACCGGACCACCGCCACGAGCAGATTTCCAAGGCGTCGCCCTTTGATGACCGACAGGATCGGCGCTCCTCCCGAGCCCGCTGGTTCCCCCGCGTCGTGCGTCCGCTCCACCGCTTGGTCCCCCCGGCCTATCCGATAGGCGTAGCAGCAGTGGGTCGCGCCGGAGTGCTCATCGCCCAGCCCGGCGATCATCCGGCGGGCTTCCTCTTCCGATTCCACCGGGATTGCAAAACCCAGGAAGCGCGAGCCGCGCACCTTCAGCACCGCTTCCGCCCGGCGGGACAGCGTCAGGATCATGGGTCGAGTATAGACTCCCCTCCCCGCGCCCCTCAACCGGGATTTCCGCCGACCCGCCGAACTCCTCGTTGACGGACGGGAGAGGATTGGTCTACCGTCTCGTCCAGAATAACTTCATTCAACTCGAGGTGGACGATGACGGTCAGGAATCGATTTCGGCTCGTCGCAGGCCTGTGCGCTGCTTTCCTTCTGCCGGCCGGTGCTTTTTGCACCGACTCCCCCGCTCCCGCCATCCCCGGATCGGCGAGCGACCCACAGGCCACGAAACTGGCGGACGCGGTGATGCAGTCCCTGGGTGGCTCAGCCGCCTGGGATTCGGCGCGTTATTTCCGCTTCGATTTCGTCGTGGAAAAGGGGGGCAAGACACTGGCGAACTACCGGCACTCATGGGACCGCTTCACCGGGCGCTACCGGCTCGAGGGGACCAACAAGGAGGGGAAGCCCTTCGTCGTCCTTTTCAATGTGAACGATCGCACCGGCAAGGTCTGGGTGGATGGGAAGCCCGCCGACCCGGAGAAGACGGCGAAGATGCTGGAATACGGCTACGACCGGTTCATCAACGACACCTATTGGTTCCTGATGCCCTATAAGATGAAGGACCCGGGCGTGCACCTCAGCTACGAGGGGGAGAAGGCCGATGACTCGGGGAAGAAGTGGGAGGTGGTGCGCCTGAGCTTCGACAAGGGGAT
>QHVQ01000223.1:0-1011 GCA_003222305.1 Acidobacteriota bacterium | reverse complement strand
TGGGCCTTCGTGGACCCCGCCACGCACCTCATGGGACGCTGGGACTACCAGCTGGAAGGCAAGGAGCACGAGAAGGGTTCATGGACGTGGCAGGAGTGGAAGAAGATCGGCCCATTGATGCTCTGCGCCGACAAGAAGGAGAACGGCGGAGACACCATGATTCGCACGCCGTTTCAGACCGTCTCGGAGACCGTGGACGAGTCCGCCTTCCAGGATCCGGCCACGGGCCGTTAGCCGAAGAGGTCCTTGAGCATCTGCAGGGTGGCCTGGCGGCCGACTTCGGCGATGGCGTCGGTGAGCGGGACGTTCTTCGGGCAGACGGCCACGCAATTCTGGGCGTTGCCGCACTCGGTGATCCCGCCGGCGGCCATCAGCGCGCGGATCCGCTCCCCTGCGATCATCCTGCCGGTGGGATGAGCGTTGAAGAGCCTTGCCTGGCCGATGGGGGCCGGACCGATGAAATCCGACCGGTGGTTGAACTGCGGACAGGCTTCCATGCAGCAGCCGCAGGTCATGCATTGCGCGTACGGGTAGGCCGCCTGGAGCGCCTGGGCCCCGGCCCCAGCGCGTGGGTCCCGTCGATGGGGATCCAGGCCTTGATCCGGATGAGACTGTCGAACATCCGCTGGCGGTCCACCGACAGGTCCCGGATGACCGGGAACTTCGTCATCGGCGCCAGAGTGATGGGCGCCGCGAGCCGGTCCACCAGTGCCGTGCAGCTCTGCCGGACCCTGCCATTGACCAGCATGGTGCAGGCGCCGCACACCTCCTCCAGGCAGCTGCAGTCCCACACCACCGGCGTCGTCTTCCTCCCCTGCTTGGTCACCGGGTTGCGCTGAATTTCCATCAGGCAGGTGATGACGTTCATGTCCTGCCGGTAGGGGAGCGAGAACTCCTCCCAGCGGGGTGAAGCCCCCGGCCGGTCCTGCCGCCGGATCTTCAGCTCGATGCTGGACGGCATCCGCTTCTCCCCTAGTCGTACTTGCGCGCCACCGGCTTCAGCAGGGAAAC
>QHVQ01000116.1 GCA_003222305.1 Acidobacteriota bacterium | reverse complement strand
TTCCGCGTCAAGGCACGCGGCTCCCGCGACACCGGTCTTTGGAACCACCTCTTGACACCATCGGTGACTCGTGCTGACATGGAAGCATCCGGAGGACAGTGCCACCCAATCCCCTCCCACTCACCGAGGCTCAACCATGCCCCCAAAGGTGCAATCTATTCCGCAAGGATGCCACACCCTCACACCTCACCTGGTGGTGCGAGACGCCAGTCTGGCCATCGAGTTTTACAAGCTGGCATTCGGAGCGGAAGAGCGCCGCCGAATGCCGGGACCTGGAGGGAAGGGGGTGCTGCACGCGGAGCTGCAAATCGGCGATTCCGTTCTCTTTCTGTGCGACGAGTTCGAGCTGTCCAGCACCCGAGCCCCCTTCAGTCTGAAGGGAACCACCGTGACCATTCACCTCTATGTCCCCGATGCCGACGTGGCTTACAATCGCGCCATCGCAGCGGGAGCCAAGGTGACCCTACCCATCGCCGACATGTTCTGGGGAGACCGCTTCGCAAAGCTGACCGATCCGTTCGGCCACGAGTGGTCCATCGCCACGCATAAGGAAGACCTGACCCCCGAAGAAATGGAGCGGCGCGCGCGGGCCGTCTTCGAGCCGGTGGTGAGGCTGTAGCCTCATCGCCGGTAAGCGAGGGGGAGAAGGCGTGCTTACCCGTCCTGCCGTTCTCTTGTCGATGACGCTTCCGGCGCTCCTGCTCCTTGCCGGACCGGCTCCGCCTCCCGCTTCGCCACCGCCGGCCCCCAAGAGCCTCATCCTCATCAGCCTGGATACGACCCGAGCCGATCATCTTCACTGTTATGGCTACCCGCTGCGCACGTCGCCGGCTCTCGACCGGCTGGCCTCCGAGGGGATCGTCTTTGAAAAAGCCTTCACCCAGGCGGTGAACACCGGTCCCTCGCACGCGAGCCTCCTTACCGGGCTTGCCCCGATTGCCCACGGCTCCCGAATCAACGGCGTGCCCCTCAACCCCGAATTCGTGACCCTCCCCATCCTCCTGGCCAAATCCGGGTATCGAACCGCCGCCTTCGTCTCCGGCTACACCCTCCTGGCGTCCCAGACCGGCTTCAACCGTGGCTTCGAGATTTACGACGACAAGTTTGCAGGCCAGGACCGCCGGGCTTCGGAGACGGTGGATCGGGCCGTCGCGTGGCTGAAGACACTTCCCAAAGATTCATCCTATTTCCTTTTCGTGCACCTGTTCGATCCGCACGGCAAGTACGATCCTCCCGAGGGATTCGCCGAAAAATTCCGCGTGGGCAAGTACGAGCCGATCTCTGACCCGGAATTGATTCCCGACTACCAGCGCCTCGAGACCCCCGGCGGCGGATTCAGCAAGGACCCGCTGGATTACGTCTCCCGGTACGACGGAGAGATCGCCTATGCCGACTCGCAGATTGCCCGCCTTCTGGCGGAGGCGGGCGACAAGCCCACGGTGGTCTTCACGGCGGATCACGGGGAGACGCTCGTGGATCGCGACTATTACTTCAGCCACGGCTCCCGGATGAATGAGGAAGCCCTCAGGGTGCCCCTCATCCTTCGGGTCCCGGATCGAGGCCTTCGCGGCAAGCGGGTGACCGGGATGGCTCAGCTGGTGGATGTTCTGCCCACGGTCCTGACCCTGCTTGGACAGCCGCTGCCCCCAAGGCTAGCGGGTAGAAACCTCCTGCCTTACGCGCGGCTGGGTGCCATTCCCCCGGGCGGCGTCGTGCTCAGCGAGGGACACGCAGCTCCCATGACCGTGGGAGGGCACCACCTGGTCTTCCCTCCTAGGGGCCTGATCTTTTCGGCGCGGGGCGACCGCTTCAAACTGATTGGCTATCCCACCACCTCTGGAAGAATCTTCGAGCTGTTCGACTTGGAAAAGGATCCTGGGGAGCGCACAGGCGTCCTCGGAGAGGAAGCGGCGCGCGCCTCGCCAGTCTATTCTGCTCTGGACCTTTACCTGGCCACGGGCCGGGCCCCCGAGCCGCCCGAGCTTGACGACGAGACGAAAAAAAAGCTCCGTTCGCTCGGATATGTGAATTGAGGCAACATTTCATTCACTTTTCAACGAGACCGGCGGGCAATAGAACCCCTTCATCTCACGACGCCACCAGGCTCCGTCTTTGCGGCGCTCGGCCAGGTCGGTGAAGTGGTACTCGTAGAGGACCGCCCGGACGTAACGGGGCGGTGATTGGGGAAAAGGGTTTTTCTCCAGCAGCGCCAAGACGTCCGGAGAGCCCTGCAGCAGGCGGGCAAGAAAGATCTGGAACCAGGGATTGGATCGGAAATCGCCCAGCGCCGCGAACCACATCTGCCAGTCCAGCCTCGGCTGATGCGGCTCCACGAAGGATGGCCGGCGCTTGAGGTCCCCGGGCTTCCACTTGAACTCATAGGGAAGCCAGGTGGCACCATCCTCGCTCCCCTCGACCACGATTTCGGGCCGCGTGGTGGTCATGCGGGAAAACAGTCCATAGCTGCCGAGGATCCGGAAAGGAAACGCCCTGACCTCGAGTCGCTGCAGCGCCTCGGGCCAGGGCAGCGGCCGCCGGAAGCAGCGTGACAGCGCCATGCACTCCAGCGGGAGCAGGATCAGGATCAGCGCGGCGACCGCCGCACGGCGGATCCAGCGACCGGGTCCTGGACGCTTCGGCGATGCGGCGGGGAAGAATCTACCCAGCAGCGTGTCGTCCAGAAGGAGAATCGCCAGGGTCATCGTGAGGAGGTTGAAGAAGCAGTAATTCCCCGTCAGCCCGATGAGGAGCTGGAAAAACACGAACCCGGCGAAGGCCAGCAACCGGGGACGGCGCGGGAGGAAGATGAGGAACGGCAGCCCCAGCTCGATGACGAACATCCCCGCCGCCGACATTTTCTGAAGCCCGAGCGGGAGCTGATGAGCGTACCAGCCGATCCAGGTGGGGAGCGGCTGGGTCTCGTAGTGCACCCTCAGGGCCGTGAGGTTCCACCAAGTGGGGTCCCCGCTGGCCAGTTTCACCACACCCGACGCGAACATGAGGCGGAACAGGAGAAATCGCAGGAGCCACAGCACCACCGGCGAGGGCTCGGTGTCGCGGAAGATTCCGGGCAAGAGTTTCCACGGGGCAAAAAAAATCGCCAGAAAGGCGGTTTCCAAGAGAAGAATATCCCATTGAAATTCCAGGAACACGTCGCTTACAGTGGAGAGGGAAAGGTAGAAGGCCCACAGCAGCACTAGAATGGGTCCGGGCGCCGCATCTACGATCAGCAGAACGGATAGGGCCGCCCCTCCCAGCCAGAGCCCTTGCACCAGTCCATCGCCCGGGCTGAGCCAGCAAAGCGTGGGGAGGCGCGTGTACCTCTCGGTCCCCAGGCCTCCTGCCACCGCCTCCAGGAATTTCCCCGAGGGGATTATCCCGCCGGCGCCGATGAGTCCCTTCGCCTGAAAACCCAGAGACAGGAAGGCGACCAGAAAGATGATCCCGAGGCAGCGAAGGTACAGCCAGCGGGTGAGAAGGTACGAGGGCCGCTCGACACTCCCGCCCCACAGCCACCGTGTGAGTCGCGAGAAGCCCGGGCGGTGCGCGGCCACGAACCGATAGAGTCTTTCGCTCATCGGCTTCGCCCCGGGGACGTGGCCGTAAATCCACAGAGGCCAACCTCGGAAAGGGGCGTGGGCCAGGGCGCGAAAAACCGCTTCGGCGCCTTGATAGACGGCGCCGTCGGTCTCCAGGAGCTGAACGGATTGGCGGAAGCGCTCGGGCGCGATCTCGGAGTAGAGGGTGGCGACCTCTTGATAGGGAGCGTACTCGACCCGCTCGCCCGTCATCTGCCGCCAGCGGGCGATCCAGCGGCGGCAGAAATGACAGTCCCCGTCGAAGATCAGTAGCGGGCGGTCGCGAAGGGACACGTCAGCGGGAGCGCCTCATCACCCTGGCCATCTTGATGGCCGCTTCCACGCCCCGGCGGGCACGCAGGGCTCGCACCTTCGCTTTTTGCCGCACGGGGAGATTTCGGATCAGGCCGATGTATCGCCCATGGATACGACGGCCCGGCGAGATTCTTCGGCCGCGCCCGTTTCCTGGGCGCGCCGCTTCCTCCAGTACCTCCCGGGTCAGAAGGCGGAATCCCCGACTCAGGCGTTTGAGTCCCGCCTGGATTTCCTTCACTGCTTTGGACCGGGATTGCGCCCCGGCACGCTGTCTCATAGAGCCCTCCCTCTCGAGAGATAGGTGCAGTTTCCGGCCGTGACCTCTGCAAGCGCCCGGCCATCTTCCGATAAGCCGATTAACCTTACACTTATCTCGGTTGAATGCAAGTTCCTCCCGCTGGCACGCCGGCGCGATCCGTTCTAGACTAGGCGTCCCTCGGGCCAAGGGGGGTCGGCCCGACGCCGACGGGAAGGAGTCATTTCTGTCCAGGCGGCGTTTCGCTCGAATTCTTTTGGTTGCTATCGCGCTTTTGACCGCGGGCCTGCTGGCGAGCCCCCGGATCATCCAGGCATACTGGGGCCGCCGCGCCTCCAACCCGGTGCGGCGGGGAGTGGCCCGGGCCCGGCAGCTGGGATGCTTCTCCTGCCACGGCAACCTGGGCTCGACGGGAATCAAAGATCCAGGCGGTGAGAACCTGGAAGTGCCTGCCTGGAGCGGCGGAATGTCCATGATGTACGTGGAGAGCGATGCCGACATTCACCGATTCATACTCGAGGGAAGCATCCCCAAGGTAGAGTCCGGCGAGGCGGTGGCCACTCCGGGAGGAGAGCCTCCGAAAGCAGCGGTGGCGATGCCCTCTTTCAAGAGCGAACTGTCGGGAAGCGATCTGGAAGACCTGACCGCGGCCTTCAAGGTCCTCTCGGGAATGGTGGCTCCCCCCTCGGACACTCCCGAGGGGCGGGGCTTGGACCGGGCCCGGACCTGGGGTTGTTTCGCCTGCCACGGACCGGCGGGATCAGGCGGTCTTCCCAATCCCGGCTCGTTCACCGGGTTCATTCCGGGCTGGCATGGAGCAGATTTCCAGGACATGGTCCGAGATCGGACCGAGTTCGACACCTGGATCACCAAGGGGAGCATTCCGCGTCTGGCTGCCAATCCCGTCGCGACCCACTTCATGTCCCGCCAGAGAATCAAGATGCCGGCCTACAGGAATTTTGCGAAAGCGGATCTCGACGACCTGTGGGCCTACTCTCGATGGTTGGACCGGACCGGGGGCGGCATCCGGAAGGAGGCAGGGCCGCATCCATGATATTGGCCGCCGTCACCGCCGTCGTCTATGGAGGCCTGGTACTGGCGGGAGGATTCATGGGCTTCCGCAAAGCCGGAAGCAAGCCCTCCCTCATCGCCGGGATCGTCGCGGACACTTTGTTGGTTCTGGCGGCGCTGCTCATGTTCTTCGGCCAACCCGCCGGCGCAAAGCTGGCCATGGGGGTCGCGGCGCTGCTCCTGGTGTTCTTCGGCATGCGCTGGCTCAAGGGAAGGAAATTCATGCCCGCAGGGCTCATGGTTCTGTGCAGCGTGGCTGCACTGATCCTTCTGGCCTGGGGTGGTGCACTCTGAAGGGGAGGACAGAGCGGGGAGGTGAGCGTTGAACGACCACGGGGCCGAGGCCCGAGACAGGCTGCTTCGCTGGATGCAGGCCCTTTTGGATCTCCCGGAGAGCGCCTGGGAGGGGCCGCAGAGGGAGTTTCTGGATTCTCTCCTCTTGGGCCAGGAAGGAACCAAGACGCTGGCCGAGCTGGCGGTCACCAGCGCCCGCATCCGGGCCAGCGGGCTGAAACCGGAAGAGCTGGGCTCCCTGCGGCAGATGCACGAAGCCATCGAGACTTTCTGGAACAATCCCTGCTCCGAGACGTATGAAGACCTCAGAACCATCGGCCGGACCCTGGATTACGATTCCTAAGAGGAGGCACTCTGTGATCCCCCCGCTACATCGGACCAATCTCATGCGTCTTGTCATCGCTTCCCTGGTTTTGGGCACGGGTCTCGCCCTCGCGGCGGCGGCTCCCAAGAAGGGCCCGGAGAAGGCCGGCGGCGGCGCCCCCGAGGCGAAGAAGCCGTTTTCCGAAGTGGTCAAGGATCATGAGAAGCTCGAGGGCATCTTCACCCTCTATCGGAGCCCTGAGCATATTTATCTGGATCTTCCCGACGAGTGGCTGGGAAAGCCCCTGGGGCTTGCAGGGCTGATGGTCAAGGCGCTGGGCGACTGGTCGGTGCGCGGCGGCAGCATCGAGAACCAGGTGGTGGTGCTCCGCCGGGTCGGGGATAAGATCATCCTCGCGAAGCGCAATCTCGACTATCGGGCCGATCCCTCCTCTCCCTTCATGGTGGCGGTGGACGCCACCTTCCCCGACTCCCCCGTCTTCTCGGCGCGCGTCGTGCCCACTTCCGAGTCGAGAAAATCAACGCTCGTGGACCTCTCCGGGCTGTTCACGCCAGGCCTGATGGAGACCCTCTCCCCCCGGACAGGCTACGTCGCCAGCCCCGAGGACACCTCCATCGCCGAAGTCCACGACAATCCCGACAATCTCGCGGTCCGCATCTCGTACCGGTTCAACCGGCGGGAGCAAGGGGAGGGCGGGGGCGAGCCGCGCATCGGACTCAATCGCCAAATCGCCTCGCGGCTCCCGGATCCTCGCTATCTGGAGGCGGTGGTGGATTACAACTTCTACCGGCTGCCTGAGGACGGCTTCCACCCGCGCCCTGCCGACGAGCGGATCGGAGGCTTCGACAACGGCTTCAAGGATTACACGGGTGTGGACCGCAGGGACACCGCCTTTCGGTATTACTTCCTGCGCTGGAACCTGGAGAAGGTGGATCCGGCGGCCTCCCTCTCGCCCCCGAAGGAGCCCATCACTTTCTACGTGGACAAGGCGACGCCCCCCGAATGGAGGCCGCGGGTCAAGGAGGCGGCCCTCTGGTGGAATCGTTCCTTCGAAAAAATCGGCATCAAAGACGCCGTGCGTGTCCTGGACCAGCCCGAGGATGCCTCCTGGGACCCCACCGACATCCACCATTCCATGATCTACTGGAACCTGAGCGACAATCTGATGTTCTCGGGCCTCGCCGGGCCCCAGGTGGTCGATCCGCGGACCGGCCAGGTGCTGAAGGCCAACGCCTATCTCAACGGCGAGTTCCCCTCCTACACGCTGCACCGGTATCTGGTGTATGCCTGGTGGCGCGCTCCTTCCTGGGAGCGACTGGAGGATCCGTTCTCGGTTCCTGCGGCCGGGATCCAGAATCTCGCGTCGCGGACCGAGGCGATCGACGCGCGTCGCTCCGGCTCTCCCATCGGGTGCGATTTTCAAGCCTCCTTCAGCAGCCAGATCGCCTTCGCGCGACTGGTGCTGCAGTCCCGCGGGGTTTTGGGAAAGAGCCCTGAGGAGTCGGACCGTTTCGCCCGGGAGGCGTTCGCGGAGCTGACGGCCCACGAGGTGGGACATGCGCTCGGCTTTTCCCACAACTTC
>QHVQ01000115.1 GCA_003222305.1 Acidobacteriota bacterium | reverse complement strand
GGCGCGGGTAGCCGACATCTCCGCCCTGATCGACCGGCGTCTCGGGGAGGCGGCATGATCCCCTCGGTCGGCTCCCAACGGTTCCTCGCGGCGAGCCTCCTCCTCACGAGTCTAGCTCGAGCTTCGGGCGTTCCCTCCCCGTCGCGCCTCCCGCAGCTTCCCCGGGTGGAAGTGGACACGGCCGTGCCGCCTTCCAAGGGGAAAGTGCTCCCGGTGCCGGCGGCCGGAAGCTTGCAGGCGGCTCTGGAACGGGCGCGGCCTGGAGATGTGATCGAGCTGGAGCGGGGAAGGACCTTCGAAGGTCCTTTCACCCTGCCGCGGAAGGAAGGGGAGGAATGGATCACCGTGCGGCCCGCCGGGGCGGAGGCCCGCCTGCCCGGTCCCGGAATGCGGGTCGACCCCTCCCAATCGGGAGCCATGCCCAGGCTCATCTCCCGATTCGAGGCGGTCCTCACCGCGGCGTCGGGCGCCCACCATTATCGCTTCGTGGGAGTCGAGATCCAGCCGGCCAAGGGAGCCTTCCTCAAGAACCTGGTGGTTCTGGGATCCACCGAGAGCGCCGTGGAGGCGGTTCCCCACCACCTGATCTTCGAACGGTGCTACCTCCACGGAGACCCCGGCGCGGGCACGCGGCGTGGCATCGCCCTGAACTCGGGGAGCGCGGCCGTCATCGATTCCTACCTCGCCGATTTCAAGGAGGCGGGGGCCGATTCCCAGGCGATCGCGGGTTGGAATGGCCCGGGACCCTACCTGATCCGGAACAATTACCTGGAAGCGGCCGGAGAGAACGTCATGTTCGGAGGCGCCGACCCGACCATCCAGGGTCTCGTCCCCTCGGACATCCGGATCGAACGGAACCATTTTTCGAAACCCCTCTCCTGGAAGGGCGGTGAGGCCGGCACGACTGCCGCGCCGTGGACCGTGAAAAACCTCCTGGAGCTGAAAAACGCGCGCCGGGTGCTCATTGCGGGGAATCTGTTTGAGCACAACTGGGTTCAGGCGCAAAGCGGCTTTGCGGTGCTGTTCACGGTGCGCAACGAGAACGGACAGGCACCCTGGTCGGTGGTGGAGGACGTCACCTTCGCGCGCAACGCCGTGCGCCGTGCCGCCTCGGGCGTCAACATCCTCGGGCGCGATGACAACCATGCCAGCGAGCCGGCGAAGCGCATCCTGATCCAGGGCAACCTTTTCGAGGAGCTGGGAGGTTCCCGCTGGGGAGGGGGCGGAACCCTGTTCCAGATCCTGCAAGGGACCCAGGACCTGGTGATCGATCACAACACGGCCTTCCAATCCGACAAGATCGTCATGGCGGAAGGAACGCCCCATACCGGGTTCGTCTTCACGAACAACATTGTGGCGCACAATCAGTATGGGATCGCCGGCACCGGGACCGGAGCGGGGACCTCCACGCTCCAGCGCTACTTCCCGGGTGCCCTGGTGCGGCGCAACGTTTTCGTCGGAGGGGCCGCCGGAGCGTACCCTTCCGACAACTTTTTCGTCGCGGCGATGGATCGCGTCGGATTCAAGAAAACCGGCTCCGATGGGCTACAACTGGGCCCGGCGAGTCCTTATCGGGGCGCCGGAACCGATGGCAAGGATCCCGGGGTGGATTGCGCCCAATTGGCATCGGCGCTGCCGCCCGGTGTGGGATCCTCCTTGCCGGGACCGGTCTTCGGCCGCGAACCCGCGCCGCCCGACGCCGGGAGAACCGATTCCGGCTCTCCTCCCTCTCCCTAGGCTCCGCTCCGTCCTCAGGAGGCTTCCCAGGAATGCTCTTGGAGAAGATCGTCTTCTGGGCTTCCGCCCTGCTCCTCGCCTACGCCACCCTCGGGTACCCGCTCCTCCTGTGGGCCTGGGCAGCGCTCCGGCCTCGTCCGATCCGGACGAGCCGCTGGACTCCGAAGGTGAGCGTGGTGGTCGTGGCCCACCGCGAGGCCGACCGGATTTCCGGGCGCCTCAAGAATCTGCTCGCTCAGGATTACCCGCGGGACCGCTTCGAGATCCTGGTCGCGGTGGATGGAACCTCCGACGCGACCGCCGAGAAGGCCCGAGCTTTCGTTCCTGCGGGCGTCAAGGTGCTCGCCCATCCGCGGCGCCGGGGCAAGCCTGCGATGCTGAACGACGCACTCGGTCAGGCCAGTGGACAAGTCGTGGTGCTGACCGACGCGCGACAGCGGTTCGCGCCCGGAGCGCTCCGCGCGCTGGCGGGGCCGTTAGCCGATCCGCGGGTCGGAGCCGTGAGCGGTGCCCTGATCCTCACCGAAGATTCGCAGCAGGGCCCGGTGGCCTGCGGTGTCGGGGGGTACTGGAGCTACGAAAAGCTCGTCCGGGGGTGGGAGAGCCGGGTGGACTCCTGCGTCGGAGCCACGGGAGCCATCTACGCCATCCGGCACGAGCTGTACGAGCCGATGCCGGAGGACACGATCCTGGACGATGTTTGGCTCCCCATGCGGATCGTCCGGAGAGGCTACCGCGTCCTGTTCGAGCCGGCTGCCCGCGCCTGCGATCGGGCGGCCTCCTCGGCCAGTGAGGAGCTCCTCCGAAAGACGCGCACCCTCGCGGGGAACTTCCAGATCTTCGCCCGGGAACGCTGGCTGCTTCACCCTTTCCAGAACCGGCTGTGGCTCCAAACCCTTTCCCACAAGGTCCTGCGCCTGCTGACTCCGGCCCTGCTGGCCGGAGCTCTGGGCGCCAGTCTGGCGCTCGTTTCCGAGCCCTTCTACCTGGCGGCGTCCGCCGTGCAGCTCGGCTTCTATCTTCTGGCGCTGGCGGGGCTCGTCCTCCGGGCCGATCGGAAGCGCTTCCACTGGCTGAGCGTTCCGTGTGTGTTCTGCCTGCTGGTCTGGGCCACCTTGGTTGCTTTCGCACGTTTCGTCACCGGCCGCCAGAGCGTGACCTGGGACCGGGCCTCGGTCTGAGGGCATGCACGCGGCAGTGAGTCCATGGCTCCGCTCGAGCGCCGGGTCCGCGCCCGGCGGGCGGACCGGAGGGAGGCCAGGACCATGCGTTGGTCAGAGCCGTTCCTACCCCGAGTCTTTTCGTCGGATCGAGCCTCGGGGTGTTTCCCCGTGTCACCGCGGCGGCCGGCAGCCGATCGCCTGTCCAGTCCGGCTTCTCCGCCGGGCCTGAAGGCCCAATCCCTGCGTGGCGCCGCGCCGCCGGATGTCTCCTCGCCCGTCGAGAAGAGCGGCGGCTACGCCGACCGTGACGAGTCCTGCTCAAGGCCCGGCGAAGCGATTCCCATCACAGTGACCCGGGAACGGGCCGGTCTCGCCGGGCTGTCGGCTGCTTGGGATGAACTGGCGGCTCACTCCGGCAGTCCGATGCAGCAGTATGCGTGGATCCACGCATGCGCCGACACCTTCGTGCAGGAGGGGGATCTATCCATCTTCGCGGCCGGGACGGCGCCCCGCATCACCGCCATCGCGCCGCTGATCCGGCGCGGCGGCGGTGCTCGCCTGGAGCTTCCCGCCGCCGACGAAATGTACGAGCCGATGGATTTCCTGTATGCCGACGCCGCATCGCTGGCGCCGGTCACCAACGCGCTCGCCCGTACCAAGCTCCCGATACTCCTCCGGCGCATCCCGGCGGAATCGCCGGTGATCGGAGCGCTGCGGCGCTCCTATCGAGGAGGCGGCGCGGTGATCTGCCGCCCGGTGGCCGGCTGCCCCTGGATAGCTCTCGATTCCACCTGGGTTCGACCGGAAGACAAGCTCAACCCGGGTCGCCGCTCGGATCTCCGGCGCGCCCGGCGGATTGCCGAACGGTTCGGCCCGGTGAGCAGCGAAGTGCTGTCTCCGGACCCCAAGGCGGTGGGACCCCTTCTGGATGAAGCCTTCCGGGTGGAGCTGGCGAGCTGGAAGGGGAGCCAGGGGACGGCGCTGGCAAGCGATACCACGCGTGGCCGGTTTTGCCGGCGGTATGCGGTCGCCGCTTGTGAGCGGGGCATCCTGCGCGTCTGCTTTCTGCGCATCGGCGAGCGGGCTGCCGCGATGCAGCTCGCGGTCGAGTGTGGCGGCCGATTCTGGCTGCTCAAGATTGGCTACGATCAAGCCTTCCATCGCTGCTCCCCCGGACTGCTCCTGGTGCGGGAGACGGTGCAGTACGCGGCCGAGCGCGGTCTGCATGGCTATGAATTCCTTGGGATCGACGAGCCCTGGACGAGGATCTGGACTCGGGAGGTGCACCGGTGCGTCTCCGTGTGGGCCTGCCCGGTGTTGTGGCGAGCGCTGGCGCCGCTGGGGTTCGATCTGGTCCACCAGGCGTGGCGACGCCTCCGGCTGGAGATGGGGATAGGGCGATGAGCGGCAGGCTGCGGGGAATGCTGCGGGCCTTCTGGCTGCCCCTCGCGACGCGGGCCGCGAAAAGCTATCTGGCCGGGCCTGCCCTGGCGGATGCATTGCGGACCTGCCGTGGGCTGTCCGACCAGGGGATGGGAAGCACCATCGGCTTTTGGAACGGGGATGCCGACGGCCCCCGCAAGGTAGCCGACGCGCATCTCGCCGCCCTGGACGCCCTCTCCCGCGAGCCTCTGGACTGTTACCTGTCGGTGAAAGCGCCGCCGCTCGAATTCGACCGCCGACTGCTGGCGGAGGTCCTCGAGCGGGCCCGCCTGGGGGACGTGGGGGTGCACTTTGATTCCCTGGGGCACGGGGACGCAGCCGCGACCTTCGAATGGATCGCGGGGGCGGTCCCGCTGCATTCGCGCCTCGGGTGTACTCTGCCCGGCCGCTGGCGCCGGAGCCTGCGCGATGCGGATACGGCCGTCGAGCTCGGATTGAGCGTGCGGGTGGTGAAGGGGCAGTGGGCCGATCCGGATCCGCCCGAGGTCGACCTCCGTGAGGGGTTCCTGAGGGTGATCGACCGGCTCGCCGGGCGAGCCTCGCAGGTGCGGGTGGCGACGCACGATCCTCCTCTGGCGCACGCGGCATTGAGCCGGTTGCGCGTCGCGGGCACACCCTGCGAGCTGGAGCTTCTCTTCGGATTGCCGGCACGGCAAGTGATTCAAGAAGCCGACGTGGCCGGCGTGCCGGTGCGCTGCTACGTGCCCTACGGCCAGGCCTGGCTTCCCTATTCCATCTCGCAGGCGCGGCGAAATCCCCGCATCCTCTGGTGGATGCTCCGGGATGCGCTGGCGGGGGGGTCGCTCCGGCCCGCCGCCGTTGGGTCCCGGGAGAGGAGCTGATGATCGAGAGGACCGGCGCGGCGCGGTGCGAGCCGGATACGGCGGAGCTCTCGGAGGAGCAGTTCTATGCGTTCTACCGCTGGTGCCTGAATCCGGTCCTGTCGCTGCGGGAGCTGCTGCAGCATCTGCGGGAGGAGCTGGATCGATACCCCACGCTCCAGGCGGATTGGCAACGGCAAGAGAGTGAGGTCAATCAGCACCTGTTCGCCTGCGCCATCGCCTGCACCATCGACGACTACCTAGCCTGGCGTCCGTGGGATGTCGCGCTAGCCGCAATCCGCTTTCCCCGCTGGCGGTGGGCCGCCACTTCGGCCCAGTGGCTCCTGAACCTGCCCCACGCGCTGCTCCGTCTCGCGAGTGACGGCCGGATCGCCCGCTGGCGGCGGGATTGGGAACCCTGCGTGGAGCGCTTGTGCAGAGCGCTGGTCGACCAGGACCTCGCCCCGGGAGGCACGCCAGCGGAGGTCGGGACAGGAGAAGATTGGGGAAGGATGCTGCGGGCCCTGGCGAATGCCCAGCTGCCGGAGCCACTCCTGGCGCGCCGGATGCGGCTGCCGGAGGCCTATCGCTGCCAGGATCTGACCCACCGGGACGTGCTGGCGATGACGCAGCGCTTCGCGGCCGCTCACCGCGACGCGGGGAAGGGGACAGTGGTGGTGGGAGTGCGGACGGCGGGAGCCTACTTTGCCCCGCTCGTCCAGGCCTATCTCACCAGGCTGGGCTGGCGCCGCGTCTCCTGGTTCACGATTCGTCCCAAGGAGAGGATCTCCCGATGGGAGCGGCGCAAGCTGCGGCGGCTCCCGGGCGAATCTGGGCGCGTTCTGGTGGTCGATGATCACCCCAACACCGGGCTGACCCTCCGCCTGGCCGTCAGACTCCTGAAGCGGTTCGGCGTGCGGCCGGAACGGATCACTCTTCTGGTCCCACGCCACTGGGCCCGGGAGGATTGGAGCCTGCCCGACCCGGAGGGAGGCAGCGAAGGAATCACCCTCGTCACGTTGGAGCCGGGTGAGTCGCACAAGACCGGCCTGCTGGAGCCGCGCTCCATAGAACCTCTGCTCCGCGACTACTATCGCGACTTCCAGCAGGTGTGCCTCCAGGAAAGCCGCGAGGTCGACGAAATCAACGCCCGTTTTCGGCGGCATCAAGGGGACGGGTTCCAGGTTCGCCAGAAGCGGGTCTTCGAAGTCCGGCTCGGCCGGGAGCATGAGAAGCCAATCGCGCAGCGGATCCTCGCCAAGAGCGTGGGCTGGGGATGGCTCGGCTATCACGCCTATCTCATCGGGAATTCGCTCGCCGGATCGGTTCCGCGGATCATCGGGCTACGGCATGGAATGTTGATGACGGAGTGGCGGAGCGCCTCGGGCCGGGACCGTCGCGGCGCGGCGCCCCTCCGAGCGCCCCTCATCGCCGCCTACGTCGGCCAGCGGGTGCGCCGCCTGCCGCTCACGGAAGACCCCTGCTTCGACAGCCCCGGCTATCGCTGGACCGGCTGGGATGAAATCGTCGGCATCCTGCGCGGCGTCTATGGCCCCTATCTCGGCCGCCTGAAGGCGCGCGTTATTCGCCGGCGCCTCAGACGATGCCTCAGCCCCAGGCCGACCGTGGTGGATGGTCGGATGGGGCCGGAAGAGTGGGTCGAGGACGAGTCCGGAATCGCCAAGGTGGACTTCGAGCAGCACAATTTCGGCGGGGCCGAGCTGGACGTCGTCGACCCGGCGTACGATCTGGCAGCCGCCACCTTTGAATTCTCCTTGTCGGACGAGGAAGAGCGGGAATTGCTGCGCGCCTATGGGAGCGAAGCCGGGGACCGGACCGTTGCGGACCGAATTCTCCTCTATGAGCTGCTTTATGGCGTCCTGACCATGAAGCGGGCGATCCGAGCGATCGGCCGGTGCACCTCTCGGGAGAGGCAGGAACTGTGGCACCGGCGCTACCTGTCAGCCCGGAATTTCCTGATCTTCCGGATGAACCGGTTCAGCGCCGGGCTGTTGAACAGGCCGGCCCCGCCCCAGTGGTCCGGGCGCCTTTTCTTTCTCGACCTGGACGGCGTGTTCGATCGCCAGCTGCTCGGCTTTCCCCACACCACCGCCAGCGGACTCGAGGCACTGGAGCTGTTGCGCTCCCAGGATTTCTCGGTGGTCCTCAACACCGGGCGGAGCGTAGAGCACGTCCTCAACTATTGCCGGACTTACGGACTCCCGGGCGGTCTGGCCGAGTATGGAAGCGTCTTCGTCGACGCGGTGCGGGGGAGCCAAGTGAGACTCGGCGATGTCGAGGCGGAGGAACAGCTGGTCCGCTGTCGCGCGGCTCTGGAACGGAAGCCGGACCTGTTTCTGGACCCGGGGTACCGATACTCCATCCGGGCCTACCGGTTCCTCGATGAGCGGACAGTGGGCCTCCCGGCGGCGGAGGTGCAGGCGACTCTCGAGCAGTGTCGCTGCGACCGGATGGCCGTCATCGCAGCGCCGGAAGACACCTATGTCGTCCGCCAGGGGGTGGGGAAGGGTCCGGGCTTGGAGGCGGTCAGGAGATACCTGGGGTCCATGGACGAGCCGGTCGCCGCCATGGGCGACTCCGGGCAGGACCTGGCGGCCCTGGAAGCGGCCGAAATCACCTACGCGCCCGCCAATGCCTCGATCCGGGTGCGCCATCAGATCAGGAAGAAGCTGAACGGTCGAGTGACACGCGCCGCTTTCCAGAGAGGATTCCTGGAAGCCGCGCGGCACGCGCCTTACGGCGGGGGAGCCGCGCGGGGCCTCCTCGAGGCTCTATGGAAGGTCGCCGATCGCCCACGCTATCGCCAGTTCCTCTCCTGTCTCGACTGGCGGGGCCTGTAAGTCGATCCTCGGGTGCGAACCATCGACGATGGTCGCGAAGTAGGGATCATAGGGTCGGGCTGAGCCTTCCGGCGACGAGCTTCAGCGTCGCGGAGGGGCTCTGACTCTTGGGTGGATGTCCCTTCACCCAACGCGTCTTGAAGGAGAGGTCGCCGGACCATGCCAGATTTCCTGCCGCGTCGGCCGATCGGACCCTGTAGTGATAGAGCGTAACGGCCGTGAGCCCGGACAGGAGCACGGAGTGGGAGGTGACCGGAGCAGGGGCCAGGACCGTCGATAGCCCGTAGGAGGACGTGAGACCGTATTCCACCTGGGAGTTGCTCGCTTCGTTGGTAACCCATCCAATGGCCGCGCCGGACAAGGAGATGGAGGAGGCACTCACCGAGGAGATCTGCGGCGCCGTGGTGTCGCCGGAGGTTACCGTCAAGGGCACGGGCGCGGATACCGTCCGGTTCCCGGCCGCGTCCCGGGCGGTCGCGGTCAGCGTGTGCCCTCCGGCTGGGGTGGAAGCGGTGTTCCAGGAAACCGAGTAGGGGGCCGAGGTATCCTCGGCTCCGAGGCTGCCGCCGTCCAGGCTGAATTGAACGCCGGCCACCCCCGTGTCGTCCGTCGCGGTGGCGGTCACCACCACCGTTCCCGAGAGGCTCGATCCGGGCGCGGGGGAGGTCAGGGTGACCACGGGCGGGATGGTGTCGGTTGGCGATCCCACCAGAAGCTGTCCCGGCACCTTGACGATGAATGCGTCCAGGCGGGAGCCCCCCAGGTTGGTCGTCCAGATGAAGTACTGCCCCGTCACGTCCAGATTGCCCTTCGGCTCCTTGGAGTAGTCGTCGCCGCCTCCCGGAGCGTCCAGATTGGTCATCACCGGGGCCACCACCAGCACGTCCATGGAGGAATCCAGGCGGAAGCAGACGATTTCATTGGCGCGATTGGAATTGGTCCGGTTCGCGCCGCTGCCACAGGCGTACTGCTGATTGAACGGGACTGCGGACCGGGCGTTGGAGTAGCTGATATGAGCCGGCGCGGAGACGCTCCAGTCCATGTTGTGGTAAACCAGCTGGCCCGAGAGCGGGCTCTGTCCGAACTGCCAGAGGCGAAAGGCATTGGGAAGATTGTTCCAGTCGTCCACCGCAACCATCACCCCGTAGCCGGTGTCGGCATGTCCCGCGGCGCCGTCCTGATCCAGCAACACGGTCGTGGTGCCGGTCTGGAGATCGATGATCCGGTTGTCCTCCCCGTACAGCCCATCCAGGTTTTCCAGAATCACCAGCCAGCGACCGCTCTTGTCCAGGTTGCACTCGTCGAATGCTCCCTGCTTGGGGTAATAGGAAAACTGCGCCGTGTCTTCACGGTAGACCAGGCATCCCAGCATCTCCGAGGTGTTCCGGTTCATCAACGTGGCGGAATGGACCCGGTCGTCGTCGCTGGAGTGCATCTGCCAGATCATCTTGTCGCTGCCGTACTGCGCGGTGACGTCGTAGACCGTCTGGAACTGCTTGGAGATCACGTCGTAGCGCAGCATCCGCGGCCCGTCGTTCATGTAGATCTTCGTGGGCTGGGTGCTGCTGAAGTACCACCCCTCGGCCGTGGCCGCCCCAAACGGGCTCCCCGCGCCGAAGAGCGGCCCGACCACCGAGACCGCGTCGGTCACCTTGTTGTAGCTGAATAGGGTGGGCCCGCTCCCGCCGCGTCCGGGATTGAGGCTCAGGAAGATGAGCATGGTGTCGCTGCCGACGTGGTTGTTCATATTGCGCCAGTAGGAGTAGCCCACATAGGTCACGCAGTCGGTGCCACCGCAGTCGCTGGAGTTGGTGAGCCGGATCGCCTGGGTATTGTAGGGGGCCGGAAATGCGAACAGGCCCCGGGTGGGGAGCAGTGCCTGGATCTGCGGCTGCGTCAGGAGGGGCCGCACCGCCGTGCTGGTCGTCTTCTCGATGAATCCGCCGGGGAACAGGGGGAGCGCCGGGGCGACGGACGACTGGGCCAGCGCGGGCTGGAGCAGCAGGGCGATGACGAGGAGAAGAGCATAGCTGCACACGTGGGGCGCTGTCTTGAACGAACCGTCGGGACGCATAGAGGTCCTTCGTTGAGGGAGACCACCCGCTGTCCCGCGGAGTCGACCGTTTACCTTCCTTCGGCGACCCGGTTGCCAGGAGAATCCCTGGCCCCTGGCTTCGTGCCAGGGCCTCGCATCGGGTAAGCCTTCGTCGGGAAGGGGTCTCCAGTTCGAGAGGCTTTCAGATTGGGGAGCAGCAACTGGTATGCCAGCTCCCGAAAAGCTCCACGGATTCCGGCGTAACTTCACTCCCATAAGGGTTTCACCCGCGGCAGCCTTCCCTGCGCCGCGGGTTTTTTGTAGGGAAAATCACGTAGGCTTTTCGGGGGAATTTTCCGTAACGTAATCCTCCTATCTGCGAACCACTGTAGGGCCGTCAGGTTTTTTACCGATTCCTTTTAAGGTCTTCCTCCGATGGAGGGACCTTCCATTTCCGGGGTAACCTTGCCTACCCGGCTTTTCTCGCTTTCGGTCAGGAGCCTCGATGACCATTCTGGTGGCGGACGACGATTCCCTTTTTCGATCTCTCCTGAAGAGGTTTCTCATGGCGGAAGCCGCCGTCAGTGTCGTCTGGGAAGCGCAGAACGGCGAAGAGGCGACCCTGGCGGCGGAGGCGCGGCGACCCGATCTGGTGATCGTAGACATGGCCCTGCTCCGCATCAGCGGTCTTGAAGTGACCCGCCTCCTCAAGTCGAAGCACCCCGAGATGAAGGTCGTGGTCCTCTCCGGGTACCACGAAGAAGCCTACGAGAGAGCGGCGCTGGAAAGCGGGGCCGACGCCTACTACCCCAAATCGAAGTGCCGCGAAGTTCTGCAGCATCTCGCCGAGGGACAGACGCCACCGAGCACCGCGAAATAAACCCTCCCACCCCGCCGCGTCCGACGGCTTCCGTGCCTGCCGGACGCGGCCGCGCGGACGTGCTACCATCGGCAGCCATACAGGTCGAAGACCGGGGGATGGGATGGAACTCCGAAGGGAGGCGCGCGATCATGATGAGCCAGACCGTTCAAGACGCCATCAACAAGCAGATTCATGCGGAGCTGGGGGCTTCGTACACCTACCTGGCCATGTCGGCCTGGTGCGAGCAGCACAGCTTCACCGGCTCGGCCCGCTGGCTCAGGCTGCAGAGCCAGGAGGAATACGGTCATGCGATGCGGCTCTTTGACTTCATGCTGGCGCGGAATGCGAGATTGGATCTGCGCAATCTCGAGCAGCCCCGCGGCGAGTACAAGACGCTGACCGAGATCTTCGAGACGGCCTACGAACAGGAGAAGGCGGTGAGCGGGCAGATCGAGGCGCTCTACGAGCTCGTGTTCCGGGAAAAGGCCTATCCCGCCGTGGTCCAGCTCGAGTGGTTTCTGAATGAGCAGGTCGAAGAGGAGAAGACCTGCCGCGAAATCGTCGCGCAGCTCCATCTCATCGGGAGCGATCCCTCCGGTCTGCTGGAGATCGACCGTGGATTGGGCAGCCGCGCACCGGGAGTCACGACGAAAAGCGGACAGGCTTGAAGCGATCGCCCAACCGGCCCAGGAGCCTGGCTGCGATTCTGGCACTGCTTCCGGCGGCGCTCGCGTCGTGCAGAAGCCCGGCCCCGCAGCGTGACCGGCCGAAGCTGGTGATCTTGATCGTGGTGGACCAGCTCCGGGCGGATCTGCTGGAGCGCTACGACACGCTGTTCACCGGCGGCTTCCGGCGGCTGCGCGATCGCGGCATGCGCTTCACCAACACCACCGTCGACCACGCCATCACCGTCTCCCATCCCGGGCACGTCACGCTGGCCAGCGGCCTGGTCCCCGCTCGGCATGGCCTGGTGGACGCCGCCTTCTTCGCGGGGCCCCCGGGGAGCCGCCGGCTCGTGGAATCGCTGGAGGATCCCGGCGAGACCATCCCGGGCGCTCCTGGCCAGAAAGGTGTCTCGCCGCGCAAGATTCTGGCCTCCACGCTTCCCGAGTGGTTCACGCGGGCGGACCCGCAGGCGCGGGCCGTGATGCTCGGCTCGGGGCAGTACTCGTCGCTGCTGCACGCCGGGCGCTTCCGCGGCGATGTCTACTGGTATTCCATCCAGTCCGGCCGCTACGTCACATCCTCTTATTATAGGAAGGACTACCCGGACTGGCTGGAACGGTTCAACCGTGAGACGCTTCCACGATTCCAGCGGGAGTCCTCTCCCTGGATGGACCGAGTGCCCGCAGCGGGCCACGCGCTGGCGCTTCCCGATCGGGTGCCGTTCGAGGCCGATGGGGTGCACATCGCCTTTCCGCACCGTTTGGAGGACGTCATCCCGCCCGCCAGGCTCCGTGATGCCGCGGCTCGTGAGAAGGCGCTGGCCT
>QHVQ01000123.1 GCA_003222305.1 Acidobacteriota bacterium | reverse complement strand
GTTCTTGTCCAGCGTCGCCCGGATCGTCTGCCCGTCTTCCAGCACCGATACCGTGTCGCCGTGCGACGCCTTCAGGTCCTTCAGAACCGCATCCAGGTCCTTGGCGGCATCCCACAGCCGAATATGGACATCCAGCTCCGACTTGTTGGAGCGAATCTTGTCCAGCAGCATCTGCCGGCCCGCCGTCGGCTCCAACTTGAACGCCGGCGCGTAAGGAATGGCGGCCTCCACGAACGGCTCGCCCACCAGCGCGGTCATCGCCTTGTCGGTTCCCCGCACTACCAGAGCGCGATCCGGGCGGGTCTCCACCACCGTGGCTCCCAACTCCCGAATCCGGGCCTCGATCCTGTCATACCCCGTGCTGGACAGAGCCGCCTCGGAGATCTGAACGATCCCCGTGCTGTTGCCCAATCCCAGCCCCTTGCCCTGCGGCGCCGGATGTGACGCCAGGGGGCGAAGGTCTGAGGGAAGAGCATTGAAGCTCCTCGCGTCTTTGGGGTTGAAGAACCCGACCTGGGTCGCGATCAGCCCCTTCCGACCGGCAGCCTGCGGAATGTTGGGCTTGAAGCTCCCAAGGGGAGAGGCGTCCAGGGGACGTTCCCGGTCCGGGATGGCCAGGCGCTGAAAATAGGTCAGCGCCGCAGGATCGAAATCCCTCTTGTCGAGCTCGCCCGAGGGATCGATGCCGGGCTTGGCCACTCCGGTCTTCACCGCCCAGGTCATCATGGACGGGACCAGGAGGGTCGCCACCAGAGCCAGGGCTACGAGGATAGCCCCCTTCCCGCTCTGAGCAGTAAAACGACTAGGCATGACATCCTCCTAAAAAGGTTACATGGCAAAGGTAGGGTTTAAGGACAAAAGAGAGAGACATTCGTTCTTGAACGCCTTCTTGCAGCAAAATCGTCGTGGGTGAACCGCTATGTACGGTCAACGGACACCCCTGTCAAGGAAAAAAACAGTCCCTCGACGCGGAACGTTGGAGGAGTGGTAAGCGTCGCAGCCTCCTTCAGAAACGTTGAATTGTCGGCTTTCGCCAGATGAGAGAGCGTCGCACTGTAATGGATCGCAGCCGGGAATATACTGTGAAAGAAACCGCTGTCAAGCAAAAAATGTCACAGTGTCATTTTCATGTCGGTGATCTTCAGTCCGTTCCTATCGATACGGGAATCGACCTAAGATTTCCTAGCTCCCTGCAGATCGAGCGGCTCATCTCGCAGAGTTGAAGGAAGTTACTGACCAGCTCCGGAGGATTATATGGCGCGGACCATGGAAGCAGTGAGCCGGGGACGGCTCTTGACCAACCCGATCGAGTTGCTGGCTTTCACCTCCAAGGTGCTGGGATTCGCCCTGCTTATCGCGCTCTCATCCAAGCTGAAGATCGCTCTCCCGGGGACACCCGTACCGATGACGCTCCAAACCCTCGCGGTGCTGTGCGCCGGAGCTCTCCTGGGTCCGTGGGGCGGTGCTGCCTCGGTCGCAACCTATTTATCGATGGGGGTTGCCGGAGCACCCGTCTTCGCCTTCGGCGGCGGCCCTCTCTACCTCATGGGTCCCACCGGTGGATACCTTCTCGGCTTTCTCCCCGCGGCCTGGCTGGCGGGCCGGCTCGCTTCACGGGTCCACGGCTTCGGGAAACTGTTCGGGACTTTTGTCCTGGCCTGCCTGGTGATTCATCTCTGCGGGTGGGCGCAGCTTTCCACGCTCAGCGGGCCCGCAGCGGCGCTGCGGTTGGGCCTCTTTCCCTTCATCGGAGTGGACCTCCTCAAGGCGCTGATAGCGGCGGGTCTCGTGCGGGCCATCCGGTCGCGCCAGGTTGCCTGACCAGGCCTGGAGTCGTTGTCCTGTGGATACCTTGACTGCAAGCTCCCTGAGTCGATTGCAGAGGATTCTGACGGAGATCGGTCCGATGGCCGTGGGATTCTCCGCGGGCGTGGACAGTACTCTGCTGCTGAAGGTGGCGGTGGACATCCTGGGGGCTAAGGCCGTCGGAATTACCACCGTTTCACCATCCCTGCCCGCCTGCGAGAAAGAAGAAGCCCGCGCTCTGGCGCTCCTCCTCGGCGCCCGTCACTGGTTCGTGGAGTCCGCCGAGCTGGAGGACCCCCGCTATCGGGAGAACAATGAACGGCGTTGCTATTTCTGCAAGAGCGAGCTTTTCAAGATCTTGCGGAAGGAGGCGGATGCTCTGGGCCTGGCATCCATCGCTTACGGAGCGCAGCGCGACGACCTGGGGGAGTTCCGGCCGGGAATGGTCGCGGCGCGGGAAGCTGGGGCCCGGGCGCCCCTTCTGGAGGTGGGCCTCGGGAAGCAGGAGATTCGCGGCCTCAGCCGCGAGCTGGGGCTCCCCACCTGGAACAAGCCCGCCATGGCCTGCCTCGCCTCCCGCATTCCCCACGGGACTCCCATCGCCAAGGAGGATCTGGCTCGAGTGGAGGCTGCGGAGGCCCGACTCCGAGGTGAAGGTTTTCGTCTCTTCCGGGTGAGGGCTCGTGGGAGCGAGGCCAGGCTCGAGCTGTCCCGTGAGGAGATGGGACGCCTGAATGATCCGGAGCTCCGGGAGAGGGTTGCAGAGGGTATCCTGGCCAGCGGTTTTGCCAGAGTTTTCTTCGACCCGGAAGGGTATCGTCCCGGCGGAGGGGCCACCTTCACTCTGTCCCCGTCACCGGGGGAGCGGGGTTGAGGGTCGGCGGGGAGCCTCTCCTTCCTGCCGGTGCCCCGGCGGCTCGCCAGGGGGGCACTGGCCGCAAGGACCTGCTCAAGAGTCTTCTGGAAATTGCCTCGGCGCTTACCAGCAAGGAGGATCTCCCCGGCGTTCTGGGCACCATCACGCGGGAGCTCAGCCTCCTGGTCCCGATCGATCAGGCCAGCATTGCACTCCTGGAGGAAGGGGCGCAACAGTTCTCCGTGCGGCTGACCTACAGCCGGGGCGAGACTCTCTTCCCCACCGAAGGGAAGCAGGTTCCCCTCTCCCTGGACAATCCCCTGGGGTTCTGCGTTCTGAACAAGCGGCCGCTCTGGCGCAACGACGTGGCCGCCGATCTCAGGTTCCGCCACGATCCAGCCGGTGCCGAGATGCGGAGCGAGATGGTCGTCCCGCTCCAAATCCATGACCGGGTCCTCGGTACTCTCAACCTGGCCTCGACCTCCGAGCGGGCCTTCACCGCTGCCGATTTTGAGATCCTCCAGCGCTGCGGGCAGCTGGCCGCGGTGGCCGTGGAGAACAGTCATCTTTATCGACAGACTCGGGAATTGTCCCTCATCGACTCTCTGACCGGGATTTACAACCACCGGCACTTCCAGTTCCTGCTGGGGGTGGAGGTAGGTCGGGCGGAGCGCTACTCACGCACCATGGCGCTGCTGATGATCGACGTGGACAATTTCAAGCGGGTCAACGATACCCTGGGCCACCCCATCGGCGACCAGGTGCTGCGTGGCGTGGCCAGAATCCTCGGGGAAGGGGTGCGGCGCTCCGACGTGCTCGCCCGTTATGGGGGAGAGGAGTTTGCAGTGATTCTTCAGGAGACCAATTACCAGGCTGCACGCAGCGTGGCCGAGAAGCTCTGTCAGGGGGTGGAGGCGAAGGCGAGCTTTCCGGACGGGCGCAACGGCCAGGTGCGAGTCACGGTGAGTATAGGGCTGGCGTTTTATCCCTCGGACGCCGCCGACGAGGCGGCCCTCCGGTCGCGGGCCGACTCGGCACTCTACCGAGCCAAGGAAGCGGGGAAGAATCGAGTCTCTCTGTAGGCAGCGGCTTCGGCTCCTAGCCCAGGCGCGAGAGACCGGGGTCGGCAGACTCTCGCAGCCCTTCGGCGAGAAGGTTGCAGCCCAACACCGTAAGAAAGAGGGCCAGAGAAGGGAAAAGCACCAGCCACCAGGCAGGAACCACCTGCCGCTGGGCTTCGGCTAGGATCCCTCCCCAGCTCGCGGTCCCCGGCGGAACCCCCAACCCCAGAAAGCTCATTCCCGCTTCCAGGAGCACCGCGTGGCTCGCCGAGAAGGCGGCCGTGATTAGTATCGGCGCGAGCGCATTGGGTAGCAGGTGCCGGAGCAGGAGGCGGGGCGCCCCGGCCCCCGCGGCCACGGCCGCGTCACAGTAAAGCAGACCGCGCTGGCGCAGCACCTCCCCACGGAAAAACCGGGCGATCCCGGTCCATCGGGTGAGGCCGATGGCGATCACCAGGCTCGCAACGCCGGGACGCTGCGCCGCGGCTGCCAGGGCAAGCGCCAGAATTAACGTGGGAAAACAGGCCATCAAGTCCACCACCCTGGAGAGTCCCAAATCCACCCACCGACCCCCCAGCCCGGCAATTCCGCCCACGAGCATTCCCAGGAGGAGCGACAGGAGCGTCGCGAGTCCCCCTACGAGCAACGCGATAGGGAAGCCATGAATCACCCGTGCGAGGACGTCCCTCCCCAGCGAATCGGTGCCCAGCCAGTGAGAACGGCCCGGAGGTTTGAGAACGGCATTCAGGTTCGTCTGCTCCGGTCCAAAAGGGATCGGGACATCCAGCAGGATCGATTTGCCCCCCGAGAGCCTCTCACGGTTCCAGTCGACCGTCGCGACCGCACAGCCGGCCCAAGCGGTGAGGGGAAGAGCTCCGAGCGCCGGGGAGCAGATCGCTCCGGTGGATCGGGCCAGAAGAGGCGCCTCGTTGGCGAGGACCGGAGCGAGGAGGGCCGCCGCCAGAGCTGCGATGCCCAGAGCCCTTCCTCCCCGCAGGCTAGGAGAAGAAGCGGCCATGCGAGATCTGCCCCGAATCGACACGGGGATCGGCGAGGCAATAGAGCAAGTCGGCCAGGAGAGAACCCGCCATGGTGAGCAGAGCCGCCAGAGCCGTCAGACCGAGGATCACCGGGTGGTCTCGGTTCTGCAGGGCGTCGAAGTAGAGTCGTCCCATGCCGGGCCAGCTGAAGACCGTCTCGACCAGGACGCTTCCTCCCAGGAGGGCCGGGACCAGAACCCCGACCAGGGTCAGCAGCGGCACGGCGGCATTGCGCAAGGCATGTCGCCAGATCAGGACTCTCTCGGGCAAACCCCGCGCGCGGCCGGCGGTGATGTACTCACTGCGCAACCCTTCCAGCACATTGGCGCGAGTGAAGCGTGTCAGGTAGGCCAGCGAGCCGTAGGCGAGACAGAGCACCGGCAGGATCAGGTGCCTGGCAAGATCCACTCCACGCGCCCAAACCGGTGCCGCCGGAGATAGGCTGCGCATCCCCTGAAGAGGCAGCATTCCCAGGTTTACGGCCAGCCATTGCTGCAGCAGCAGGGCGGCCGCGAAACCCGGAAAGGCATACAGCAAGTACAGAAGGAGCGAGCCCGCACGGTCGCCGGGAGAGCCCGCCCGCACGGCCCAAAAGATCCCCAGAGGAACGGAAACGGTGCAGGCCAGCAACAGGGCCAGGAAGTTGAGTGCCAGCGTTCTCGCCGCGGTCTCCCGAAGGATGCGACCCACCGGGCGACCATCCAGAAGAGAGGTCCCCAGGTCCCAGCGGCAGAAACGCAGCAGCCAGCCCACGTACCGGCGGGGCATGGGCTCATCAAGATGATAGGTCTCGCGCAGCCGCGCCAGCGTTTCCTGGGAGGTCAGATTCCCCATGCTGGCACCCGCCAGCGCCCATTCTCTTCCCGGCAGCAGCTCCAGAAGAAGAAAGGTCACGAGGGTCACACCGATGAGGGTGGGAACGGCGGAGAGGATGCGCCGGATCAGGTAGCCGCCCAAGCTGCACTCCTCGAATCCCCTTTCATGGGGGCTCCTGGCGCTTCTGAAGTTTGGCCGGGACGTACCATTGAAGGGGACCTGGGTAGGGCTTCAGCGGGCTGGCAACGGGACTGGCCAGGACCCCTCTGAAGCGGGACTCGAGCGCCACGCGGATGACCGGAAAAAAGAGGAAGGTGTACGGCTGGTCCGCAGCCTCCAGCTCCTGAACGCGCCGGTAAATGCCGCGCCGCTTCTCGGGATCCATCTCGTGCCTCCCTTGAATTACCAGCCGGTCCATCTCGGAGTTGGAATAGCCGGCGTAATTGGACGATCCGTGGGAAGGATCGGAATGAAAGAACGCCGTGGGGTCCTCGCTGGTCAAGAGCCAGCCTGACATGGCGGCCTCGAAATCGCGACGGCGCAGCCGGTCGAGGAGCGCCGGGAAATCCAGGGCCCTGACGTCCACTCCGATTCCTAGTCTCCCGAGGCCGTCCACGAGCAGAGAGGCAATCTGCTGATACACCGGATTACTCTGGAAAATCAGCAGAGAGAACCGAAACTCCTTCCCATCACGGCGCCGCAGTCCGCCCGCCGCCCCCTGCTTCCAGCCTGCCTCGTCCAGGAGCCTGGCGGCTTTCTCCGGCTCGTGGGGCAGCGGCTGGATCGCCGGATCGAATCCGAATTGGCTGGGATGGAAGGAGC
>QHVQ01000065.1 GCA_003222305.1 Acidobacteriota bacterium | reverse complement strand
CTCCGTCTTCTGGACGCGGACCGGCGTGAGGACACGGCCCCAGGAGCTCTATCTTTTCCGAGACTCCGCGGGTCCTTGAGCCGGCCGCCGTTTCCAAGCTGGCGCCTGCCGGTCTCTTCGAAGGCACAATCCGCATGAGGGCGGCAGCGACGCGCTCGCGGTCCTTGCAACCTCCTATCGCATCATCATCAGCATCGGCGGTGGTTGGCTCACGGCCCGGCTGGCGCTGCACAAACCCATGAAGGACGCCATGATCCTTGGCTCTGTAGGCTTTGTCTTGGGGCTGGTGGGGCTGGCGGCAACCTGGAACCTGGGGCTCGTCCCTCCTCCATCGCCCCTAACTCCCTCCTCGGCATTCAGAGATTCTCCACGCCATGCCGTCGGGTGGAGTTTTTTGTCCGTTTAATCCCCTTCGAATAACTCGATCAGCACCCGGCATCCAGGGGTACGCCCGTGACTCTCAGGGGGAGAAGTGTCGTCTGCCGTATGAGCCGCCTGCGCAGTCCCCCCCTGACCCTTCATGGCTATAGGTGTTTGGCTCACCGATTCTCTTTCTTTCTCGAGGGAGACCTCCCATGAACAAATTTGTCTGGCGCTTGGGCCTTACCCTGGTGGTAGTGCTGGCCCTGTTCGGCCGCTTCTCCAGCGGCGCCGCAGGGGAAAAAACGATGTCGAGCCAGATGGTGATCATCGACGATCCGCCCCCGGGCGGCGGGAGCAACACCACAGACGTCAACTGCGCCGCCTTGAGCGACCCGAGCCGAAAGGGGCTGTTCTCCATCGGCCTGATGGAGCGTATGGCAGTGCAGTGCGGCGTCTACTCCGCTCCGGTCGGCTCCGGCGACCCCGGCACCTTCGTGCCGGCCGCTCCCGCCACCGATCGGCTGGTGAATAACTCCGCCGGCGATACAGGCTCCTCCACCACCCAGAGCGAGACTTCCATCGCGGTGCGCTCCTCCGACGGGCGTCTGTGCGCCGGCTGGAACGATTCCCAGCATTACGCCAATTCCCCCTACAACAGCTTCAGCGGCTTCGGCTACTCCACCGATGGAGGAGCCACCTGGGTGGACCGCGGAGCGCTGCCGCCTATCACCGGGCACATCAACTACGGCGATCCGGACGTGGATTTCCGTGCGGCGGACGGCAAGTTCTACTATGTCACCATCGACAGCAACGGGCTGGCCGTGCACATCTCCTCCGACGGCTGCGCGAATTTCACCCAGCACGCCCAGGTCCACGTGGGCGGCATGGACGACAAGGAGCTGATGGCCATCGACAATGGCACCGGGAGCCCCTACAACGGGCGGCTTTACGTGGTATGGACCGATTTCAACGACGGCATCATCAAGCTGTCGCGCTCCACCGACGGGCTCACCTGGTCGTCGCCCACGAACCTTCACCCCGTCGACGGGCGCATCGTGCAGGGGGCCTGGCCCACGGTGGCGCCCAACGGCAACGTCTTCGTGTCCTGGGTGCGTTGGAGCAGCTACCCCTCAGGGCCCATCAACGTGGAGGTGGTGCGGTCGACCGACGGCGGCGGCACATTCACACAGGTCGCCAGCCCGCTGGTGGGCGGCGTCAACCCGCGCGACTCGGTCTCCTCCAGTTCCTCCCGCTGTGATGAGCCGGCGCTGAAGGGGGACATCCGTTACCTCCCCTCGCCCCAAATCGAAGCGGACAAGAACGGCGTCCTGCATGTGGTTTATTCGCGGGACCCGGACGGACACAACGTAGGGGACGTGATCAACGTTTACTACCGGCGCTCCACCGACAGCGGCGCCACCTGGGGGACGGAGGTGAAGCTGAACTCCGACAGCGGCACTAACGATCAGTTCTTCCCCACGCTCTCGGTGAGCAAGAGCGGAACGATCGGGGTCTACTGGTACGATCGGCGCAACGACACCAACAATCTCTCGTATCAGGTCTACCGGACGCTCTCGCTGGACGGCGGACTCACTTGGCAGGCCAACGCGCCCGTGAGCGACGGCCCCTCCCCACTCCCCACGCTGCTGCCCAACTTCGATCCGGTGGTCGCCGAGTGTTACATGGGGGACTACAACGAAGCCGACGCCGACGCCTCCAACCTCTACATGATCTGGAGCGACAACCGGAACACCCGCAACGGCCACGCTGACCCCGACGTCTGGTTCGACAAGGAAACGATTGTCGCCAACCCCTGCACCATCGACCTGGTGAACAACACGCAAAACTGCGGATCGGGGGGCGCGATCACGTTCGTGACGCCTCCCAGCGGCGGGATGACCGTTCTCAAGGTCACCCTGAATCCATCGGTAACAGGGTTCTCTCGTGCGGTGTTCGACGTCACTTACGGCGGTGCGCCTTCGGGATGGACGGTGAACATCGGGGATTCGGCCACCGATAACGGCTTCGGTGGGGACTCCGCGACCCAGAGCAACGACGCCGAGATGCAGGTGCTCAACACTTCCCTGTCGGTGTACGGCAATGATGCAACGCCGCCCGCCGTCCGCAACATGATGAACCTTTTCAACGCGGTGGCCGCCGGCTCGCACCTCACGCTGGATGTCCGCAACAACTACCTGGGCTTCGGCACGGGGGACCTGCGCTCCGAGCGCCTGTACGCGCTCGCCGGCCAGGCGGACACCGAGGGTCCGGTGAACTATGACATCTTCGCGGCGTTCAACCGGACGGTCTATGACGCCTCACGCAACGGCACGGGCGTCACTCAGGTGATCGTGACTCTGTATCCATGATGCTTCCCAACGCCTCGTTTCGGAACCCCGGCCGGGCCCCCCATCCCGGCCGGGGTGGGTTTTCTCAGGCTTGTTCATGGTGGAGGATTTTGATAGGCTCCCATCAAGTCAGCCCATTGCCACCTGAGCCAGCCGGAGGGAGGCCTTCCGCCGTGCCACCGGACTCTTCACCCCCGCCCGCTTCAGCCGGGGAGAATCCGAATCTATGGGAGCAGGAGATCCTCACCCGCATCAAACGCGGGGAGCATGGGGCCTGGGAGCTGTTCCTGGAATCCTTCGGCGGAGTCCTGTTCGGGGTCGTGGCCCTGTTCGCCGAATCTTACGACGATCGCATGGATCTCTTCCTGCACCTCTGCGCGCGACTTCGGGAAGGGGAGATGAGACGGATTCGGCGGTTCCGCTACCGGATGGATGCCCCCTGCCGCTTCTCGTCCTACCTCGCCGTGGTGGCGAAGAATCTTTGTGTCGACTATCTCCGCTCGAGGCAGGGACGATTCCGGCCGTTCCGGCGGGTGGCCGCCATGGACGAAACCGATCGCCTCCTCTTCAACTACCACATCCGCGAGGGGCGAAACGTCGAGGAGGCGCGCGGCCTCCTCCTGGGACGCCACGGGATCCGGCTCGGAATTCAGGAGGCGTCGGATCGCGCCGGGAAGATTTACGCCGCGCTGTCGGCCAACCAGCGCTGGAAGCTCCTGGCACGACTGGCTTCCAAGCGCCGGGCGCTGCCCATCGATCCGGTCGCCGGGGTGGCCCTCGGCACACGGCGGGCCTTCCCTCTGGAGAGCGAGCGTGAAGACCCCGAGCGGAGCCTTCGGCGGGAGGAGGCGGAGCAGGTGTTTCAAAACGCCCTGGATTCGGTGGACACGCGCAGGCGGTTGGCGCTGGTGCTCCGTTTCCGGGATTCCATGAGTGCCGAAGAAATCGCCCAGACGCTGGCGGTCTCCGAGGCGGAGGCGGAGCGGATCATCGGGGAAGGGCTGGAGGTGCTGCGACTCAGGCTGCGCGCCTGCGGCGTCCAGCGTTCAGACCTGGAGTCGCCCGGATGGGCCGCTCTCTGGGCGGAAAAGTCGGAGGGACGGGGTTGAGCGCGCGACCGCTGACGCAGCATCCGGACGAGGTATTGACGGCTTCCTACCTGGATGGCGGGCTGGAGGGTGCAGAGAGGGATCGCTTCGAGGCGCATCTCGCGGAGTGCGGGACGTGCCGGGCCGGAGTGGCGCTGTTGCGCTCCCGACTCGCCGGCGTGAATCTGCAGGTCCCGAAGGAGTTTCTCGCCAGGGGAAAGAAGGTCACCGGCCGTCGAAAGCTCCTGCAAATTCCGTCCCTGTTGGGAATGGCCGCGTCGCTGCTCCTGGTCGCGGGCGCCCTCACCTGGGTGGCGCGCCGGTCCACCTCGCACCCGACGACGCCCCCTCCGTTCCGGGGCGGGCAGAGCGACCGATTCTCCAGCCTCTCGCCCGCCGCAGGGATTTCCGTTCCCGCGACCGCGATTCTCTTCCGGTGGAGCGCCGTAGAGGGAGCCGACCGATACGAGCTGGGGGTCTTCGATTCGGGAGGGAGGAAAATCCTGGAGTTCACCGCGGGCGCGTCAGCCCGTTCGGTCTCCTGGCCTTCTCAGCGCCCACTCCCCCCGCCGGGTTCCTACCTCTGGGAGATCCGGGCGCTGGCGCTGGATCGGGCGCTGGCTGAGAGCGACCTCATCCCCTTTGAAGTCATCCCATGAGACCGGTGGCTGGGGTGCGCCGTCTGTTCACCTTCATGGCCACGGGAGCACTCATTCTGTCGGTGGACTCCCCCGCGAGATCCGGCGAGAAGGAAGTCCCGGCTTTCTTGGAGAAGTCCCGTGAGTCTCACGCCCGGGGCGAAGTGGGGCTGCAGGAGCTGGTGAGACAGGATCGCGGGACGACTTTCGAGGCGGTCGAGGCGCTGCTGAACGGTCAGGAGAGGGAACCCTTTCCACTCGCCCAGGTCCTCGCCCGGGCCTATGAGGGAATTTTCTTGGACCGTTCTCCGGCGCAGCGGGTTGAGATGTTCCGCCGCCGGACGGACGCCCAGCGCGCCCTCCGGCAGCAGGCGATGCTTCTGAAGGAAGCCGGCAAGACCGCGTTCGCCCGGGGGCGGATGGAGGAGGCCGCCACGAAGTTCAAGCAGGCCCTCGACGCCTTCCGGCGGGTCGGCGATCTCGTACAGGAAGGGCGGTGCCTGTCCAACCTCGGCTCCGTGGCGGTGGTCGAGGGAAAGGGCGCTGCGGCCCGGCAGTGGAGCGAGGCGGCACGGGCCGTTGGCCTGCTGGTCTCCCTGGAGATCACGCGATTCTACGATCTGGACTCGCGAGGCGATCTCGCGGGTGCCCGGGCTGCGCTGGAATCGGCGCTCGCGGCCGCGCGTCAATGGAACGATCGCGAGGGGGAGGGGGCGGTCCTGCTGAACCTGGGGAGCGTGGCCGAAGCGGAGGGAGATCTGGACGAGGCTCTCCGCGTCGCCCGGCGGGCCGCCGAGATCGGCCACGCGGTGGGAAATGCAGAGATGGAGTCCACCGGCTGGAACAACCAGGCTGCGCTCCATAACGATCGGGGGGATCTGCAATCGGCCCTTCGGGAATTCGAGAAGGCAGTGGAGGTTGCTCATCGGGGAAGCCTGTTGCGCCCCGAGGCCGAGGCGCGGCTCAACCTGGCCGGAACGCTGCGGCGGATGGATGAGGTTGTACGCGCCGAGGAGGAGCTGGCACGCGCGCGGCAGGCCGCTGCGACGGCTGATTATGCAATCCTGCTGGCCCGCATCGACCTGGAGGAAGGGCGGCTTCGCCTCGAACGTGCCCACTATCAGGAGGCCCTTCCCTTCTTCGACGCAGCGGAGCAACGCCTGAAGGGCGCCGACGGGCCGGACCGTCTCGCGGAGATCCACGAGGCCCGATCCGTCGCCCTCTACTACCTGGGGCGCTACCCGGAGGCTCTGGATCAGATGCGCCGGTCCGCCGACGGGTTCAAAGCGGCAGGCCGGGCCACCCTGGGTGCCACGACGCACAAGAACGTCGGTCTGTGTCTCTACGTGCTGGGCGACAGTCAGGGCGGGATGAAGGAGCTGGAAACGGCCGTGCGCATGGATGATGAGGCGGGCGACCTGCTGGGCAAAGGCGCGGACCTGGATGCGCTGGGAGCGATTCGGTTCCGAGTGGGTGACATCGCCGGCGCCCGACGGGCCCTGGAAGAAGCACTCGCCATTCTCCCTGAGGAAAAGCGGCCCAAGGATCGGGCGGAAGCGATGTCGGACCTGGCCGAAGTGGAGCTGGCCGCCGGTCCCGCCCGCCGCGAGAAGGGATTCGAGCTCCTGCGGGCGTCCTCCCGGATCTTTACGAATTTGGATGACGTCCTCGGCTGCCAGCGCACCGCGATTCAGATGGCCCAGGCCCATCTGAAGGCGGGTGATACCCGGGCGGCGCTGGCGGTGCTGGGCAGCGCCCGAGCGATGGCCGGGAAGCGCCGGTCCGCCGAGTACGAATGGAACCTGCTTTATCTGGAAGGCCGCGCAGCGGACGCGGCGGGAGATTCCCGGGAAGCGGCACGACGCTACGCCCAGTCGATCGAGGAAGTGGAACGCCTGCGAAGCGGCGTGGCCCCCGATCGGTGGCGCGCTGCCATCCTCGAAGATCGCATCGCCCCCTACCGGGCCTTCTCTCGCTGGCTCCGGCAGCGCGGGGAGGTCGAGCAAGCCTACCGTATCGCGCGGCTGGCGAAGGCGCGCACGTTCGTGGAAAGGCTGCTGCCGCCTCCTTTGAACGTGGACCTGAAGTCGGTGGAGGAGATCCCTCGAGACATGATCCCGAGGCCGGCGGTCCCGCTCTCGCGCCTCCAGCAGCGTTTGAATTCACGGGAGCTGCTCTTGGATTTTTTCTATGACGATGAAGGTCTCGTGGCGTTCGCGGTGGATCGCTCACATCTGAGGGCCGCAGAGATTACCCGGCCGGCCGATTCCGCGAGGCTTGAGGAATGGCTCGAAATCCTGCGGCGCCCGGGGCGTCCGGAACCGTCGCAGGAGCCGGTAACCCGGGCGTGGCGCGCCGCGGCGCGCCGTGCCGGCGAGCTGCTGTTCAGGCCGTTTCAGGCGGAGATGCTGGCGAGCGATCGGATCTTCATCGCCCCCAACGGTCCCTTGCACGGGGTCCCTTTCGCTGCCTTGGCCGTGGAGACCCGCCCGCTGGTGGAGCGTTGGAGCCTCGCCCTTCTGCCCGCCGCCGAAACGCTCTTGGAGAAACCGGAGAGGGTCGATTCGGAGCACGAGGCGACGATGATCTTCGGGAACCCGGCTTCGGGAAAGAAGGGGGAGGATCTGCCGGGCGCCGACGAGGAAGCCAGGCGGGTCGCGTCGAGAGTGGGCCCGGTGGCCAGGCTGTACCTTGGCGAAGCCGCCAGCGAAGCCGTCTTCTGGGAGCAGGCGCCCTCACAGACCCGCATCCACCTGGCAGCCCACGGTCGGATCGACACGCTCGCTCCGGGGCGTTCCTACATTCAGCTCGCCCCCGGTGGGGATCGGGATGGCCGGCTGGAAGCTGCTGAGATCGCCTCCATGAACCTGCGCGCCTCGCTGGTGGTCCTGAGCGGCTGCGAGACGGGGTGGGAAGGAGGGGTGAGTCGCGGCAGCGCCGCCGGAGACGAGCGGGCCGGCCTAGTGCGGGCTTTCCTGGCGGCGGGAGCACAGAGTGTCATCGCCTCACTCTGGGAGGTGGACGATAAGGAAGCCAGGATTTTCATGCCCGAGCTTTACTCCCTCCTCGCGGATCGCTCCCCTTCCGACGCGCTCGCCGAGCTCCAGCGGGAGCTGCTGAGCGGCAGGATCCGCGCTCGCGACGGGCGATCGCTGGACCATCCGTTCTACTGGGCAGGGCTGATGGACTACGGTTCGCGCTAGAAAACCAGGCCCGGTGCCGCCCGCGTTCCGACTGCCTTCGCGAAACCTTTGACTGCCCGATTCTTTTCGAAAAGTCTCCGCGGACTTCCTTCACTCCGTTGCGTTCGTCGCGTCGCGCGGTCGCGCCGCCCCGCGGGCCGTGGAGCCATTCGGGCGCGCGAGAGGCGCGATCCGCTCCGCCAGGCGCGTGTAGCGCTCCTCGATCCGGTTGTTCTCCACCGCCACAGCCAGGGCCTTGCGGCTTCCCACCACCACGACGAGGCGTTTACCCCGGGTAAGGGCAGTGTAAAGGAGGTTGCGCTGGAGCATCACGTAGTGCTGCGTGTGAAGGGGGATCACCACGCAGGGATACTCGCTTCCCTGGGACTTGTGGATGGAGCAGGCGTAGGCAAGCACCAGTTCGTCCAGATCGGCAGTCTCGTAGGAGATGATCCGGTTGTCAAAGCGGACGTGGACCTGCCGGTTCTCTGTGTCCAGCGCCTCGATGCGGCCGATGTCGCCGTTGAAGACGTCAATCTGATAGTTGTTCCGAATTTGCATGACCCGATCCCCCAGACGCAGGATCCTCTCGCCTCGGGAGACCTGCTCCGGGCGAGGGTTGAGGAGCATCCCCAGTTCCTGGTTCAGGTTGGTGGCCCCCACTTCCCCCTTGTGCATGGGGGTGAGGATCTGGATTTCTTCCATGGGATCCAGGCCGAAGCGCCGGGGGAGCTCCTCCGAAACCAGCCGCTTCACCGACTCCACGACCGCTTCGGGATCCTCCTTCTCGACAAACAGAAAGTCAGCCTTCCCGGTGTGGGATTCCAGGACCGGCATCTCCCCCCGGTTGACGCGATGGGCGTTGATCACGATCAGGCTTTCCCGGGCCTGGCGGAAGATCTGCGTCAGTCTCGCCACCTCCACAGCGCCCGAGCGGATCAGGTCCCGCAGCACATTGCCGGGTCCCACGGAGGGGAGCTGGTCCACGTCTCCTACCAGGAGAAGCTGGCAGGGGGCGGGCAGCGCCTTGAGGATCTGGTGGAACAGGACGATGTCCACCATGGAGACCTCGTCCACCACCAGGAGATCGACCTCCAGCGGCCGATGAGGATTGCGCTCGAACGCCCCCGTGCGTGGGCTGAACTCCAGCAGGCGGTGAACGGTCTTCGCGTCGCGCCCGGTGAGCTCCGCCAGGCGTCTCGCCGCACGACCGGTGGGGGCCGCCAGGAGGATGGCTCGATCTTTCTTCTCCAAGATCTGAACGAGGGCGTTGATGAGGGTCGTCTTGCCGGTGCCCGGGCCTCCGGTGATGACCAACACCTTGCTCCTCAAGGCCCGTCGGATGGCATCGCGCTGCTCCTCCGCGAGCTCGATGCGCTGCCGCGCCTCGAACCACTCCAGCGCGCGATCTACGTCGATCGTGATCGAGCGCACCGGCGCGGCGAGCAGCTTCTCCATGCGGGCCGCGGCGCCGATCTCGGCGGTATGCAGCGCCGGAAGGTACACCGCTTCCGCCGCAGCGCCGGGGAGGGACTCCAGGATGACCTGTCGGGTGGGAGCAAGCTCCGTCAGGGCCTGCTCCACGATGGCCGCTTCCACCTCCAAGAGTCTCGAGGCCTCCGCTACCAGCAGCGCCCGCGGCAGATAGACATGGCCGGCGGCGGAGCTTTCCTCGAGGGCATGGAGAAGCCCGGCCTGGGCGCGCTTCAGGGAGTCGCGTGGGATCCCCATCCCCAGGGCGATACGGTCGGCGGTCTTGAAGCCGATGCCGAAGATCTCCAGGGCGAGACGGTAGGGATCCTCCTGGACCACCCTGAGGGCCTCGTCTTGGTAGGCGTTGTAGATGCGCGCCGCGAAGACCGGCGAGACGCCCAGGCCCTGCAGGAAGACCATCAGCTCGCGAATCTCCCGCTGCTCCACCCAGGCTTTCCTTAGGGCGGCAATCCGAACCGGACCGATCCCCTCCACTTCGGACAGCCGCTCCGGGTGGCGGTCGATGATCTCCAGAGTCTCCAGGCCGAATTCCTCCACCAGGCGCTTAGCCATCACGGGGCCGAGCCCGCGCACCAGGCCCGAGCCCAGGTACCTCTCAATCCCGACCAGCGTCGCGGGCTTGAGGGTCTCGAAGGCCTCCACCTGGAACTGCTCGCCGAAGCGCCGGTCCAGAATCCATCTTCCAGTGAGGCGCAGGTTTTCCCCCGGCTGTACCCCGAGGAGATTTCCCACCGCCGTGACCGGCTCCCGGCGCCCCGGCACCGCCAGGCGCACCACGCTCCAGGCGCTTTCCTCGTTCAGGTACACCACGCGCTCGAGGACGCCTTCCAAGCGGAACGCAGAGGGTCCTTCGTTCACCGTCGTTCCTCAGGGCCTAGGGGATGGTGCGTTGAAAGGTGCTCCCGGGGCGGATCTATACCACAGCCCCGCTACATCATGTTGAGCTGGAGCTTCGCGGCTTCGGACATCATGGCGGGGGTCCAGGGTGGGTCCCAGACCACTTCGACTTTCGCGGAACTGACATCGGGAATGCTGCGAATCTTGGTCTCCACTTCGGGAGGGAGGGACTCTGCGACGGGGCACATGGGAGAAGTGAGGGTCATCCGGATGTTGACGGCACCGCCGGGCTGAATGTCGACGTTGTAGATGAGCCCCAACTCGTAGATGTTGACTGGGATCTCGGGGTCGTAGCAGGTGCGGAGTGCGTCCACGACCTGCTTCTCGAGATCTTGATTCGGGGACACGCCTGGCGAGGAATCTTGTCCGGGTCTGTCGTTCTGGGTTGTGTCCATGGCCATTCCTCCGCTATTCGGTGGAGACCGTCTGCTCCGCTCCGGTGAGCGCCGCCTTCAGGGCGTGCCAGGCCAGTGTGGCGCACTTCACGCGGATCGGGAACTCGGACACGCCGGAGAAGACCTCGAGCTTTCCCAACTCCGAGCCGTTCCCCCTTGCCTCGTGCTTCCCGGTCACCAGAGCGTGAAATCCCTCGAAGAGGGAGAGGGCCTCTTCCGCGGTCTTCCCCTTGAGCTTCTCGGTCATCATGGAGGCGGAGGCGGTGGAGATGGCGCAGCCGGAGCCTTGAAAACTGATGTCCTTCACCTGGTCGCCCTCGAGGCTCACGAAGACGGTCACTCGGTCCCCGCACAGCGGATTGAACCCTTCGACCTTGCGATCGGCATCGGCGAGAGTCCGAAAATTCCTCGGGCGGCGACTGTGGTCCAGAATCGTTTCCTGATAGAGATCCCTGAGATCTCCCATCAGCCGAACACCTCCCGGACTTTGCCCAGGCCTTCCGTCAATGCGTCCACTTCCTGAGGGGTGTTGTACATCCCGAAGGAGGCGCGGGCCGTCGCGGGAATACCGAAGCGCTCCATCAGCGGCTGCGTGCAGTGGTGCCCCGCCCGGATGGCGATGCCCTGCTGGTCCAGGATGGTCCCCAGGTCGTGGGGATGGATCCCTTCCATCACAAAGGAGAGGATGCCCGCCTTCTCCTTCGCCGTCCCGATGACACGCAGGCCCGGAATGCTCAAAACGCCTTCGGTGGCGCGATGGAGAAGTTCCTCCTCGTGGGAGGCGATGGCTTCGAGGCCAATGCTGTCGACGTAGTCCACCGCGGCTCCCAGCGCGATGACGCCCGCGATGTGGGGTGTCCCCGCCTCGAACTTGTAGGGAAGCTTGTTGTAAGTTGTCCTCTCGAAGGTGACGGAGCTGATCATGTCACCGCCGCCCATGAAGGGGGGCATGGCTTCCAAATGGTCCGCCTTCCCGTACAGCACGCCGATTCCCGTGGGGCCGTAAAGCTTGTGCCCGGAGAGAGCGTAGAAATCGCAGTCCAGGTCGCGCACGTCCAGCTTCACCCGGGCCGCAGCCTGGGCACCGTCCAGGAGCACCGGAATGCCGCGGGCGTGAGCCTTCCGGATGATCTGCTTGACCGGGTTCAGGGTCCCCAAGGCGTTGGAAAGATGAGCCACCGAGACGAGCCGCGTCTTGGGAGAGAGGAGCCGGTCGAACGACTCCATCTCCAGCTCCCCCCGGTCGCTTACAGGGATCACCCTCAGCCGCGCCTTCTTCGCGTCGCAGAGGATCTGCCACGGAACGATGTTGGAGTGGTGCTCCATGGTGGAGACGAGGATCTCGTCTCCCTCCCGGACGTTCGCTCCACCGAAGCTGTGGGCGACCAGGTTGATGGCTTCGGTGGTGCCGCGCACGAAGATGATCTCCCGGGACGAAGCGGCGTTGAGGAAGCGCTGAACCTTTTCGCGGGCTCCTTCGTAGGCGGCGGTGGCCCGTTGGCTCAGCTCGTGAACCCCACGATGGATGTTGGCATTGTCCTGGGTGTAGTAGCGCTGCAGGACCTCCAGCACCGCCTTCGGCTTCTGGGTGGTGGCGGCGTTGTCGAGATAGACCAGCGGCCTCCCGTGGACCTCCTGGTGGAGGATGGGGAAATCCCGGCGGATCGCTTCCACGTCGAAGCGGACTAGCTCGGCGCGTGGTCCGGTCTTCAAAGCCTCGCTTGTACCGCTCATATTCCCTCCCGGTGCTCGATCCCCACGGGTAGCCGCGTCATGAGCAGGCACTCCAGACCTGTCCGGACCGGTACCACCGGAATTCGCGAGATGAGATCGCTGGCGAAAGCATGAATCAATAGGCTGCGGGCGTCCTCCCGTGCCAGGCCGCGGCTGCGAAGGTAGAAGAGCGCGTCTTCGTCCAGCTGGCCGATGGTGGCACCGTGGGTGCACCGTACGTCGTCGGCGAAGATTTCCAGCTGCGGCTTGGTGTCCACCAGCGCCTCCTCCGAAAGAAGAAGGTTCTTGTTGGTCTGCTTCGCGTCGGTCTTCTGGGCGTCCTTGCGCACCCGGATCTTGCCGTTGAAGACTCCGTGGGACCGTCCGGAGAGGACGCCCTTGTAGAACTCACGGCTGCTGCCGTGCGGCCTGGCGTGGTCAATGAACGTGTGGTTGTCGATGTGCTGGCTCCCCTGGGCCAGATAAAGCCCGTTCAGCACGCAGTCGACCCCCTCGGCATCCAGCACGATGTTGACGTCGTTGCGCACGAGAGCGCCGCCCAGGGAGACGGAATGGGAGGCGAAGTGCGCGCTGCGCGAGAGATGCGCCTGGAGTGTGGCTACGTGATAGGCCTGCTCGCTCTCCCTCTGGAGCTTGCAGTGATCCACCACCGCTCCGTCGCCCGCCACCACCTCCGTCACGGCGTTCGTGAAGTAGGCGGCCTCGCCCAGGCTCACGTAGCTCTCCACCACTGCCGCCTGGCTCCCGGCCTCTGCCACGATGAGATTACGCGGATGGGAGACCCGAGGAGAGCCGTTGGGGGCGCTCACGAAGATCAAGTGGATGGGCTCCTCCAGAACCTTTCTGCGGGGAAGGTAGACGAAAGCGCCATCCTGGATGAATGCGGTGTTCAGGGCCACGAAGGCGTGGTCCTCGAACTGGGCATGCCGGCTGAGGTGCGGCTCGAGGCGATCCGGTTCTTCCACCAGGGCGGCGGCGAGGCTCATGATCCTCACTCCGTCAGGAACGGGTCGCAGGCGGGAGAGCTCCGGGGCGAACCGGCCATTCAAGAAGACCAGGTGGGTGCAGTCCATCTCCCCGAACGTCACCCGCTGGAGCTCCTCCACGGTCAGCCCGCGAACGGCGAATCCGTTCCCGATCCGGAAGGGGGTTCTGGCGATCGGAGCCACGTTCGTGTACTTCCACTCCTCGTCGTCAAGGGTGGGAAATCCCAACTCCCTGAAGCGCTCGACTGCCGCCTCGCGGGCGAGGCGGAGCCAGGCCGGCCCCGCGGCCGCAGATTCCCGACCGAGTCGGGTGAACTCCGAAATGAAATGGTCCGTGGCAGTCATCCGAGCATCCCGTCCTAGGGCCGCGACTACGGAGCCGCGAGGGCTCAAGCGCGGGCCAGCTTCTCCTCGATCCACGAATACCCCTTGTCTTCCAGCTCCAGCGCCAGCTCCTTGCCTCCCGACTTGACGATGCGCCCCTCGTAGAGCACGTGGACCCTGTCGGGGACGATGTAGTTGAGCAGGCGCTGGTAGTGGGTCACGACGATGATGGCTCGGTCGGGCCCACGCAGCCTGTTGACGCCGTTGGCGACGATTCTGAGCGCATCGATGTCCAGGCCCGAGTCGGTCTCGTCCAGGATCGCCAGCTTGGGCTGCAGCACCGCCATCTGGAAAATCTCGTTGCGCTTCTTTTCTCCCCCCGAGAACCCCTCGTTGACGGAGCGGTTCATGAGGCTCTCGTCCATTTCCACCAGCTTGGCCTGCTCTTTCACCAGGGAGAGGAAATCCATGGCATCCAGCTCCTCCAGCCCTTGCTGCTTGCGGGCGGCGTTCAGGCCGGCCCGGAGCAGGTACATCGTGCTGACACCCGGGATCTCCACCGGGTATTGGAAGGCCATGAACAGGCCTTGCCGCGCCCGTTCCTCCGGAGCCATTTCCAGGAGGTCCTTCCCCTGGTAGGTCGCTTCGCCCCCGGTGACCTCGTAAGTGTCTCTCCCGGCCAGGACCTGCGCCAGTGTGCTTTTCCCGGATCCGTTCGGGCCCATGATGGCGTGCACTTCGCCGGTCTTCACCGTGAGGCTGATCCCCTTGAGGATCTCCCGGTCGCCCACCTTGGCTCTGAGGTTCTTGATCTCCAGCACGTGGCTTTCTCCGTAGTTTTCGTTCGCGGTTTATCCCACGCTGCCCTCGAGGCTCACGCCCAAGAGCTTCTGGGCCTCGACGGCGAACTCCATGGGCAGCTCCCGGAAAACCTCCTTGCAGAATCCGTTCACGATCAAGTTCACGGCGTCTTCCGTGGAGATGCCCCGCTGCCGGCAGTAGAAGATCTGGTCCTCCCCAATCTTGGAGGTGGAGGCCTCGTGCTCCAGGCGAGAGGTGCTGTTCTTCACCTCGATATACGGAAAGGTGTGGGCCCCGCACTTGTCCCCGATCAGGAGGGAGTCGCATTGGGAGTAGTTGCGGGCGTTGGCGGCGCCCTTCAGGATCTTCACCAGGCCGCGATAGGTGTTCTGGCCGTGCCCCGCGGAGATCCCTTTGGTGACGATGGTGCTGCGGGTGTTCTTCCCGATGTGGATCATCTTGGTGCCGGTGTCGGCCTGCTGGTAGTTGTTGGTCACCGCCACCGAGTAGAATTCGCCCACCGAGTTGTCCCCCTGCAGAATGCAGCTCGGATACTTCCAGGTGATGGCCGATCCGGTCTCCACCTGGGTCCACGAGATCTTGGAATTCACGCCCAGGCACCGACCCCGCTTCGTCACAAAGTTGTAGATGCCGCCCTTGCCTTCCCTGTCGCCCGGATACCAGTTCTGCACCGTGGAATACTTGATGGTGGCATTGTTCAGGGCCACCAGCTCCACCACCGCGGCATGCAGCTGATTCGTGTCCCGGATGGGGGCGGTGCAGCCCTCCAGGTAGCTGACGCTCGCCCCTTCTTCGGCAATGATGAGAGTTCGCTCGAACTGCCCGGTCTCCGCGGCGTTGATGCGGAAGTAGGTGGACAGCTCCATGGGACAGCGGACCCCCTTGGGGATGTAGGCGAAGGAGCCGTCGCTGAAGACCGCGGAGTTAAGCGTGGCGAAGAAGTTATCGCTGTAAGGCACCACCGAGCCCAGGTATTTGCGGACCAGCTCCGGATGGTTTAGCACGGCCTCGGAGAAGGAGCAGAAGATGATTCCTAGCTCCGCCAGCTTCTCTTTGAAAGTGGTGGCCACCGAGACGCTGTCGAAGACGGCGTCTACCGCCACTCCCGCCAGCAGCTTTTGCTCCGCCAGAGGGATGCCCAGCTTTTCGTAGGTCTTCAGCAGCTCGGGATCCACCTCCTCCAGGCTCTTGGGCGCTTTCTTCATCTTGGGCGCCGAATAATAGAAGATGGCCTGGTAGTCGATGGGGGGATAGTGGACATTGTGCCAGGTGGGCTCTTTCATCGTGAGCCAGTGGCGGTATGCCTTCAGGCGCCACTCCAGCATGAACTCGGGCTCGTGCTTCTTCTCTGAGATGAGGTGGATGATCTCCTCGTTGAGCCCCCGGGGGATCGTCTCGGCCTCGATGTCGGTGACAAACCCGTACTTGTATTCCTGTTCTGTCAGGTCCTGGATGGTCTTGGTGGACGTGCTCATGAAACCCGCGCCTCCCTGGGCACAATGTTCTTGTTCGGGGAACCGGGCTGCCGTGCGAGCGGCCGGGCCATCTCGGAAAGCTTCACGCCGTCGAGCGCCTGTCGGATGGCCTCGTTAATCTTTTGCCAGTTTCCGTGGACTGGGCAACAGGACTCCTGGACACATAGCCCAGGAAGGCTTACCGTGCACTGAGTGAGCGCCACCGGCCCTTCCGTGGCTGTGATGATGTCCGCCACGGAGATTTCCTCCGGCGCCCTGGCCAGGTTGTATCCCCCCTTGACTCCTCTGTGAGAAATCAACAACCCCTTTCTTGTCAGCGCTTTGAGAATCTTATTGACGGTTGGCAGTGGCAGTCGGGCAGTGGTGGCCACGTCTCGCGCGCTGTGCATCGTATGGTCCGGATCCCTTGCGAAGTAGGTGAGAAGAACGATTCCATAGTCGGTGAGGCGTGTCATCCGAATCACTTCAGGGCTCCGTCTTTTAAACAGGACTGAAAGTGTACTGTTTAACTCTCGAAATAGTACCGTCACGGTCTTCGATTGTCAACTCCTGAATCAGGCGGTGTTACGGAGTCCGGCTCTGCTTGGGTGCCATCGGGTCGAGAGAGCGAAGATAGTCGTAAGTGTAAATGCCGCTGCCATGCAGATCCGACCAGTGGAACTGGATTCCGTAGCGCCCCACGCGGTGGATGTCGAGGGGCCGCACGCTCATCAGGACACGGTTCGGGTCCGTCCGGCGCTCCCCGCTCCATTCATCCACGCAGAGGGCACAAGGACAGGCCTGACGGAGCGCGCGAAAGGGAAATCGGCTGACATGGCCGTCGGTCCAGCGAATCTCCACCACCCCTTCCGCGACCTTCACCTCGGATGGTTGGTGGTGCACCGATTGGGTCAAGGCATTGACCCTGCCGACCTCCCGGGTGAGCTTCTCCGCGATTTCCAGGAAAGCGCGAGCGGAGGTGGATGCTCCCGCGGCGCCGTCTTCGCCCACCACCGGCACGCCGGCGTCTCCAGCCTCGGCGATCGCCGGATCCAGAGGCACCTCTCCCAGAAACGGTACGCCCAGCTCTTCGGCCGCTTTTTTTCCGCCGCCGCTCCGGAAGACGTTGGTCGCTTTGCCGCAGTGCGGGCAGACGAAGGCGCTCATGTTCTCCACAATCCCCAGGATGGGTACCTGAACCTGCTCGAACATTCGCAAGCCCCTCAGGGTCACGCTCACCGCCACCTCCTGTGGAGTCGTGACAATGACCGCACCCACCAAAGGGGCCGACTGGGTGAGTGTGAGCTGCACGTCCCCCGTTCCCGGAGGAAGATCGATCAGGAGGTAGTCCAACTCGCCCCACGCCACCTGGGAGAGAAACTGCTGGATCATTTTCGTGGCCATGGGTCCGCGCCAGATGACCGGCGTGTCCCGCCCCGTGAATAGGCCCATGGAGACAAACTTCAGTCCCCTCTTCTCCACCGGATGAATCACCCCAGGCTGGGCGGCGGGCTGCGGGGTCGAGCCGCCTCCCAGCATCGTGGGGACCGAGGGGCCGTAGATGTCAGCATCCATCAGTCCCACGCGGGCACCGCGCGCCAGGGCCAGCGCGAGATGGATGGCCACCGTGGATTTCCCCACGCCCCCCTTACCGCTCGCCACGGCGATGGCGTTTTTCACTTGCTTCATTCCGGGATCCGCAGGATCGGTCGGTTGCTTCGAGAATAAGCTCATGAATCCCATTCCTTGACCCGGATCGTCGGGCCGATCGGGAATCAGCGGGGATCGCAATCGAATAGGAACATTCCCATTAAATCGATGAAGCGAGCGCCTGTCAAACCGAGCGTTTCACCGGTGCTCGAGGACGGAGGAAGCTGTCTTTCTGATTTTGAGCAAGCCTCCGCAAGGTGTTCCAAAGGGCAAGCGGCAAGATCGTCAGCCTGCGTCAGGGCTCGCTTCTGTGGGAGCGCCTGGTTTTTTCGCTCGGGTAGCGGGAAGATAAAGGCTCCTCGCGGTCAGCTCGGAGTGGTCCATTCCAGTGGCCCGGTCCAAGAGGCGCAGCCTCTCGGGCAGACTCGAGGGAAAGCGCCAGTCGTCACTCCTTCCTCCTGCTCGGAGGAACGCCGCCGACCACTGTTCCCACCAGGGGAAACCCCGCCGGGCAATGGGCTCGACCACCAGGATCCGCGAACCCGCGTGCGACGCACGAATCAGTCTTGGAAGCAGGCGTTGCCGCTCCGATACCTCCAGTTCGTTCACGGTGAACGCTGCGAGAATCGCCTCCCCCCTCCCTCCCAATGGCACCCTGACCAAGTCCCCGGGGCGGGCTTTACCGTGCAGCTTCATCTCGACGTAGGTCCAACGGGCCTCCGCCGCCGCCCACCTGTTGCGATCCACACCGATGATGCGGGGACGTCCGCCGCATTCCAGGGCCCAGGCGGCCCCGGCCGGGCCGGTTCCGCAGCCGAGGTCCAGGATCGTTTCTGGAAGGGGCGAGGAGAGGGCCAGGGATCGCACGATCCCCCGCAGCGTCAGGAAATGCAAAGGTGAATAGAATAGGGCGAAAGCGGCGCGCTTCCCCTCCCCTTCCAGGGCCGCTCCAGAGCCCAGCCGATCGCGCCGTTCCACATAGAGAGAAGAGAGCGCCTGCAGCGCACGGCGGAGCTCGTGCGGGGTGAGCCTTGAGAGGTGTCGCCTTTCCAGCGCTTCGAACCACTCCCCAAACCGATCTTGGCGGTCCGGCGACACGGCGCTTCAGGTCCGCTGGTACTTTCCCATGATCTCCGCCTGGGCCAGAACATGCCCGAGCATGGCACGCTCCAGCTCCATCCGGGTGGCTCCCGCAGGAAGCTCCAGCACCTGGTCGAGCGCGAAGAGGCGAAAGAAATAGCGGTGGGTCCCGGAAGGGGGACAGGGGCCTCCGTAGCCGAGCCGCCGGAAGTCGTTCGTTCCCATTCGCGTCCCGTCGGTCAGCTCCCCCGATTTCGGTATTCCCTGGGACAGGCCGCCGCTCCCGGGTGGGATGTTCCAGGCAATCCAATGGACCCAGGTGCCCATGGGCGCATCGGGATCGTCGCAGATCAGAGTGAAGCTTCTGGTTCCCTGAGGAGGTTCACTCCAGCTCAGGGGCGGGGAGAGGTCCTTCCCGTCACAGGTGTGGACGGATGGAATCAGGGAATCGGGCGCGAACGCGGCACTTTCGATCCTCATGTTACGACCTCGTTCCTGCCGCCTTCAGGCGCACCGACCGTTTGGCGTCCTCACGGAGGAATTGGACTCCGGGAGAAGAGAGCATCTTGCGAACCTCCTCTTCTTCCATACCCTCCTTGACCACCAGGGTCATGGGATCGCCGTGGTACAGCCGCTCGTTGGAGGCGTTGAGCAGCGCGTTGAGCCTCAGGTAGGTCTTGGCCGTGGGTTTTTCCACCACCACGGTGAACTGCCCTTTGTGCAGCGTGATCAGGCGCACTTCCTTCATCGCGGAAATTCGCTTCACGAGCTTTCGGGCCTCCCGCTGGCCGCGATTCCGGAACCGCCGGAAAATGAAGGCTGCCCCCAGAGCTACGAGGAGGAGGCTGCCCCAGTCCCGCCGTCCGCCTCCCAGGAGCCAGGAGAAAAAGAGCCCTCCGGCCACGGCGCCTGCCACCGCCGCCCAGATCATCCCCTTGGGGGTCAATCCACCGAACCAGAAGCGCAAGCGCTCCAGGAGCGGCACTCCCCCCGTCACGCCCGATTCCACCTCCCGCTTGACTTTCTTCAGATCGGACACGGCTTCGCGGAGATCCGGGTAACGCTCCTCGGGCTTCTTCTGGAGGCACCGGTCGATCACTTTTTGCAGAGAATAAGGCATATTGGCCTTCAGCGCGCTGATGGGCCGGGTCTCCTGGTAGGCGATGGCGTGCAGCGTGTCCAGGACGCTGGCCCCCTTGAAAGGGAGGCTGCCCGAAACCATCTCGTAGAGCAAGACGCCGAAAGAGAACACGTCTGAGCGCCGATCGGTGGGAAGTCCCCGCGCCTGCTCGGGACTCATATAATGGATGGTGCCCAGGATCACGCCGGCCTGAGTCCGGGTGACCGTTTCCAGTCGGCTGGCGGAAGGATCCGATTCGCCCTCGGGGGCCAGCAGCTTCGCCAGGCCGAAGTCCAGAATTTTCGGATGGCCGTCCCGGGTTACCATCACGTTGTCCGACTTGATGTCCCGGTGGACGATTCCCGCCTCGTGGGCCCGCGCCAGACCGTCCGCCACCTGGATGCCGACCTCCAGCGCCGACGCCAGATCCAGCTCCTGGCGTTCTATAAGCTTCCTGACCGTAGATCCGTCTACATACTCCATGCTGATGAAGGTGGTGGCTTCCGATTCCTCGATCTCGTAGATCTGGGCGATGGCGGGATGGTTCACGGCGGAGGCGGCGCGGGCTTCCTGAATGAAGCGTCGACGGCGATCGGGATCCTGGACCACCTCGGGCCGGAGGACCTTGAGCGCCACGGGTCGCCCCAGCCGCGTGTCCAGGGCGCGGTAGACTTCGCCCATGCCCCCTCTGCCAAGGAGCTCCTCCACCCGATAGTTCTTGAGGGTTTGGCCGATCACAAATCCTCGTCCCGCACGGTACAGGATATGAAACGAGAGGAACCCTTGGACGGTTTCGACATTCTAACCGGTTCCGCGGGGCCGCACCATCGCCGCAACGAACAACCGGCCCGACGGAATCCGCGGTCGGAGATCGCCGCTTGCAAAGCGCTGGAGGGTTGCCGCATACTCCCGGCCAGGCCGGGGCTTGCCAAGAGGTCCATTTCACGGAGACAGGGCATGAAGGGGTTCAAGGCTTTTCTGCTCCAGACGAACGCGCTGGCGCTCGCGATCGGGGTTATTATCGGCGGCGCGGTCGGAAAAGTGGTTTCCTCGCTGGTGAATGACGTCCTGATGCCGCCGATCGGGCTGCTGCTGGGAAACGTAGACTTCAGCAACCTCTTTATCAGCCTAGGGTCCGCCCACTATGAGACGCTGGAGGCCGCACAAAAGGCGGGAGCCCCCACGCTTCGCTACGGCCTGTTCCTGAACACCCTCGTCGACTTTGTGATCATCGCTTTCTGCGTGTACACCATTGGAAGGATTGCCATGAAGCCGGCGCCTGCTCCCCCCGGCCCTCCCATGAAGGAATGTCCGCAGTGCGGCGAGCCGATCCTGGCCAAAGCCAGAAAATGCCGCTACTGCACCAGCGCCGTACAATCCGCCTGAGTTTTTCCAATGCCCCTGTTCAAGGAGCGACTTCGCACGATCTCTCGATATCCGCCGGGAGCGGGGCCGCCGAATCCGGCATTCGCGGCATCCCTTCGCCGACGTCACCGGATCGAAATGTCTGAGGACTCTATCCATTCACGAAGGAGCAGAGCATGAGACTAAGAGTCGCACTGCTGTTGGCGGTTCTGACTTTGCTCGCAACTCCGGCCGCTGCGGAGAAGGGACAGAAGAACGATTGGGAACTGGGCGCCTACGGGGGGGTCGGGCTGCCTGACGACTACAAATTCATTCCCGGTGTGGCGTCCAACCCGCAAAACGGCTGGCTCTACGGAGCTCGGTTTGGATACTTCCTCTCGGATCACTGGAGCTTGGAGGGCTCCCTCCAGCGTTTCAATACTACCACTGATTTCGATCCCTCCCTGAGCCTGAGCAACGTGTCGTTTGACATTCGCTCGTACCGCCTCAACCTGCTTTACAACTTTCTCGCGGGCCGGCCGTTGCGGTGGTTCCTCACGGGAGGGCTGGGACGGGAGATCACCGGCGCTGGCTCCTTAGGCTCCGAAAGCCACCTGGGCGAGAACGTCGGTGCGGGCCTGCGATGGTATCTGGGCAAGGCCTTCGGCCTGCGACTGGACGCTCGCTATGTGTCCATCAAGTATGATGATCCTCTCAATCGCCAACTCAACGCGGAGGTCACCGGCGGCGTCCTCTGGTCGTTTGGCGGCGCGCCGGCGGCGGGTGCGGCAGCCCCGGCCGATGCCGATGGCGATGGCATCCCCGACAAGAAAGACAAGTGTCCGGACACCCCGGCTGGCGCCCGCGTGGACGCGAAGGGGTGTCCTATCGACACGGATGGTGACGGCGTTCCGGATGGGATTGATGCCTGTCCCGACTCCCCCAAGGGGAGCAGCGTGGACAAGACCGGCTGCCCGCCCGACTCGGACAAGGATGGCGTCATCGACGAGAAGGACGCCTGCCCGGATACTCCCCAGGGCGCGCCGGTAGATGCGCGAGGCTGCCCGATGGACAGCGACGGAGACGGCGTTTTCGACTATCAGGACAGGTGCCCCAACACTCCCCCGGGGACGAAGGTGGACGCGGCAGGCTGCCCCATCCCGGAGCCTGCCCCCGAGCCTCCCCCTCCACCCCCGACGCCCCCCATGTTTGCTGAGCAGAAGTCCATCGTGCTGGAAGGAGTCAACTTCGCGACCAACAGTTCCCAGCTCACCCCCGCCTCCCGCGGCATTTTGGATAAAACCGCCGAGTCTCTCAAGGAGTTTCCGAACGTGAACGTGGAGGTTGGAGGACACACCGATTCCCAGGGGAACGAAACCTTGAACAGGAAGCTCTCGCAGGCCAGGGCCGAATCGGTGATGAAATACCTGATCAGCAAAGGGGTGGACGCGTCGCGGCTGACGGCGAAGGGATACGGCGCATCCCAACCCATTGCCGACAACAGCACCCCCCAGGGCCGCTTGAAAAACCGCCGGGTGACGCTGACCCAGACCAACTGAGTCGGCTCGCCGCTTTTCGCCTGCGAACGGAAAGTCTCG
>QHVQ01000117.1 GCA_003222305.1 Acidobacteriota bacterium | reverse complement strand
CGGTGGCGGGCATCACCACTCGCAGTCCCGGCGTATGGGTGAAGAAGACCTCGCCTGACTGGCTGTGATACGGCGCCCCGCCTCCCAGGTAGCCCCCGGACGCGACGCGCACCACCACGGGACAGGCGAAACCGTTGTTGGAGCGCCAGCGCAGGATCGAGAGCTCATTGCGAACTTGCATGAAGGCAGGCCAGAGGTAATCGAGGAACTGGATCTCCACCACCGGCTTCAGCCCTCGGGTCGCCATGCCGATCGCCCGACCGATGATGTTCGCCTCCGCCAGGGGAGAATTGAAGACCCGCTCGCGACCGTAAAGGCGCTGCAAGTTGTGAGTCACCTTGAAGACGCCGCCCTTGCCTTTCACCTCGTCCAGATACTGGTCCCGGCTGGCGTCCGCCACGTCCTCTCCGAAGATCACGATGCGCGGATCCCGCGCCATCTCGTCCCGCAGGCAGGCGTTGAGCAGGTCCACCATCGTCTTGGGATCCCCCTCCAGCTGCGGCTCGCTGGCGAAGGTCTGGGCGGTGGGATCCACGTCGGGGGAGTAAACGAAGTGAAAGAGGGTGTCGGGCGTCGGCAGCGCCTCGGCCATGGCCTTCTCGGTGGCTTCGTTGACCTCCTGATCGATGCTCTCTCGCATGCGAGCCAGAAAGGCTGCATCGGCGAATCCCTCTTCGAATAGAACCTTCTCGAAGCGGACGATGGGATCGCGCTTCGCCTCCTCCTGCCGTTCCCTTTCGGGTTTGTAGAGGCGCTCGTCGTCGGAGAGGGAGTGAGAGTAAGGGCGCACCACATGGGCCTGGATGAGCGCGGGGCCCTCCCGGCGCCTCCGCATCTCGCCCACGACGTCGGAGAGGACTCGGTAACTCTCCAGGGGATCGCAGCCGTCCAGCTCCTCGTAGCGCAGGTTCGGCCAGTCCTTCACCAACGCCTTGATAGTCCCGCCGGCGGTCTGCACCTCCACCGGGACGGAGATGGCGTACTTGTTGTCCTCGATCATGAAGAGGAGGGGGAGCTTCAGGTTGCAGGCGGTGTTCAGCGCCTCCCAAAACTCCCCTTCACTGGTGGATCCTTCACCGCCCGAGACGTAGGTGATTTCGTCGCTCTCGACCTGCAGCGCGCGCTCCCGACATTCCTTCACCAGGGAGATGTAGCGCCCGGCATGGGAGCAGCCCAGGGCCTGCAGGTACTGGGTCCCCGTGCAGGAGGATTTGGAAACCACGTGGAGCCGGGGATGACCCCAGTGCGACGGCATCTGGCGGCCGCCCGAGTTGGGATCGGCAGCGCAGCCCAGGGCTTCCATCTGGATTTCCTTGGGGGTCATCCCGAGCTGGAGCATCAAGGCCATGTCGCGGTAGTAGGCATAGAACCAGTCGTGGCCGGGCTTGAGGACCAACCCGGCGGCGGTGAGGACCGCCTCGTGGCCGGCGCCGGCGATCTGGAAGAAGATTTTGTTCTGACGCTTGAGCTGGATCTGCTTGTCGTCAATCCGCCGCGACAGCACCATGTTGCGATAGATGGCCAGCATCGCCTGCCGGTCCAGACCGGGCTCCTTCACCTCGGCGCGGGCCCGGCCGGTCTTGTTTTTCATTCGTTCTCCTTAGTCGGCGGTGACGCCGCCCAGGGCTTGCTCGGGGCGGGGCGAATGGAGATCGCGGCTCCTGAGGGCTTCCTCCGCCGCGGCATCGACTTCTCGAATGACTTCCGCTTCCGTGGCCTCCAGCGTCGACGCGAGGATCTTACCATCCCTTCCCCTTCCTGTCCCGTGGGCGGTCAGCCAGGCCTCGAAGCATCCCACCGGATCCTGCTTGCCCCAGGCGGCGAAGACCCGGGCGGCGAAGAGACTCCGGCCCTCCTGCTCGTCATGGGTGGCGTGCCCTCCCATGCGGAAAGTGTGGGCGGTGAGGATCACCGGGCCCCGGCCATGCCGGCAAAGGTCGGCCGCCTGCCGCGTGGCCGCGAAGACGTCCAGCACGTTGTTGCCGTCGCAGGACAGTCCCGCCGCCCCATAGGCTGAGACCAGATCTTCGAGCTCGGAGCGCTGGTGCGCCTTCAGCTGCGTGCCCAGCGCCACCTGGTTGTCCTGTAACACGACGATGAGAGGCAGCCGGTTCACCGCGGCCAGATTGAACCCTTCGTGAAACTCGGCGGTATGCGAGGCGCCGTCCCCCACCCAGGTGAGGGCCACGTTGGGCTGCCGGCGCAGCTGGAAGGCCAGGGCCGCCCCGGCAAAGACCGGAACCAGTGAGGCGACAAAAGAGATCGGCGGCAGGATGCCCCGCTCGGGATCGCCGGTGTGAAGATCCCGGCCCTGGGTGATCTGGTCGCGGGTGCCGAGGTAGGCCTTGAGCATCTGGGCCACGGGCATCCCGCGCTCGTGGCAGGCGCCGGCGTTGCGGATCATGGGGCCGACCAGGTCTCCCGCTTCGAGAGCCTGGGCGTTGCCCACTGCGACAGCCTCCTCGCCGGTCCCGAGCCAGGCCTTGGAGAGGACACCCTGGCGAACCCAGCGCTGCAAAGCGATGTCGTGGAGCCTCGCCCGGAGAAGTCCCGCGTAGAGTCGCAGCAGGTGGTCCCGGGAGAGGGAGCGGAGGATCGCGCGGCGCTGGGGGTCCTTGCGGAGCGTCGCGTCGTAGCGGCGCTGGACTTCCGGATCCGGGTGCCAGGAAACATATTCGGGAGGATCGAATGCGGGGTAGCGTCTCATGGAAGCCGACATGATATCGCAGCGGACCCTGCTTTCGCCAAGCTTCCCTGTGCGCTGGGACCGCTCGCGGGCCTAAGCAACAATTCCCTCGACGGCGGAAAGCAGCAGGTCCAGCTCTTCGGGGAGGTTGTAGATTCCGGTCGAGACACGGATGGCGTCCAGCTCGGGAATGGCCCGCAGGACGAAATGGGCCTCCTTCCCGAGAAGCTCCAGCGCCCGGTCGTGCGGGATGCCTTTCAGGGCGAAGGTGGTGAGACCTCCGGAGCGCCCGGATTCGAGCGGTGTGAGGATGCGCACGCGGGGGATCGATTGGAGCCCCTTGCGCAGGTGCCCGGTGAGGAGTTGGATGCGCCGCCAGGCCCGTTCGGGGCCGATCGCCCGATGGAAATCCAACGCGGCGCCCTGCGCCAGGACCTCGGCCAGGTTGCGGGTGCCGAAGTCGTCATAGCGGCGCGCGGTCTTTCCGGTGAACCCGGTCCCGGTGAACACCCGGGGCGCGAGGCGCTCTCGGATCTCCGCCGCGACGAAGAGCGTGCCGGTCCCCGGAGGCGAGAGGAGCCACTTGTGGGATGAGGAGGCATAAGTGGCGCAGCCGAGGCTCTGCAAATCCACGGGGAGCATGCCCGGCGGGTGGGCGCCGTCGACGCAGAGCGGCAGCCGGTGCTGTTTGGCGAGGGTCGCGGCCTCACGCAGCGGCAGCAGATGGCCGGATCCGAAGGTGAGGTGGGGAAGCGCCAGGACTCTCGTTCGCGCCGTGAGAGCCGCCTCCAGCTTTTCCAGGAATGATTCCCAAGGCGCCGGGGGCAGGGGGACCGGGACGGTGACCCGCCGCACGCCCCGGCCTTCCAGGAACTGCCAGACACCGGCGCCGCCCGGGTGCTCCTGGTCGGTGGTGATCACTTCGTCACCCGGCGTCAGCCCCAGGCCGAGGCCGACGGTAGAGATCCCCTCGGTGGTGTTCCGCGTGAGCGCGACATCGTCGGGGGCGACTCCCAGCAATGCCGCCGCTTTCCCTCGGACCTCTTCCAGTCGGTTCCCCAAAGGTCCCCACATCTTTTCCGAAGGATCGGAAGCGATCTCCCGGGTGAGATCGGCGAGGCTTCGCAGCACCGGAAGCGGTGTCGGTCCCAGGGAGCCATTGTTGAGGTAGACGACCTGGGGGTCCAGAGGAAAGCAACGGCGCACGGCCTGCCAGAACTCCTCATCGTCCCGATCCTTGAAGGAGGCCAGATCCGGGAGGGGAATCTCCGGAAGCGCCGCGAGGAGGGGGGAGAGTCTCCGGGTCAGCGGCAGCGCGGCTACGGATTGCAATCCCCAGCGGAGGAGGCTGCGGCGGGAGGCGGTCACGAGGGGGTCAGGCCCTGGCCGGATCCGGAGGGGGCGATATTTCCCAAGCGGGTAGTAATGGAGCGATGCACTTCTTCGAAGCGCTCGACCGAGTCGATGACAAACCGCCGGCCGGTGACCAGATTCAAGAAAAGGGCGGTGGGCGCGTCGTCGCGAGCGCCGAAGCGGAGGGGGCGGTAGGCGCGTACCGAGACCACCTCGTGCCAGTCTATGCGACGCTCCACCGGCAGTCCCATGCGGGCGAGGAGGGGATTGGCGTACTGGATCCCCTGCTCATCGATCCTGTACCGGTCGCCCAGGTTCAGCAACGTGGCCACGAGGGAAAGGATGAAGAGCCCCGCGAGCAGGAGGCCTCCGAAGGTGAGGAAGCGGCCGCCGGAGGCGAGATGCGCATACTCCAGCAGGGAGAAAAGCAGCAGGCAACCCAGGCTCAACGCCCGGATCCCGAGCGAGCGGCGGTAAGTCTGCAAGTGCGCCTAGCCTGGCGGCCACTGGAAATTCCGGCCCCCCAACAGATGAAAATGGACGTGGAACACCGACTGCCCGGCGCTGGCCTGGCAGTTGGCCACCAGTCGGTACCCCTGGTCCCTGAGCCCCTGTTCCCCCGCCACTCTGGTGGCTGCCAGCACGATATGCCCCAGGAGCTGTTGCTCCTCGGCCGTCACGTCGTTGAGGGTGTCGAAGTGGGCTTTGGGGATGATCAGGACGTGCACCGGGGCCTGGGGATGGATGTCGGCAAATGCCGTCACCAGCCGGTCTTCATAGAGGATGTTGGCCGGGATTTCCTTGCGTGCGATGCGGCAGAACAGGCAGTCGGCCATGCCTTCGCCTCCTTGGTTTCCTAGTAAGTTCTCTCGATGTCCGCCCCGACCTGCTGGAGCTTTTCCTCGATGCGCTCGTAGCCGCGATCAATATGATACGCCCGGTCGATGACCGTCTCCCCCTGGGCCACCAGACCCGCCACGATGAGGCAGGCGGAGGCACGCAGATCCGTGGCCATAGTCTGGGCGCCGGTGAGGGGGGTCCCGCCATGGACCACCGCCGAATGGCCGTCGATGTCGATATGCGCTCCCATGCGGCGAAGCTCGCCCACGTGCATGAAGCGGTTCTCGAAGATCGACTCGGTGATCACCGAGCTCCCTTCAGCCTGGGTCATGAGGGCCATGTACTGAGCCTGCAGATCGGTGGGGAACGCGGGGTAGGGAAGGGTGACCAGGTTGCCCGAGTGCAAGGGCCCGTCGGGGAGGATCTGGATGGCATCGCGTCCCACCACCAGCCGCACCCCGACATCCTGCAGCTTCTCCAAAACCGCCGACAGGTGGTCCTGGGTGATGGCCGCGGCCATCAAAAAGGTTCCGGCCTCGATCCGATCGGGAATGACCGGATGGACCGCGCCATGCAGCCGCTCCACGCCGTCGATGATGATGGTGTCACTGCCGGCTCCCTCCACCTTTCCTCCCATGGCATTGAGCAGCACCGCGAGATCGCCGATCTCGGGCTCTTCGGCCACGTTGCGCAGCACCGTGCGCCCCCGGGCCCTGGCGGCCGCCATCATGAGGTTCTCGGTCCCGGTGACGGTCTTGGATTCGAAGGTGATCTCGGCCCCTCGCAGCTCGCGTCCCTCGGCCACCATGTAGCCGTGCTCCACTTCGATGCGGGCGCCGAGCTTCTGGAGCGCGGCCACATGAAGGTTCACCGGTCGCGCGCCGATGGCGCACCCTCCCGGCAGCGACACGCGACCTGCTCCGCAGCGGGCCAGCAGCGGGCCCAGCACCAGTACCGAGGCCCGCATGGTCTTCACCAGCTCATAGGGTGCTTCGGGAGCGACGATTTCAGGAACCTGGAGGGTGAGACGGGATCCGCGGCGGTCCGGCTCGGCGGCTCCCATGCGCCGCAGCACCCGGATCATGGTGGAGACATCCCGGACCTGGGGTGCGTTCTCCAGTACCAACGGCTCCGAGGTCAGAAGTGCGGCGGCCATGGCAGGGAGCACCGCGTTCTTGGCGCCGCTTACCTGCACGACGCCTTGCAGACGCCGACCTCCCCGAACCTTGATTTTATCCATGGGCGAGATTTCCCGGCGAAGCCTGCAGGGCAGTACGCTTGAGGCGGCGAATTATACCTCAGGCCGGCGGGGCCGACCGCGCGGCGGTTCTTGACAAGCCCGAAAGCGGCACCCATAATCCACAGGCCTTTTCGTCGAAAGCATTCAGCGGGAGAAGACGCGGTGCCTCTTTACGAGTACGAATGCGGGAAATGCGGCCACCGCTTCGAGAGGATCCAGAAGCACTCGGATCCGCACGTGAAGACCTGTCCCAAGTGCAAGGGAAAGGTCAAGAGGCTCCCGTCGGCGCCGGCCATCCAGTTCAAGGGGTCCGGCTGGTACATCACCGACTACGCACGCAAGGGGCAGCCCTCCGGCGACGAGAAAACCTCCGACGAGAAGACGAAGAAAACCTCCGAAGAGAAATCGACCGACGAGAAACCCTCCAAAGAGAAATCGGCCGACGAAAAATCCGACAAGGATAAGAAGGCTGCCTCCAAGGCCACCCGGAAGAAATCCACCAGCGACTGAGCTAAAGCTTCAGGGATTTCAGGTATTCGCGGAAGCCCGGCCCCAGATCCTTGCGCTTGAGCGCGAACTCCACCGTGGCCTTCAAAAACCCCAGCTTGTTTCCGGTGTCGAAGCGCTTCCCCTGAAACCGGTAGGCCGCGATCGACTGCTTCTCCAGCAGCGCCCGGAGTCCGTTGGTGAGCTGGATTTCCCCCTTGGCGTCGGGACGAGTCTTCTGCAGGCACCCGAAGATTTCCGGAGTGAGGATGTACCGGCCGATGATGGCGAGATCCGAGGGGGCCTCGCCGGGGGCCGGCTTCTCCACCAGGTCGGAGACCTGGTACACGCCGTTCCGGGAGCGGCCGTTGTGGGCGATGATGCCGTAGTCGCTGGTGCGCTCCCGGGGAACGGGCTCCACCGCCAAGATGCTGCAATGCCGGCGGGCGAAGATCTGCATCATCTGCCGCATGGCGGGGACGCGAGAGTCGATGATATCGTCCCCCAGAAATACTGCGAACGGCTCGTCGCCCACCAACTCCCTCGCGCAGAGCACCGCATGGCCCAGGCCCAGGGGCTCTTTCTGGCGGACGTAGGAAACGTGGATCATGCTGGAGATGTCGCGAACCAGCCCGAGCAGCTCCTTCTGGCCCCGTTCTGCAAGGGTTCGCTCCAGCTCGAAGGAGACGTCGAAGTGATCCTCGATGGCATTCTTGCCGCGGCCCGTGACGATGATGATGTTCTCGATGCCGGAAGCAATGGCCTCTTCGATGACATACTGGATCACGGGTTTGTCCACCAGGGGGAGCATCTCCTTGGGCTGGGCCTTCGTGGCAGGGAGGAATCGGGTCCCCAGTCCCGCGGCGGGAAAGACGGCTTTCCTGATGTTCATGACGAAACTCCTGGTGAGGACGCGGGATTATACCACCGCGCCCGCGTCCGACCGGCGTTGACGCGTGGCTCAGGCATTGACTAAACTGCCGCCCCTCGAAGCGAGCTCGAATCCGGCCTGAGGAGAGCGAGCCGACGCATGCTGGACATCAACCGGGTAAGGGAGCACCCCGAAGAACTGGAGCAGGCGTTGCGGAACCGCGGGGCCGCGGCGGATCTTTCCGAGTTCCACCGCCTGGACACTGCCCGCCGTTCGTTCCTTCGGCAGGTGGAGGAATTCAAGGCAAGGCGGAACCGTGCCTCGGAGGCGATTGCCCGGCTGAAGAAGGAGAAAAAGGACGCCACGTCCCTCATCGAGGAGATGCGGGGGGTGGGACAAGAAGTCACGCGGCTGGACGGAGAAATCGCCCGGGTGGAGGAGTCTCTCCGGGCCTGGATGCTGCTCATCCCCAACATCCCGCATGCCAGCGTTCCCGTGGGGCCCGACGCCTCGGTCAATCAGGTGATCCGGGTCTGGGGAGCGAAGCCCGGCCTGGATTTCCAGCCGCTGGCCCACGACGAGATCGGCACGGCCCTTGGCATCCTGGACTTCGAGCGGGGCGCCAAGATCGCTGGAGCGCGCTTCTGCCTTTCCACCGGCGCCGGGGCAAGACTGGAGCGGGCCCTCATCAACTTCATGCTGGATATCCAGACGAACGAGAACGGCTACACCGAGACCCTTCCCCCCTTCCTGGTGAACTCCGCGAGTCTGGTCGGCACCGGCAACCTGCCCAAGTTTGCCGCCGACCTCTTCAAGATCGAGGCCTCCGACTACTACCTGATTCCTACGGCCGAGGTGCCGGTGACCAATATCTACCGCGACGAAATCCTGTCCGCGGAGACGCTGCCGAGGAAGTTCGCCGCCTACACCCCCTGCTTCCGCAGCGAAGCGGGCTCCTACGGCCGGGACACCAAGGGACTGATTCGGCAGCACCAGTTCAACAAGGTGGAAATCGTCAAGTTCGCGCGGCCCGAAGATTCGTACGACGAGCTGGAGTCGTTGACCCGGGATGCCGAGTCGATTCTCCAGCGGCTCGGGCTATATTACCGGGTCGTTTGTCTCGCCACCGGAGACCTGGGCTTCGCTTCGGCCAAGACCTACGACCTGGAAGTCTGGCTCCCCAGCCAGGATACCTTCCGGGAGATATCGTCCTGCTCCAATTTCGAGGACTTCCAGGCGCGCCGGGCCAACATCCGCTTCCGCCCCTCGCCCAAAGCGAAGCCGGAATTCGTCCACACCCTGAACGGTTCGGGATTGGCGGTGGGGAGAACCTTGGTGGCGATTCTGGAGAACTTTCAGGAGAAGAGTGGATCCGTCCGCATCCCGGAGGCCCTCATTCCCTACACCGGGTTCGAACGGATCCAGCCTTCCTGAGGGGGCGGGTGGCTCAGTTGGTAGCGTAGACCCCAACGCTGACCTTGACTGGAACCGCCCGGTCGTTGTGGATCACCACGGCCATGCGGGGTCCTTTGACGGGAGTGAGGGAGGACGCCCGCGCGGTTTCGGAGTCCACGAAGGAGAGATCCAGCTTGGCGGTGGGGTCTCCCACGAGAGGGGGGCCGAAGCCGATTCGGATGATCAGACTGCCGTCGCCGAGGGTGGAGTCGGCCACCGCCTGCACCGACACGCGCTCCATATTGAAAACGTTGAGCACCTGGGCCACGTGGTCCCCGGGCGGAATGATTAGATCGTGCGCCACGGGGAAGAATCGAGCCTGAGCGCCGGAAGTGAAAGGCACCGCCGGGACCGTCGCGACGTCCAGCTCATCGGCCGGCGCGGCGCCGCCGAAGACGAGCAGGGCGATGGGGAGCCACCAGAGTCGTTTGCTCAAGGGAAGGACCTCCTTTGCAGTGTGGAGTTCGGGACCGGGAGTGCCGGGATTCCCGGGCCCGTTACCCCCCAATAGACCGCAGTGGT
>QHVQ01000064.1 GCA_003222305.1 Acidobacteriota bacterium | reverse complement strand
CCGGTCGGCTGGCACCAGGCGATTCACCAGCCCGATGCGCAGCGCCTCCTCCGCCAGGACCATCTCTCCCGTGGCGAACAGCTCGAGCGCCTTGGCCGATCCCACCAGCCTCGGCAGCAGAAAAGTTCCTCCCCAGTCGGGGTGCAGTCCCACGCGGACGAAGGTCTCTCCCAGGCTTGCCCCTCCCGAGGCTATCCGGAAATCGCACGCCAAGGCCAGATTGCATCCGGCCCCGGCGGCGGCCCCATTGACGCAGGCCACCGAGGGTTTGGGAAGCACCGCCAGCGCCGAAACGAGCTTCCCTCCCGCGTCCAACCAGAGGCCCAGTTCCTCGAAGTCGGCGCCCTTCTGCTTCATCTCGGCCATGACGCCCAGGTCGCCTCCCGAGCAGAAGGCGTCTCCTGCACCGGTGACGATCAGGCAGCGGATGGTGGAGTCGCGGGAGGCCTCCTGCACCCGCTCGAGAAGCTCCTCGCGCATGGCTCCGGCCAGGGCATTCTTTTTCTCGGGTCGGTTGAGGGTGATCCAGGCGAGGGGGGACTCGACCCGGTAGAGGACCGAGTCCTCGTTCATTCCAGGTCCACCCAGACACTCTTCAGCTGGGTGTAGTGCTCCAGCGCGGCGGCTCCCAGCTCGCGGCCGTAGCCGCTCTGTTTGTATCCGCCGAAGGGCAGAGCGGGGTCGTAACGGTTGTAGGTGTTGATCCAGATGGTGCCCGCCTTGAGCGCCCGCGCGGCGCGATGGGCCTTGGCCACATCCCGAGTCCAGAGTCCGGCGGCGAGTCCGTAAGGGGTGGCGTTGGCCTGGGCGATCGCCTCTTCGGGATCGGAGAATTCCAACGTGGAAAGGACCGGTCCGAAGATCTCCTCGCGGGCGATGCGCATTCCGGGTTGGACGTGATCGAAGACGGTGGGGAGCACGAAATTTCCGTCCAGGCCTTCCACCTGAGCCCGCTCGCCCCCCGCCACCAGCTGCGCCCCCTCTTCCTTGCCGGTGGCGATGTAGCGCAGCACCTTCTCCAGCTGGGGCCGGCTCACGATGGCGCCGAAGCGCGTCTTGGGATCCAGCGGATCCCCGGGTACCATTTTTTTCGTTCTGGCCACCAGCTTCTGCACGAACTCGTCGTGGATTTTTTTTTCGACGAAAAGGCGCGAGCCGGCGGCGCAGACCTCCCCCTTGCCATAGAAAATTCCCACCGTGGCCCCCCGCACGGCGGCATCCAGGTCGGCGTCGGCAAAGACGATATTGGGGGATTTGCCGCCCAGCTCGAGGGTAATCTTCTTCAGGGTCTCCGCCCCGGCCTTCATGATCTCCATGCCGGTCTTCGTCTCGCCGGTGAAGGCAATCTTGTCCACGCCTGCATGCTTCACCATCGCCATGCCGATGACCGAGCCCCTCCCCGTCACCACGTTCAAGACCCCGTCGGGGAGCCCCGCCTCCTGGGCGATCTCGGCGAGCTTGAGGGCGGTGAGAGGGGTGTTGGAGGATGGCTTGATGAGGACGGTGTTCCCGGCGGCCAACGCCGGTGCCACCTTCCAGGAGGTGAGAAGCAGCGGGAAATTCCAGGGGACGATGGCGGCCACCACTCCCACCGGCTCCCGAAGCGTGTAGGTGAAGGCCCCGGCGCGGGCCGGAAGGGTGTCCCCGGTGATCTTGGTGGCCCAGCCGGCGTAGTACTGAAAGATCTCCGCCACCAGCGGAATGTCCACCTGCCGGGACTCGAAGATCGGCTTGCCGTTGTCCAGGGATTCGAGCCGCGCCACCTCATCGGCCTTTTGCATGAGCAGATCGGCCATCCGCCAGAGAATTCGTCCGCGCTCGGCGGCGGTCATTTTCGGCCAAGGCCCCCCGTCGAAGGCCGCGCGGGCCGCCGTCACCGCGGTGTCCAGGTCGGCCTCCTCCGCCTCGGCAATCCTGGCCAGAACTTTGTTGGTGGCAGGGTTGAGGGTCTCGAACGTCCGGCCGGAACGGGCATCCATCCAGCTGCCTCCGATGAATAGCTTCCCGGAGGGTAGGGCAGAACTGCTTTCGGAAGACATGAGAATGGGCTCCTGACCGGTGATCCGGAAGGAAACGGACTGAGTTTTCCCGGAGTGCGCCGCCATCTTAGCAACCGCCCCTTCAAAGCGTCAACCAGCGGCGCGACCTGCCTCACCCAGGAACCTCCAGATCCTTGCGAGGATTCGAGGGGAGGGCTGGCAGTTTGGTAATCGCCACCCCCCGTTTTGTAAGTCTTGTAATGACCTGTCGGCATTTTCCGACATCGATTCGGGCACTCGTTCCGCGGCTCGGCGTTCGGGAAGGGCAGCCGTTCCGAAGGTTAGCGTATTCGCTTGGGCCCGCTGCCGAGCCGGAACTCTCGAGGCATTGACCTTGCTTATATAAAACCCTCGAAGCGGGCTGAGGATGCCTGAGGGGGGTGAATAAACGACCGGGTCCCCCGTCGCGACCATCTTCGGCCCGTCTTTTTTTGCCCTTGCCGTGTTTGACCCCCACCCCCCGCGCCGCTAGAATCACCCCATGCTATTGCCATTCCAGACGCTTCGCGGGCTCGTTGCAGTCCTGGGCGTTCTCCTTTTCTTCAGGGGGGCTTCGGCAGACGAGCCGACGCTGTACGAGTACGTCCTGGCCGACCTCGACGGGAAGGAGGCCACTCTGGCTCCCTACAAGGGAAGGGTCCTGGTGGTGGAGTTCTTCGCCACTTGGTGCCCTCCCTGCAAGAAGGACCTGCCGCAGATTGCCGCGCTTCAGGAGAGCTATCCGCCCGAGAAGATCACCTTCATTGCCGTCTCGGCCGACGGGACCACCGACACGCTCCGCAACCTCCCGGGGTTTCTGAAGGAGGCAGGCCTGAAGATCCCGGTCCTGGTCGGTGGGAGCCTGTTTGTGGACAAGTACGCCGGAGTGGATAAGCTGGGTTCACGGCAGGTGATTCTCCCGCAGACCTATGTCTTCGACGGGAGCGGCGAGCTGGTCACACGCCTCGTCGGCGAGCAGAAGTCCAAGAAAAGGACGCTGACGGACGAGCTCGATCGGCTCCTCAAGGGGGGCGCTTCCTGATGGGCGGCAAGGTCTCGGGCGTCTTCGACGCCCACATCCACATGCAGCCCTGGGAGCAGATGAAACCCTCGGTGCTGGCCACCATGAAGAATGGGCACGGCGACTTCGAGCGCCTGTTGGGATTCTCGAGATCGGTGGACCGATTCCTCGAACACCTCGACGGTGAGGGGATCGAGCGGGCGGTCCTGGTGAACTATGTCAGTCCCGACCTGATGGGGTTCACCGATTCGGTCAACTCCTATGTCGCCGAGTACTGTCGGGGCCACGCCGACCGGCTGGTGGCGATGGGTTCGGTGCACCCACGCTTCAGCAAGGATCCAAGCGGGGACGTGGAGCGGCTCGCGGCGATGGGGGTGCGGGCGCTGAAGGTTCATCCGCCGCATCAGCTCTTCCACCCCAACGACTATCGCACCGGAAAGCTCCCCGCACTGGAGGCCATCTACACGCAGGCCGCCCGGTGCCGCCTCCCCGTCATGTTTCACACCGGGACGTCCATCTTTCCGGGCGCCAGGAATGTGTATGGGGATCCCCTCGCTCTCGACGATGTCGCGGTGGATTTTCCCGGCCTCACCATCGTGCTCGCCCACGGTGGGAGGCCCCTCTGGGGAGACACGGCGTTTTTTCTCGTCCGGCGGTTCGCCAACGTCTTCATGGACATCTCGGGCATCCCGCCCCGCTCGCTGCTGAAGATGTTCCCGCGCCTGGAGGAAATCTCGCACAAGGTTCTCTTCGGCTCCGATTGGCCCGGACCCGCGGTCCCTGCCATCTCGCGCAACGTCTCCGAAATCGAAGCGCTGCCCCTCTCCGAGGGGGCCCTCGGGAGGGTCCTCCGGGACAACGCCCTGGCCGTCTACCGGCCCGCTTAGGGCGGGACCATGCCGGAAAGTCCTTTGCTTCCCGCCGATCTCACGGCCGGCACCGAGCATTTCAACCGGGGCGAATACTTCGAGGCCCACGAAGCGTGGGAGAAGACCTGGTACGGAAGGGAAGGGGAGGAGGGTCGATTTCTGAAGGGACTGATTCAGGTGGCGGTTTCACTTTATCACTTGGAATCGGGGAACCTCCGCGGCGCACTCAAAGTCCTGGGGACGGCACGGAATTATCTCAAGGAGTTTTCCTCGCCTTGCAGCGGCGTGGATCTGGATCACCTGCGCCGGCAGATCGATCCGTTATTCAGGGAGCTGGAAGCGGGAAACGATCCCTACCCCCAAGTGGAAGCCTCGCCGCCGAAGCTGGTTCTGAAACTGGACTGAAGAGGACAAGCCGGAGGTGGAATCATGAACCTACGGGGATGTGTGGCCCTGGTGACCGGTGCGAGCCGCACGGGACAGGCGGGAGAGGCGGTCGCGGCCGCCCTGCTCAGAGAAGGGGCCTGCCTCGTCCTGGCGGCGCGCCACGCCGAGGGGCTTCGGCAGGTGGCCGATGGACTGGCCGCACCCGCCGGGAGCCTGCGCACCCAAGCGGCGGACCTCTCACGGGAAGAGGAGGTGGAGGTTCTGTTCCGGGACCTGGCGGCCCGGGAAGGCCGCGTCGACATTCTGGTGCACGCAGCGGGGGGTCTGACCCAATACGGGCCGATGGAATCGCAGTCGCTGGCGGGGATCGAAGCGGAATGGCGGAGCAATTTCGTCACGGCCTTTCTCGTGCTGCGGGCGGGGCTCCCGGTGATGAAACGGGACGGTTGGGGGCGCGCGGTGCTGTTCACCAGCGCCGCCGTGGAGAATCCGAAGCCGCTGATGTCGGCCTACCTTGCGGCCAAGACGGCAGTGGCAGCTCTGGTGCGCGTGGCGGCGCTGGAGTACGCCGGGACGGGAGTGGCGGTCAATGCCGTGGCCCCCACCATTCTGGACACCGGGCAGAACCGGCGGGAGATGGGGGAAAGAGGGGCGTCCCAATGGGTCCCGTTGGAGCGCATGGTGAAAGCGGTCCTGCGGCTGGCGGATCCCGGCACCCACGTGGAATCGGGGCAGATCATCACGTTGGTTTGAAAGGTGGGAAGAGAAGCCATGGCACGTGACGCGGGTCCGAAGGTCCTGCTCATCGGCGGAGGAATCATTGGCTGCTCCCTGGCCCGTGAGCTAGCCGGGGCCGGGTGCCGGGTCACTCTCTTGGAGAGGGATCGGGTGGGTTCGGAGGCCTCTTCGGCGGCGGCGGGGATTCTCTGTGCCCAGCTCGATGCCGAGTCGCCTTCTCCCCTCCTCGAGCTGGGGATGGAATCGTTCCGCCTCTTCGCAGATTTCGCCGCAGGCGTCTGGAAGGAGTCCGGAATCGACCCTGAGATGGACCCTGCCGGAACACTGGTGTTGGATCTGACCCGGGAGGACGAGGCCGCTTCCCGGCGACTCCTTCAGTGGCAGCAGCAGGCGGGTCTCCCGGTGGAAAGGCTCTCGGCGAAAGAGATTGCGGGGGTGGAGGCGGGGCTCAGCGACAACATTCTGGGTGGACTCTTCTTCCCCCGCAGCGGGCGCGTGAATCCGGTGGCCTTGACCCGGGCCCTGGCCGTCGCCGCCCGGGGGCGAGGAGCGGAGATTCGAGAAGGGTGTCCGGTGGTCTCCCTGCGCGAGTCGGGGGACAGGGTCGCCGGGGTGGTGCTCGCAGGCGGTGAGGTGCTGGAGGCGGATCTGGTGGTCATCGCCTCGGGCGCATGGAGCTCCGCCCTGTTGGGAAGAGTCGGGGTGGCCGTGATCCCCGTGCGGGGACAAATGCTGGTGTTTGAGGCGCGGCGCCGGCCGCGCCGCCATGTTCTGGTCACCCCGCGGGCCTACCTGGTCTTCCGCAGGGATGGCACGGTGCTGGCGGGAAGCACCCTCGAGAGGGCGGGGTTTCAAAAGGCTGTTACCCCCAAGGCCGTGATGAAGCTCACCGCTTCCGCGCTCGCCCTGGACCCGACGCTGGAGGGCGCCGACTTCGCGGGTTCCTGGTCGGGTCTGCGTCCGGGAACTTCCGACGGTCTGCCGCTCCTGGGACCGGTCCGCCCGGGACTTCTCGCGGCGACCGGCCATTATCGCAACGGAATCTTGCTGGCCCCGGTCACGGCCGCGCTCCTGGCGGAGTGGATACTCCGTGGCAAGACCTCGCACTCGCTGGAGCCCTTCTCTCCCCATCGGCAGCCATCCTTTCCCGCAGCGGAGGAGGTTTCGTGATTCTCCCTTCTCTGCGCGCCCTTCCCGCCGGGGCGCTGGGGCTCGTTTTCATCGTGGCAGGCATCCTCAAGGCGGTGGATCCGACCGAGTTTGTGAGGCAGATCGAGACCTATGGAATCGTCTCGGGGTCGCTGGCGGTGATTCTCGCGTATACCCTGCTGCCGCTGGAAATCGGCCTGGGGTCCGCACTGCTGGCGGGCTATCGCGCCAGGCTTGCCGCCGCGGCCACGGTGATCCTGCTCCTCGTCTTCATGTCGGCCACCGCCTATGCCTGGTCTCAGGGGAAGACCGAAGGCTGCGGCTGTTTCGGATCCATCGCCTCCCGGACACCCGGGCAGGTGCTGGTGGAAGATACGGGGCTGCTGGGGCTGGGGATTCTCGCTTTCTTACTCGGGGTGCGACGATCGGCGCCGGCGCGGGGCCGGGGGATAGCGGTGGTGGCGGCGGCGCTTCTGGTGGGAGTGGTTCTACCGCTGAGCGCTTATGCTCTGCCGCTGGATCCGCTGGTGACCGAGCTAAGAATAGGACGCTCGGTCGGGGACCTTCCCCTGCGCGAGGCGCCGGTGGATCTTGGCCGTGGCGCTTATCTGGTCGCCCTGCTGGATCTGGACGCTCCCGATTCGCGGCAAGTCGTGAAACGGCTCAACGCAATCGGAGGACGTGCCGGGACGCCGGCCGTCATCGCGTTCTTTGGCGGGGAGGTGGATGAGAAGAAAGTTTTCTGTTTTAATACCAATCCGAGCTTTGAGGTGGTGGCGGTTCCCCGCTCGGACCTGAAGCGGCTGTACCGCAAGCTCCCCCGGTTTTTCCAGCTCAAGGATGGCAGAGTGTCCCGGATCTGGGACGGCGCTCCGCCGGCGCCCGAGGAGGTCTTGTGAGGGGGTGGATGGTTCTGACGGTCCTGGCCTTGGCCACGGGGAGCGTTTTCGGCTTCGCCTCGGATGTCTCGCCGTCCTCCTCCTCGGAGGCAGTTCTCGCCTTTCTCCCCGATCCCACCTGGAGGGTAGAGGTGGATGGTGCTGAAGTCCGAACTGCCGAGACCTATTTCGGAGACCCGTACCTCCTCGTCCTCGGGTGCAGCCTCAGGTTTCCAGTCGTCGTCTGTCGGGCGGATCAGACCATCCGGTACATCCCCCAGGAAAACGTCGTCCGGGACGCGGAAGGGAACGTGAGCATGAAGGGGACCCCCACCGATCCCATTTCGAGCTACCAGGCCACCGGCGGGCAGATCATCTTCAAGGCGGAAGGGCGCAAGGTCCGGCTGAGTCCGAGAGCCCCACTGGTGGGGCCCCAGACGCTGGAAAGGATCATCGCCCACAATCCCGACTACGAGTCGCGGATCAAAAACTATAAGCCGAACGAGACCGCGGTGGCCTTCCTGAGCAAGTACACTCGCAAGACCGACATCCAGATTTATTTCGGGAGCTGGTGCGGCCACTGCGAAGCGTGGGTACCCAGGCTGGTGAAGTCGCTCCAAGCGGCGAACAACCAGGCGCTGCAAACCGAATTCCAGGCCTTGCCGAAAGGCTTCTTCACCGATCCAACGGTCCGGGCGAAGGGGATCACGGGGGTGCCCACCATCATCCTCCTCCAGGAGGGGAAGGAGATCGGAAGGCTGAACGGAGCACCCCAGAGCGGCACGGTCGAGGAGGCGCTGGCAAAGGTCCTCCAGACCATCGCCCCCTGAGCCGGAAACTCCCCAGAGCTCCATCCGATGAACCGCCGGGGGCCGCGCCGGCTCCCGGCGCGTCTTCATCGACCCCGGTCGGCGACGAAGAGGGTCATCGGGTGCTGGGTCTGGGGCGCTTCAAGATATAGGAGTGTTGCCGGGACTCGGAGTGGATCCGGGCGATGTCTTTCAGGGAGAAATAGCGGCGGAGCAGCAGCGTCTCCCGGGTCTGGTCGGTGCCTGAGACGGTGGTGTTGTCGGTGCAGATGGCTACCGGCACTCCCTTCTCCACGAACTCCACGACCGGGTGCTTCTCATTGCGGCCCACCGCGCCGGTCTGGTAGTTCGAGGTCAGACAGCACTCCACCAGAATCTTGTCGCGGGCCAGCCGCCGCAGGAGGGCCGGGTCTTTCACCGCCGAACAGGCGTGGCCGATCCGCGAGACTCCCAGATCCTCGATGGTCTGCCAGACCACTTCAGGCCCCACTTCCTCTCCCGAGTGGGCGGTGACTCCGAGACCTCCCCGTGCCGCCACCTCGTAGGCCTCCCGGAACAGTCTCGGCGGCGTGGTGCGCTCCGGCCCCGCGATGTCGAAGCCAACCACTCCCGTGCGATCGTGCAGGTGCTGCGCCTCGGAGATGGCCTGCCGGGCCAGGATCTTCGCGATGTGGGGACCGTGCTGGCGCATGGCGATGATGATGAGACCACAGTCGATCCCGTACCGCCTTGACGCATGATTCAGACCCGACAATACCGAGCGGATGGCCTGCCGCAGCGTCAGTCCCGCGAAGGTGTGGATGACCGGCGAATAGCGCAGCTCCAGCGTTTTCACGCCATGGCGGGCGGCCTCACGGACGATCGCCTCGGTCGCTTCCTGGATGTTTTCGTAAAACTGGGTGATCCAGAGCGGATAGTGAAACTTGTCCAAGTAGGCGAGAAGCGTTCCCTCCTCCCCCTCTTGGATGGTGAGGAGCTTGCGCATGGCCCCGAGATCGCGCACTGGGTTGAGCCCATGGCGGCGCATCATCCGCCAGATGGTGGAAGGGGGTATGGAGCCGTCCAGATGCTGGTGCAGCTCGGTCTTGGGAATCCTGCGGATCTGCTCTCGGGTGCCGCGCACGTCACTCCTCGGGCCGGGAAATCGGCGGGATTCTAGCGCAGGGTCGGATCGAAAGATAGCCTCCCGAACCTCACCCCTCCGGCGACGACGGCTCCGGAGGAAGGCGCAGCGCAATCAGCAGCGCGACGACCGCCAGCGCCGCGGAGAGGCCGAACAGTCCGCGAATTCCCACGGAGTCCACCAGGACGGCGCAGCCGAACAGCCCGATGAGGTTTCCCAGGCCGTAGGTCAGGGAGTTGTACAGGCTCTGGCCGGAGCTTCGGAGAGCGGGAGGAAAGAGCCGATGGGTGGCATTCACGGCCGCCACATGGAACAGCCCGAAGCTGAAAGCGTGCAGGACCTGGGCAAGGGCCAGGAGCCTCGGGTCGATCCCCTGCGACAGCAGCAGCCAGCGGATGGCGGCGGCGCCCAGGCTCACCGAGATGAGCCGCGAGGGGCCCGCGGTTCGCAGCAGCTTCGCCGAGACCAGCATCAGAAGGATCTCGGAGGCCACCGCGAGGGTCCAATAGAGTCCGATGGCGGTTCGGGTGAAGCCGTGCCGATCCAGGTGCAGGGAAAAATAGGCATAGTAGGCTCCGTGGCTGGCCTGCATGAGGGTGGAGGCGGCCAGGAAGCGGAGGATCTCGGGGCGCAGGACGGCGCGGCGCAAGCTGCGGCGCGGGTGGGAATCGCCCCCGGTCCCCGCGGGAAGTCGCGTCGCGGACAGCACGTTCAGCGCCGAGAAGAGCAGGATGCCCGCGAGCACCCACACCACCGGCAAGCGGTCCAGGAGGGTTCCGTAGCACATCGTCGAGAAGATGAAGCCGAGCGAGCCCCAGAGTCGCACCGGGCCGTAAGTGAATCTCCGGCGATCGGTCTCTTCCTGGACCATTCCCTCCACCAACGGGACAGCCGGTGCGAGGAGGAAGCCGTAAAGGAAAAGGATCGCCGCCACCGCCGCGATGTGGCGCGACCAGAAGAGAGCGGTGAATACGGCGCAGCTGCCGGCCAGAGAGCCCACCACCAGCTCCTTGCGATGCCCGACCCGATCGGCCCAAAGCCCCCAGAGAGCCGGGAAGAGAAACCGGCTCAGGGGACCCAAGGCGAGGAGGATTGCAATCTCCGCCCCGCCCATTCCGAGAGACTTGAGGTAAAGTGGAAAGTAAGGGGCGAAGATCCCCCACGCTGCGAAGTAGAAGAAATAAAAGGCCGAGTAATTCAGATAGAGCCGCCGGTCTCGCAAGGACCGCTTCCTTTCGGGCTGCGGCGCCACCGGCGCCGGGGGGGCGAACGATAAGCAGACGGCCCGCGGCTGTCAAACCGGACTGAGAGGAGCACCTCCTTGATGAGAATTGTCCCAGCGCCTCGCCGCCGTGCCGCCACTGCGCTCGGCCTCCTCTTCATGCCGTTTCTTCTCTTCCCATCCCGGGCGGATGAGTGTCACGCCTTCGCAGGCGATCCGATATGGGACGACGGCAAGGCGGAGTTCAATCTCTACCAGGCCGAGGAGCCTCGCTACGGAGAGAAGCGGAGCTTCGAGGCCCGAATGATCGTGGTCAAGGAGGACCTGAAGCGGGATCTGCGGGTAAAGTCCGATGACGGGCCCGTCCCCGGAAAGACCGTCGAAGTCCTCAAGCTGAACCATGTCCGTAGGGTTCCCACCGGAACCTACGATTATCATCAAATGCTGTCGGTGTTTCTCGAGCGAGCTTCGCTGCGGCCGCTGAAGCTTGCCATGTCCCATTTCGAGTCCTGCGGAATTACCTATGTGGAAATCCTCCCCCAGACCGACCATCTGCTGCACACTTCCCATTCTTACTGGGACCGCGAAGGGGACCGCACGGTGGAGATCCCTTTCGGTCCCGAGGGCCTGCTCTACGACGCCTTACCCCTGCAGCTCCGCGGCATGGATTTCGAGGAGATCCGACCCCGGAAGGTCAGCGTGCTCCCGACCCAGATCTCGGGTCGGGTGAAAAACCTGTCGCTCGTCACCATGACCCTGCAGGTGGCGGGAAGGCAGAAGGTTGCGGTGCCCGCCGGGACGTTCGACGCCTACCGGGTGGAGCTCTCGGGCCCGCAGGGAAAGGATCGCTACTATTTCGAGGCGGCGCTCCCGCACCGTCTGCTGAGAATGGAAACCGCCGAAGGCAGCGTCTATCGGCTGAGGAAGTCTCTGCGCCTGGATTACTGGAACCACCACGACAACGGCGACGATCGGCTACTGCAATAGGGAGGTGATTGTGATGCGATGGCGATGGCTGCAATTCTTCCCGGCGGCCCTCCTGGCGCTGGCTGCGGGAGCGGCTGCTCCCCCGGCCCAGCAGGAACCCGCGGCGCCGGTAGTTCGTCTTGACGAGATTCTCGCCGCCCATCCCCTGAGAGAAGGAGATTCCCAGAGCAGCGTCGAGTTGTTGCGCGGCCAGGGGGTCAGCGCCCATCTGATCCAGGTGCGCAGCCGAGTGCGGCCCCATTTCCACAAGGATCACGGGGAAACCGTCTATCTCCTGGAGGGGAGCGGCATCTTCATCCTGGGGGATCGAGCCTATCCCGTGAAGGCTGGCTCCCTGTTGATGATCCCGCGCGGCATGATCCACAGCTATGAGGCGAAGCAGCCCACCAAGGTGCTCTCTCTCTTCGATCCTCCGTTCGATCCTGCCGACAGAATCTTCGTGGATCAGCCGGTGGCGACGCCCTAGCGGTCCACGCCTGTGGCTCGGATTCCTCGCCAACCGGCGGCGGCTAAAAGTCACCGGAATTTGAGGGATCGGTTCACGCTCAGGTCGGCTCGCGCGCCGGGGAGGCGAGGCGCTCGCGAAGGACTCGCTTGAGGACCTTGCCCGAGCCGGTTCTGGGTAGATCGGTCACGATGCGAATCGTCCTGGGGACCTTGAAGTAGCTCAGATGGCGGGCGCAGTGGGCGATGAGCTCCTCGGGAGTCGCTCGGTGCGGCTCCTTCAACACCACGGCGGCCGCGACCGCCTCCCCCAGGTCCGGATCGGCCAGCGCCACCACGGCCGCCTCCACCACCTCGGCATGCGCCGCCAGGGCGTTCTCCACCTCCAGCGAATAGACCTTCTCGCCGCCGGTATTGATCAGATCCTTCTTCCGATCCACGATGCTCAGGTATCCCTCGCGACCCACGACCGCCAGGTCGCCCGTCTTCAACCACCCATCCTGGAATGCGGCGGCCGTCTCCTCGGGCCGTTTCCAGTAGCCCGGTGACACGGTGGGTCCCCGGGCCTGAATCTCTCCGACGCTCTTGCTGTCTTTCGGGACCTCCTCTCCGTCCTCCCCGACCACCCGCACCTCGACGCCCCGCATGGGTCTTCCCGTGGTGCATCGGATCCGGATCTGTTCCGCGATGGGCCAGTGTTTCATGGCGGTATCGGGACGTGACAAGGTCAGAAAGGGACCGGTCTCGGTCAGACCGTAGGTCTGAACGTATTCGCAACGAAACGCGCTCATGATTCGCAGCACCGTCTCGGCGGGCATGGGGGCGCCGCCGCTCAGCAGGAGCTTGAGCTGCGAGAAATCTCGCGATTCCACTCCTTCCTCGCGGAGCATCCGGTGGATCATGGTGGGGACCAGGTTGGTCATGCCTGCGTTGCCCGATTCGAGAAGCGCCAGGGCCCCCGCGGCGGAGAATTCGGGCAGGAAGGAATGGGTGCCACCCGCGGCCGTCACCGCCCAGACGGCCCACGCGTCGGCAAGATGGAACATGGGAGCGATGTGTCCCCACGTGGTGCGGGAATCGATCGCCAGGTCGGGGAGGACCCGCTCGACGTGCGCCATGAGGTTTCCGCGGGTGAGCATGACCCCTTTGGGGATCCCGGTGCTTCCGGAGGTGAAGTAAATCTGGGCGATGGCGTCGTCCGGGGGATTTTCCGGGGCCATATCGGCATCGGGTGATTCGTCGATCTCCCCTTCGTAGGACCTGAAAAGGGGGTTATCGAAGGGCGGGATGGGACCGGTCCAGAGAATTCCCCGCAGCCCGGGCAGGCGCTTGAACAAGGGGGCGAGCCCCAGGAACATGGAACGCTCCGAGATCACTAGGGAAGCCTCGGCATCCTCCAGGACCGTCTTCATCTCGGCGCCGGCCAGCTTCGGGTTGAGGGGGACCAGAACCGCTCCGCAGTGCAGGGCGGCGAAGTAGGATTCGAAGAATCGATGGCAGTTCCGGTGCAGGATCGCGACCCGCTCCCCGGGTTCGACACCCAGGCGCGAAAAAGCGGCCGCCAATCGGTGGATCCGGCGGCGCGCCTCGGGGTAGGAGAGCCGAGTCTCGCCACAGAACAGGACGGGCCCGGTGGGCCGTCGTCGCACTCCCTCGTCCAGAATTCCCGATGCCTGCATCCTCTCTCCCGCGCCCGCAGCCGCAGAACCTCCGCGCCGAATTTCGGTTATCATAAAAGAGTCTCTCGCCTTCGGGCAACGCCGGAAAACGCGGGTGGAAAACTTGGAAGAGATCCTGACCCAGCTCCAGAAACTGTGCAGCGTCCCGGGGAGGGAGATCCCGCTCGATCACGCGGTGCTCCTCATCGCCCGCTCGGAATACCCGGCCCTGGACCATGCCCGCTATCTGGCCGAGCTGGATCGCCTTTCGGGACTGGCCCGGCCGCGCCTCCCGGCCTCGCGAGACCCCCTGGTAGTCTTGCAGGTTCTCAATGCGCTCCTCATCGAAGAGGAGGGGTACCGAGGAAATCAGGAGGACTACTACGACCCCAGGAACTCCTTCTTGAATGATGTCATCGATCGAAAGCTGGGCATTCCCATCAGCCTGAGCGTCATCTACCTGGAGGTGGCGAGACGGCTGGGTTTCCCCCTGGTCGGGGTCTCCTTTCCCGGAAACTTCCTGGTCCGGCACCGCAGCGCCGAGCGGGATCTGTACGTGGACCCCTTTAACCGCGGCGAGATTCTGCTGCCCCAGGAGCTTCCGAAGCGCCTGGCGAGCCTGTTCGGCTCTCGGACGGCGGAAGCGATTCTCCAGAAGCACCAAAACCACCTGCCGGAGCGTTTCCTGGCGGACGCGACGCCGCGCGACATCTTGATCCGGATGCTGACCAACCTTCGGGAGATCTACCTGCGTCGCCGGGACCTGGAGCGGGGTCGCCACGCGGTGGCCATGATGCTCGCCCTCCACCCCGACTCGGAGCAGGTGCAGAGCTCCATCGCCGCCATCCGAAAGATGGAAGCGGCCCTCAATTAGGAGCCCTTCTCGCCGATGCCGGAATCGCCGCCCACCCCCCGGATGGCCAAGATCGTCGCCACCCTGGGCCCCGCCTCGGAAGGATCCGAGATCCTCTCAAATCTGGTGCTCACCGGCGTGGATGTGTTCCGCCTCAACCTCTCCCACGGGACCCGCGAGGAGCACCGGCGGCGAATTCGTCTGGTGCGCCGACTGGCGGCGAGACACTCCAGGCAGATCGGTATTCTCGTGGATCTTCCGGGGCCGAAGATCCGCACCGGAAATCTCGTGGGCCACCTTCCCGTCACTCTCCCGGCCGGTTCGCGAGTGACCCTCACCACCCGCAGCATCCTCGGCCGGCCTGGGCTCATCTCTACCGGATATCGCCACCTTCCCAGGGACGTGAGGAAGGGAAGTCGGGTGCTCCTGGATGACGGCAACATGGAGCTGGAAGTGCTGCGCGTCGCGGGCACGGAGATCCTCTGCCGGGTGGTGGTGGGAGGCACGCTCTCGGAGCACAAGGGGATCAACCTGCCCGGAACGCCCGTTGCCGCGTCCTCGCCCACCTCCAAGGACCGCCAGGATCTGGAGTTCGCCGTGCGCGAGCAGGCCGACTGGATCGCGCTCTCCTTCGTGAAGCGTCCCCAGGATTTGATCCGGGCACGGCGGGCCATGAGTCGAGGCCGCCAGCTGCCCCTGGTGGCGAAGATCGAGCGCCGGGAGGGGGTGGAAGCGCTGGAAGGCATTCTCTCCCAGGCCGACGGGGTGATGGTGGCCCGGGGGGACCTGGCGGTGGAAATCTCTCCGGAGGAGGTTCCGGTCCTGCAAAAAAAGATGATCCGGGGCGCCAACCTCTCCGGAGTCATCGTCATCACCGCCACCCAGATGCTCGAGTCGATGATGGAGAGCCCGCGACCCACCCGGGCCGAGGCGTCGGACGTGGCCAACGCCGTCTTCGATGGGAGCGATGCGGTGATGCTCTCGGGCGAGACGGCTTCCGGGAATTTTCCGGTGGAATCGGTGCGGATGATGGACGCGATCATCCGGCAGGCCGAGGCCAGCGGGCTAGGTCGCGGCCCGGAAGGAGAAGGGGGCTGCTGCGCGCCCGACGAAGACCTGCACGCCGTGGTCCATGCGGCAAGCCAGGCGGCCCTGGACGCGCGGGCCCGTGCGGTGGCCGTCTACACCCAGACCGGACGGACGGCGCGCTTCCTCTCCAAGCTCCGCCCTCCCTGCCCCTTCATCGCCCTGACCTTCGATCGCGCCGTGGCGCGCCAGATGGCGCTCTATTGGGGCGTGACCCCCGTGCTGATCCACTTCGCGTCGGACACCGACACCATGCTGGCCGGCGGGGAAAAGGAGATGCTCCGGCACGGGCTCATCTCGCGGGGGGACAGGATTGTCGTGGTGGCGGGGAGCACCTCTTTTCCCGGGGGCACCAACATGATGAAGATTCATGGAGTGGGAGCCCCCGGGCGAATCCGGAGAAGGATTTCGTGACCGCCCCTCGCCACCGTCGCTTCTCGGGCCTCGCCCTTCCGGCACTCCTCGTCGCCTGGTCCATTCTCGCATCCCCCCTGGTGTCCTCGGAGCTGCGTTGCGCCGTCTGCGGAGAGATCATCACGGGCCGCTACCTGGAGGAGTCGGGGAGGGCTTACCACGAGAGCTGCTATGCGCGAGTCAAGGCGCCCCGCTGTGCCGTCTGCGGCCAGCCCATCGTCGACTCCCGTATCGATTGGGAGGGGAAGAGCTATCACGAGACCTGCTACCGGGAAGCCAAGCAGCCGCACTGTGCCGCATGCGGCAAGCCCATCGAAGGCACCTATCTGGTGCAAGGAGGAAAGAGCTATCACCCGGCCTGCCTCCGAACCCAGGCCACGCGATGCGTCATCTGCGGAGAACCCCTGGGGGGTTCCTTTCTCGTGGATCCCTGGGGAAATCCATTCCATGAGCGCCACGGCAGGAAGGTGTTATGCCCGTTTTGCAGCCGCGCCATGGCCCCTTCCACCACCGGCGGCAGCGTCGTCAGCTCCGCCAACGGCATGCGGGTCTGCGCGATCTGCGATCGGAGCGGCGTGGACCGACCGGGCAGAGCAGCGACGCTGGTAGAGAGGATACGGCTGCAGATATTCGACAGCTTTCCCGTTCGCGAGGGGAGCTTCACGTGGGAGCTCGTGGACAAGGCCCGGCTGAACGCGCTGCTTCCTCCCGGGCAGCGGGCGGGCGGCGAGCTGGGCCTCACCCTCGAGACGAAAACGCGCTCGGGCCGAAGAGTATCGGTCGGGAACCGCGTCTACCTGCTCTCCGGGCTCCCCAGCTGGCTCCTGGAGGCGGTGATCGCCCACGAGCTGATCCATGTCTGGCAGCACCTGGAAGGACTCGACAGCCTGCCGCTGGATCAGGCGGAAGGATCCGCCGAGCTGGCCTCCTATCTGGTCTTGAAGCACGGTGGAAGCGACGAGGCGAAGGTCAAGATGTTGGAGATGGAGAAATCCCCCGATCCAGATTACGGGGTGGGTTTTCGGAAAGCGCTGGAAGTTTCGATGAAGGGACAGGCGATCCCGCGCCTGCAGCGGGTCCTGCGGGGTGCGAGGGGATGGCCCGGCCGTCCCTGAGGAGGCTGTCGGGGTGATGCGGGTGGCCGCAGGAATTCTGTTCCGGCGCAACCGGGTGTTGATATGCCAGCGCGCCGGCCCAGGCGCCTTCGATGGAAAATGGGAATTCCCCGGGGGAAAGCTCCAGGAGGGGGAGAGCGCCGCCCAGGCGCTGATCCGGGAGCTGGACGAGGAGCTCGAGATTCGGGTCCGGGCGGAGGACCTGCGTTTTCTGGAGAGGCTGCTGCATCAATATCCCGTAGGGCCCCTGGTGGAGCTGCATTTCTTTCAGGTGCTGGCCTTCGAGAAGGAGCCGGTGAATCGCTCTTTCCGGAGCATGCGGTGGGTGCCCAGGAGCCGCACCGCCGACTTCGACTTTCTCGAAGCGGATCGGCCCCTGGTGGCCCGTCTGGCCGCCGGCACTCTGCTCCCCCAAGCTTGATCCCGGCACTTGTCCCGGGTGCCCGGAAGGCATCATCGCAGGAGGAGAAACGTGGAAATCGATCCCGCACAGCTGGACCGACGCGCCGCCTACAAGCTGATGATCAGTCTCATCGTCCCGCGCCCCATCGCCTGGGTGAGCACCCTCTCACCGGGAGGGTCCGCCAACCTTGCTCCCTTCTCTTACTTCAACGGGATTTCTTCCCAGCCGCCCATCCTCATGATCGCCGTGGGGGCCCGGAGGGGTGAGCGCAAGGACACCTGGCGCAACATCGAGCGGACTGGAGAATTCGTGGTGAACATCGTCGTGCCGGAACTGGTGGATGCCATGGTGGCGTCTTCGGGGGAGTTTCCGTCCGGCGTGGATGAGTTTGCTCAGGCGGGAGTGACGCCGACTCCCAGCGCCAGGGTGAAGCCGCCCCGGATCGCCGAGTCGCCGGTGAACATGGAATGCGCTCTCGAGAGAATCGTGGAGGTGGCGGGCACCGCCCTCATCCTGGGACGGGTGCTCCTCTACCAGGTGCGGGAAGACCTCCTGGAGGGCGGCAGCGTGAATCCCTCCAGGCTCAAGCCGGTCGGCCGACTGGGCGGCGACTTCTATGCCTTGCTCGGGGAAGTGATCAAGAGGGCGCGGCCGCAGTAGGCGGAATCCGGGGTGAACCCCGTGGCCCTCAGGCGGTCGTGGCGCCCCCGCAGAGGTTCAGGGCCTGCCCAGTCATCATTCCCGACGCCTCCGAAAGCAGGTACAAGGCCAGAGGTGCCACCT
>QHVQ01000063.1 GCA_003222305.1 Acidobacteriota bacterium | reverse complement strand
TCGGGCGCCAGCTCCCGCTGGATCCCCGCGGTCCACTCGTCGGTGTAAGGGGTGGCCAGGTTGCGATCCACCTGGAAGGCGGAGAGAGGCGACTCGGAGAGAATCGCTCCCAGACGGCTGTCGGGAAGCCCCGTTTCGTTATCGACCCCGTCCCCGTCGAAGTCGTACTGGCGCGAGACCGTGTCGGGCCCCTGCTCCAGCACCGCCGTGGCCAGAAAGAGGTTGCCGTAATACCGGTTCCACGAAACGAAGGCTTTGCTCTTACCGTCGGCCCAGGGGTCCCAGCTCAGGCTCAGCCGGGGCGCCAGGTTGTTGTTGGAGATGGTGAAGCGCTCCGGCCGCCGCA
>QHVQ01000062.1 GCA_003222305.1 Acidobacteriota bacterium | reverse complement strand
GGATCGCAGGACCTCGGTCTCGAAGCGCAGACCCAAGCCCAGGGTGAGGTTGGGAAGGGGTTTGTAGGTGTCCTGGAAATAGAGGGCCAGGTTGTCGCCCGTGGCGCTGTTGATCACGCGGGCGGGAATGGCAAGCGTGGCGTCGACCTCGCTGAGATCGCCCTCGGTGGAGGGGTTCGTGGATCCGCCCCGCGGCGTGACCAGCAGGTTCTGTGACGGGAAGATGATGTTGGGTCGCTGGTTTGTGTCGCTCTCGTACCCTTCGTGCTCGTAGATGCCTCCGAGCTTCAAGTCATGGGAGCCGCCCATATCCGGCAGGTAAAGCGACAGGTCCTCGATCCAGGTGGCGCGCTTGCGGTGGTCGCTGAAATCGAAGGGGTAGGGACCGAAGGTTCGTCCATCGGCGTCCTTCATGATGTCCTGGTCGGGAGGCAGCGGCGCGCGGTACTCGCCCGGGTCCGCCCTACCGTTGCTGTTGGCGTCCACCCAGAACGGATAGGGGGTGATCCCTGAATTCTCCAGGGTGTCCAGCCGGCCGTTGCCGTTGCGGTCCTCCGTATCGAGCAAGCCGTTCCCCTTGGTCCCGGGGATCACGCCGTCGGGACAAAGTCCCCTGATGTTGCAGGGGATCCCCGTATCCTCCTGAGGCTCCAGCAGTCCATCCCCATTCCGGTCCACCTCACGATCCAGCGTCCCGCTGCAATTGACGTCCTCATGGTGACTCCCTTCGCATCCATATTGGATGAGGAAGCGCCCGTCTCCATCGAGGTCCTCGCCGGGATCTCCATGACCATTGTGGTTGGAGTCCTCGAAGACATCGTAGGCACCGTCCAAGTCCCAGTCCTCGCCGGGATCCCGTTCCCTCGGCTCCAGGACTCCGTTGCCGTTGCCACCCAGGTCCGGGCGATTGTCCACAAACAGGACGCCGTTGCCGTTGGTGTCGGGATTCAGGGTGGGGGAGAGCCCGAAGCGGTTGTCGAACCAGCCCAGAGAGGAGTCCAGCAGGAACGAGGGAGTCAGGACCCAGGTCTCCTTCAAGGTATAGGTGGGTCCGCCGCGCGTCGTGCTGTAGCCGGACTTCACGTCTTTCAGGCTGTCGATCCCCTGGTTCTCGTTGGTCTCGTGGTCGGCGATCACCGAGAGGGCCAGCTTCTGGCTCGGGCTCAACTGCCAGGTCGTCTTCGAAAAGGCTCGATAGCCGCTGGTGCGGACCACGAACGCCTGTGTCAGGGCATGGATGGGAGTCTCCTCCTGGATGAACTCCCCCGAGACGTAGTACCAGAGCCTGTCCCGGACGACAGCCCCCGACAGGGAGAGGAAGGGCTTCAGGTCGGTGAAGCTGAGGTGCGTGGTGTCGCTGCTTCCCGAGAGCCCGCCGACCAGCTCCGGCTTGTCGGTGCCCGCCCCGTCGCCGTCCAGTCGGTTGTTGCGCACGAACATCTTGAACGTTCCCTTGAACTCATTGCCGCCCGACTTGGTGAGGATGTTGGCGAAGCCGCCCTGGGCCCTGCCGAATTGGGCCGTCGCGGCCGAGGTGATCACCTCGATCTCCTGAATGGATTCGATGTTCAGGCTTTGTCCATACAGGCCCGTGAACGGGTCGGTGGTGTTCATCCCGTCCACCAGGGTCACCACTTGCAGGGGATCCCCGTATCCTCCTGAGGCTCCAGCAGTCCATCCCCATTCCGGTCCACCTCACGATCCAGCGTCCCGCTGCAATTGACGTCCTCATGGTGACTCCCTTCGCATCCATATTGGATGAGGAAGCGCCCGTCTCCATCGAGGTCCTCGCCGGGATCTCCATGACCATTGTGATTGGAGTCCTCGAAGACATCGTAGGCACCGTCCAAGTCCCAGTCCTCGCCGGGATCCCGTTCCCTCGGCTCCAGGACTCCGTTGCCGTTGCCACCCAGGTCCGGGCGATTGTCCACAAACAGGACGCCGTTGCCGTTGGTGTCGGGATTCAGGGTGGGGGAGAGCCCGAAGCGGTTGTCGAACCAGCCCAGAGAGGAGTCCAGCAGGAACGAGGGAGTCAGGACCCAGGTCTCCTTCAAGGTATAGGTGGGTCCGCCGCGCGTCGTGCTGTAGCCAGACTTCACGTCTTTCAGGCTGTCGATCCCCTGGTTCTCGTTGGTCTCGTGGTCGGCGATCACCGAGAGGGCCAGCTTCTGGCTCGGACTCAACTGCCAGGTCGTCTTCGAAAAGGCTCGATAGCCGCTGGTGCGGACCACGAACGCCTGTGTCAGGGCATGGATGGGAGTCTCCTCCTGGATGAACTCCCCCGAGACGTAGTACCAGAGCCTGTCCCGGACGACAGCCCCCGACAGGGAGAGGAAGGGCTTCAGGTCGGTGAAGCTGAGGTGCGTGGTGTCGCTGCTTCCCGAGAGCCCGCCGACCAGCTCCGGCTTGTCGGTGCCCGCCCCGTCGCCGTCCAGTCGGTTGTTGCGCACGAACATCTTGAACGTTCCCTTGAACTCATTGCCGCCCGACTTGGTGAGGATGTTGGCGAAGCCGCCCTGGGCCCTGCCGAATTGGGCCGTCGCGGCCGAGGTGATCACCTCGATCTCCTGAATGGATTCGATGTTCAGGCTTTGTCCATACAGGCCCGTGAACGGGTCGGTGGTGTTCATCCCGTCCACCAGGGTCACCACATCCACGTCCCGCGCACCGTGGATGTTGGGATTGCCGGTGTGGTTCACGTCGGTGACGCCCGGGGCCAGGGTCAGGATGTCCTGATAGTCGCGCCCCAGGATGGGGAGCTCGGCGATGAACTCGGAGGTGAAGCTGGTCGAAGCCGTCACCGATTCGGTGTTGACCACATCCGTCTTGCCCTGCACCCGGACATATTCCCGTGCCTCCGTGGCCGGTCGCAGGGTGAAATCCAGGGTGGTGGTGGCGGCGGGGGAGAGGGTGACGTCGGTGTACTCGATGGTGGCGAAGGAGGCGAGCGAGGCGGCGACCCGGTAACCGGAGCCGGGCGGGAGGCCGCGGAATTCGTACTCCCCCTTCGTGTTGCTGACGGTTCCGCGCTCGGCTACCGCCAGGGTGTCATTGCGCAGGCGGAGCGTAACCCCCGGCAGAGGGGAGCCCGCCTTGTCCAGGATGGTCCCCTTGAGGTTCGACTCGGTCCCGGCCAGGACGACGCTCCCGCTGATCATTGCGCCCAAAATCCACAGGGCCCGTGCCGCTCGGCTCACGGATTCCTCCAGCCAGGGTTGTCGGCCATGCCAGCGAAGGGGGTATCCACAGGGTTAGTCGTGACTGGAGCCTAGCACAGTTCAAGAGGAAGCGTAAATTCGAAGACCACCTAAAGATCCGTGGAAAATGCTGGAGAGGCAAGGGAAATGCGCTCGCCGGCTCCATGATCTGCCGCTTGGGCTCACTCTCTCTGACATTCGAGATGCAGGGGAGGGAGGCGTCAGGGCCCCGGCGGCAAAAAAAGGCGCGGCCCCGGGGAGGAGGCCGCGCCGAAGGATTCCTAGGGAGCCGATTTCTTGGAGGCCGAGCCGGCGGGAGTCTTGGGCTTCGGAATGGTGATGTCCACCGGGACCACGGTTCCGTAGCTGCTCAGCGGCTTGTCCTGTCCCTTGGTGGGGCCCACCACCAGAATGGCCAGCTGATCCTTGTGGATGTACTTCTTCGCCACCCGATTGACGTCCGCCGGAGTCACCTTCTCGATGTTCTGGCGGTATCGGGAGAGGTAGTCGGCAGGGAAGCCGAAGTAGGCGTAAACCATCTGTTGGTTGAGAATCTTTCCCTTCGAGTCATAGTTGAAGACGAAGGAGTTCAGGATCGAGTCCTTGGCCCGCTGCACTTCGGCATCGGTGAGCGGCGACTTGGAGAGTCCTTCGATCTCTTCCATGAGAGCGTCGATTCCCGCCGCGGTGGTCTCCGTCTTGGTGGTCATCCAGGCGTTGAAAGTGCCGGGGTGGTCGTATTCGGAGTCTACCGCGCCCCGCACCGCGTACGCCAGCCCCTTCTTGGACCGCACATTGCTGAAGAGCCGCGCCGCAAAGCCCCCTCCCCAGGCCTCGTTCATCACGTCCACAGCAAAGATGTCTGGGTTGTTCTTCAGGATGCCCAGGTGGCCCATGATGATGTCCGACTGGGTCATATCGTCTTTCTGGACGTAGTAGATTCCCGGCTTGAGGGTGGACTGGATGGGGGTCGTCGGGTCCTTCGCCTCGGGGCCCTTGGGCCACCCGCCGAGAGTCGATCGGATAGTCTCAAGCATTTGCTTTGAATCGAAATCGCCCACCACACCCAGGATCATTCGGTTGGGCTGGTAGTACTTCTGATGAAAGGTCACCAGGTCCGCACGCTTGACCTGGTCCAAGGTGGCGAATTCGGGCGTCCGCGCGTAGGGACTGTCGGTGCCGTAGACGATCTTCTGGAATTCCCGGAACATGATCGACGTGGGGTTGTCGTTGCGCCGGGCGATGCCGGAGGCCACCTGGTTCTTGGCGATGGCGATCTTGTCCTCGGCAAAGGTCGGATTGCGGATGACATCGACGAAGACCTTGAACACCTCGGGGAAGTCCTGTTTCAGGCTCCAGGCCTCGGCAGATCCCGAGTCCTGGCCCAGGAAGCTCTCGATGCGTGCGCCCCGTGCCTCCAGGAAATCGTCGATCTGGTCCCCGGTCATGGTCTTGGTGCCGCCGGTGCGCAAGGCGCTGCCGAAGACCTGCCCCAGGCCGGTCTTGTCGGCAGGCACATGGCGGCTGCCGGTCCGAATCTGGGCAGAGACCTCGATGGTGGGCAGCTCGTGATCCTCCATGAGCATGACCAGCATGCCGTTGGGCAGGGTGACCCGCTGGGGCTCAGGGATGTTCATGGGATGGAGGGGCGGATATTTGATCTGTTTCCAATCCTGGACCTGGGCGGAGGCGGGGAGGGCCACCGCCAGAATGGCGAGGGTCGTCAGAATCAAGCGTCGCCGGGTCATGGGGTCCTCCTCCTTACCGGCCGCCATCGCCGCCGGAGGCGGGACGGGCTGAAGCGGTCTCCACCACCGCCACCGTGCGGTTGGTGTCCGTGAAGACCTGGTTGGCGATGCGGCGGATGTCTGGCTGGGTCACCTTGTCGATCTTGTCAACGGCCTTGAACAGCTCCCTCCAATCCCCGAACGTGGTCTGGTAGTCCGCCATCTGATTGGCCAGTCCCTGGTTGCTGTTCAGCCCTTCGACGAGATCGGCTTTGGCGTGGGCCTTGACCATGGCGAGCTCTTCGGGGGTGATGTCCTCCCTCTTCAATCGATCCAGCTCGGCCCGAATGGCGTCCCGATTCTCGTCATTGGTGTGACCGGGCGCGGGGACCGCGAACAGCAGGAAGAGGTTCGGAAACTTGTCCCCGGGAAAGCTGGGGAAGGACCGCACATTCACGGCGATCTGCTTGTCCCGCACCAGGCTCCGGTAGAGGCGTGACGTCCGCCCGTTGGAAAGCACATCCACGATGGCCTGGTAGACCGGCTCGTCGGGGCTGGTGGCGGCGGGTTTGTGATACCCCTCCACATAGAAGGGTTGCGCCGGGTCCGGGATCCGGACGAACTTCTCGGCGATCTGCGGCGGTTCCACCGTGCGAATTGGGGGGGGCGGCTCTCCTTTGGGGGCGCGCCCGAAGTACTTCTCGATGACCGGCATCACCTCGGCGGTCTTCACGTCGCCCACCAAAGCCGTCACCAGGTTCGAAGGAACGTAATAGGTCTTATAGAACTTCTCGGCATCCTCCCGGGAGAACGAGTCGAGGTCGCTCATGTAACCGACCGTCGGGTGCTGGTAAGGATGAGCGGAGAAGGCCACCAGACCGAACTGCTCGATGAGACGACCGACGGGCGTGCTCTCGGTGCGCAACCGCCGTTCCTCCTTGACCACGTCCCGCTCTTTGTAGAACTCCCGAAAGACGGGATGCACGAAGCGCTCCGACTCCAGGTAGGCCCAGAGTTCAAACTTGTTGGAGGGGAGGGAGTAGAAGTAGACGGTGGAGTCCGCGCCGGTGCCGGCGTTGAGGCCCACGCCCCCTGCCCGGTCGATGATTTCCCCGAACTCGTTCTTCTTGATGTACTGGTCCGCTCCCTCCTGGGCGTCCTTCCAGGCTTTTTCCAGCGCTTTTACCTTTTCGGGATCGGCGTTGCGCGCGCGCCGCCCGGCGTCGTAGGCGGCGTAGGCCTGGTCCACCTTCTCCAACGCCTTTTTCTCGGCGGGGTAATCGTTGGTGCCGATGGTGGTGGTTCCCTTGAAGGCCATGTGCTCGAACATATGAGCGATGCCGGTAATCCCGGGCACCTCCTGCGCCGAGCCCACATTGACGTGGGTGGAGAAAGAGAAAACCGGCGCCTCGGGTCTCTCGCAAACGATGAAGGTCCAGCCGTTGGGCAGGGTCTTCACCGTCACCTTCTTCTCGAAGTCAGCAAGGCTCTGGGCCGAGGCGCGGAGCGCCGCCGCCGCGCCGAGAAAAACTGCCAGCGCCAGAAGCCCGGCTGCGTGCCTGCCGGGGGAAGGGCTTTTCATGGTCACCTCACAAAAGAAGCGGGTTGGGTGCTCAGGCCCCGTAGCGCGACAGGGCCAGGTTGACGATTTCCTCGATGAGCGCCGGATAACTGCGCCCGGATTCCTTGGCCGCCAGAGCGACTTCCGCCTTGGAGTGTAGCCACGGGTTCGGGTTCACCTCCAGGACATAGATCTTGCCCTCCTTGTCGAGACGCATGTCAATGCGCCCGTAGTCCCTCAGCTCCACGGCCTGGTAGGCGGCGATGGCGGTATCGTTTAGCGTCTTCACCGTCTTCTCCTCCAGGTCGGTGGGAATGATGCTCTTGGTCTTACGATAAGCTTCTGTTCCGGTTCTCCATTTCACGTCGGCCCCGGCGATCTTCGGGGTCCCCTCCGGTAGCCTGGAGAGGTCCAGCTCCACCACCGGCAATGCCACCGGGTTGTCGTTTCCCAGCACGGTAACATACAGCTCACGCCCTTCGATGTACTCCTCGATGAGCGCCGGCGAGTCGAACTTTTCGTGGATGTCGTGAATCCTCTCCATCAGCTCCTTGATGGAATCGCACACCGCGTTGAACTCGATGCCGATGGACCCATCCTCCCGGGCCGGCTTCACGATGACGGGAAAGGAGAGGTTGTCATGGGCCCAGTCGAGTCGTCCCCGGTACACGCCTGCGAAATAGGGCGTGCGGATGCCGTGGAAGGCGAAGATCTTTTTGGCCAAGGACTTGTTCTGGGAGAGGTGTATCCCGAAGGGACCGGCGCCCGTGTACTTGAACCCACAGAGGTCCAGGTAAGCGGCCAGGTGCACGTCTTTGGTATCGTCCCCCGCCCAGGACGCGGTCAGATTGAACACCAGGTCGCATTCGGTCTTGGCCAGCCCGGCGAGAGAGTCCCGAGTCCCGTCCACCGTGGCGTAGAACGGGGAATGCCCCGCCTCTCGCAGGGCTTCGTGGATCTCCTGCCGATCCTCCTTGTCGGGCTTGCGGCGTTTGCGCGAGGGCTTCGATTCCTCGTTCTCCTGGGTGTCCTCGTACCAGATGTCGTAGAGGACGGCGATGCGCAACTTGGCCATGATTCCCTGGTTTTCCTTCCCGCGGGAGTGTTTGACCCCGTTACTTTAGTACGAAACGGCCCCGGGTGAGATAGTTCATGGCCAGGGTCGTGCCGTAGGCCGTCAGCTCCACGAGGTACGCGGTCTCTTTCGCAGGCTCCCCGTAAAGCTTCTGCTCGCCGCAGTGCCCGATGATGGCCTCGACCAGAGCTCGAACGATGGGTCGGCGCACGCCGGTCCAGTAGGCGATCTTGTCGGTGAGATCCTCCCGATGGGCCTGGACGATCTCGGCCGCGGGCCGGAGACCGTCCTTGCGGCGACGGGGCTTTCCGAAGATGTCCGCCAGGTCTCCCTCCATGGCCAGGTCCACCGCCGCCCGGTTCTGCCGGGCCACCCTGCGGTAGAACTGTTCGACGGTGAGCTTCATCTCCGCCACGGTCAAGTCGGTCTTGCCATGCCCCACGGCCGGATCCCGATCGGCCACCTCGCGGGTGGTTCGGTGGACGTACTTCAACTTTTCCAGCGCGGGCCATCCCCGATAGCGCTTGCGCCAGCTGGATCCCGGCGTCAGCCACACCGCGAAGGTCTCCGCGAAGTCCTCGTCCGGGTGCTTTTGAGCGTACCAGCCCTCGATGTGCCGAACGTACCGGCGGGAGAAGGGGACCGGGCGGTAATGCTCCCGGTAGCGCCGGTTGAATGGACCGAAGAGCTTCCGCCACTCGAGGGTGGCGTAGAGCCGGTAGGCGTAGTTGAAAGCGTGCCCCGCCTCGTGGCGGAGGTACATCATGATCTCCCGCGCATCCTCCAGGTCGTTCATCTCCTTCTCGAGGATGGCAAGCTTCGGGTCGGCCAGGTAGAAGGGGATACCGATGATGGGCTCCTGGTCCGGGCAGCCCCACTCGTCGGTTAAATAGCAGACGGCCTGAAACTTGAACAGCCCCTTGCGGCGCAGCTCGTCCTGGAGCTGAAGGACGAAGTGCTCCACGGGGGAGCCTTCCAACTTTAGCCCTAGCTGGTCGATCCGGCGGCCCAGGATCTCCCGGACTTCGGGAGGCGTGCTCTCAAAACCCCGCATGGGTGGTCTTCATTCAGTGGATCGTGAGGGAGACCTGCAGGATGGGATTGAGGTCGCAGTCGGCCAGCACCGCCGGAGGATCGGTCACCGGGATCTGCAGGACCGAAGTGGAGTCGCAGGCCGCCCGCACCCCGCCCGTCGAGCGGTCCAGCGTCCCGAAGCAGTGCAGGTACATCCCCTCGTTGTCCAGCACGGAGAAGCTCATGCCGCAGGAATCCGTCTCGACGTTTCCGAAGAGCCCCTGCGGACTGGCTCCGTCGGTGAAGGTGAATCCCGTGTTGAAGGCGGAGGCGTAAACCTGAACGCCGCTAAAGTTCAAGGGCGTCGAGGTCACCGTCACCGTGTTCCCGTTGAAGGAAATATCGGAGCAGTTAAAAAGATCGGCGGTCACGGGGCTGAACGAGACGGTGTACGTCCCCAGAAGATCGGTTCTGATCAGGCCGCAGTCGGTCGAGCTGACGATAATCGTGTCGCGGTGATTGTTGCACCCAAGGACTGTCAGAAGCAAGGGAAGCAAAAGGAGATCTCGGATCTGGCGCATGGGTCAACCTCGCAATCGATGGATGACCGGGGTCCCACCCCACGCGGCCCCCGGGAGTTGGTGGCCCACTAGTCTACCGCACCTCGAGTCAGAGCGGACTAGTGTGGTGGCCCTCTTTTGATCTATCCTCCTCCGACCGCGAACGCTCGGAAGCGGCCGGAAGCCGGCCGCGGGAGGTTCACCGTGCCCGATGCCTCGAAGATTAACTGCAAGCGCGTGGTCCTGGGCGGGATTCTGGGAGGAGTCGTCTGGAACCTCTGGAGCATCATCATCAACATGGCTTTCCTGGCGAAGCGCTACGCCACGGCCCAGGCTGCGGGCGAGTTCTTGAAGGAGCCTCGCTACCCAGGCTTCGTGGTCTGGTACATGCTACTCCTCATCGTCCTCGCCATCGGCCTGGCCTGGTTGTACGCCGCATCCCGCGCCACCCTCGGTGCCGGCCCGCTCTCGGCGTTGAAAGTGGGACTGGTGGTTGGGCTCATCGGGAGCGTTCCCTTCAACTTCGCCGAATCGGCCTGGGCCCCCATCTCGCGCTTCTTCCCGCTGGGCTGGACGCTGGAGGGGCTGGGGGGCTGCATCCTGGCGACCCTCTTTGCCGGGTGGTACTACCGGGAGAGTTGATCGACTCGCACCGGCCCCAGGAGTTCGGTGCGGAGGTGAGGTTCACCCGGACCAAGGTAGAACCCTCGGGACTTCCTTACGTATGAATCCCATGAAAGACACGAAGGGCGGCCGTGTCCGCGCTCCTCACAGGCACGCACACAGAGGCCGCCCCACGCATCCCAGGGGGGGATTGGACCATGGGTAAGGTGTTGGTACGAATTCTCGCTGTCATCGGCGGGCTGGCAATCTTCGGGCTCGCCGTGGGGCTAGGAGTGGCGGCCCTGATGCGGGCCAGCAAAGGCAGCGTGGCGTCGAAGACTATCCTGAAAGTGGACCTGGAGCAGGGGATCATCGAAGACGTCCCCGACGATCCCGTGGCGGCCTACACCCTGAAGGACACGCCGGTGATGCGCGATTTGGTGGACGCCCTGGAAAAAGCCAGGGACGACAGCCGAGTGGTGGGACTCGTGGCGCGGGTCGGAGCCGCCCCCTTGGGGATGGCGCAAGTCCAGGAGCTGCGCAATGCGGTCATCGCCTTTCGGGCCAAGAAAAAGCCGGCGGTGGCCTATGCCGAGACCTTCGGCGAGTTCGGGCCGGGCGGCGGGGCCTACTACCTGGCCACCGCCTTCGACGAAATCTGGCTGCAGCCCTCCGGCGACATCGGCCTGACCGGGGTCATCCTGGAGAGCCCCTTCGCCCGCGGCACTCTCGACAAGCTCGGTCTCAAGCCCCGTATGGACCATCGATATGAGTACAAGAATGCCATGAACTTCTACACCGAGAAGAAGTATGACCCCTACCACAAGGAAGCCATGGAGAAGCTCATGAACTCCTGGTTCTCGCAGCTCGTGAAGGGGATCTCGGAGAGCCGTCATCTGACCGAGTCCCAGGTGAAGGCGCTGGTGGACAAGGGTCCTTTCCTTGGGAAGGAAGCTCAGGCCGCGGGACTGGTGGATGGCATGGGTTACCGTGATGAAATCTACGCAAACATGAGGAAAAAGGCGGGTGGAAACGCGAGGTTCCTTGATCTGGACGAGTATCTCAAGCGGGCCGGGCGGCCCCACGCCTCGGGGAAGACCATCGCGCTGATTTTCGGCGTCGGGGTCGTTTCCAGGGGCGACGGGGGCTACAGCCCCTTCTCCGGTGAGGAGGTGATGGGGTCCGATCACGTCACCGCCGCCTTCCGCCAGGCATTGAAGGATCCCGCCGTGAAGGCGATCCTGTTCCGCGTCGACTCTCCGGGAGGTTCCTACGTGGCATCCGACTCCATCTGGCGGGAGACTCTTCGGGCCAAGAAAGTCGGCAAGCCGGTGGTGGTGTCCATGGGCAACCTGGCAGGCTCGGGCGGCTACTTCGTGGCCATGGCTGCCGACAAGATCGTGGCTCAGCCCGGCACCATCACAGCATCCATCGGAGTGCTGGGGGGGAAGATGCTGACGTCAGACTTCTGGGACAAGGTGGGACTTTCGTGGGACGAGGTTCACACCAGTGCCAACTCCACCTTTTGGACGGGGACCCACGACTATTCGCAGGCTCAGTGGGCCCGGTTCGAGGCTTGGCTGGATCGGGTGTACGAGGATTTCACCGGCAAGGTGGCCGAGGGACGCAAGCTCCCCAAGGAAAAGGTGCTGCAGATCGCCAAGGGAAGGATCTGGACCGGTCAGGACGCCAAAGAGCTTGGATTGGTGGATGAGCTGGGGGGCTTCCCCGAGGCGTTGCGCTTGGTCAAGAAGGCGGCCGGAATACCGGAGAAGGAGGAAGTCAATGTGAAGATCTATCCTCCCAAGAAGACCCTGTTCCAAATGTTTTTCGAGGAAGGGCCACACGGCAGCGAGCCGGAGGAGGCCGCCCTGGCCACCTTTTCCAAAGGATTGAAGGAGATTCAGCCGTACGTCCGCCGGATTCAAATGTTGGCGCGGGGAACGGAGGCGGGGGTTCTCACCATGCCGCCCGTGGAGGGGCAGCCTTAAAGTTTGAGCTTCCTCAGTCGCAGCGCATTGGCGATGACACAAACCGAGCTGAGACTCATCGCAGCGCTGGCGATCATGGGGCTCAAGAGCCACCCGAAGAGAGGATAGAAAACGCCCGCCGCCACCGGGATGCTCGCTGCGTTGTAAAAAAAGGCGAAGAAAAGGTTCTGACGGATGTTGCGCAGCGTCGCCAGGCTTAGGCGCCGCGCCCGCGCGATGCCCCGCAGGTCTCCCTTCACCAGCGTGACACCAGCAGATTCCATGGCTATGTCGGTGCCAGTCCCCAGCGCCATCCCGACGTCGGCCAGAGCCAGCGCGGGCGCATCATTGATGCCGTCCCCCGCCATGGCCACGCGGCGCCCCTGGGACTGAAGACGCCGCACCACGTCTCCTTTCTGGTCCGGCAGCAGCTCTGCGACCACCTCATCCAAGTCCAGCTCCCGCGCCACCGCAGTCGCCGTGACCCGGCTGTCGCCTGTGGCCATGACGATGCGCACGCCGTCCTCGCGCAACCGCCGCAAGGCCAGACGGGTGGACTCTCGCACCGCGTCGACCACGGAGATCAATCCAGCCGGCTTCCCGTCCAGTGCTACCAGGACAACAGTGTGGCCTTTGCTCCTGAGCTCGGTGGACTTGCGGGCCAGTGGCGAGGTCTCGACGCCCAGCTCTTCGAACATTTTTTCGGTGCCCAGAGCCACCCGGCGCCCCTCCACCTCGCCCTCGATCCCCCGGCCTGGCAAGGCCTGGAACCGCGAGGCCACGGCGGGCGAGACGCCCCGCCGCCGGGCCCCTTGTAGGATGGCGCCCGAAAGAGGGTGCTCACTGGACATCTCCAGCCCAGCGGCCAGTCGGAGGAGGTCCGAGGGATCCACCCCCGGCAGCGCTTGCAGCTCTCCAATTCCGGGCCGCCCCTCGGTGAGCGTCCCCGTCTTGTCCACCACCAGCGTGTCCACCTTACCCAGGATTTCCAGCGCTTCGGCATCCTTGATAAGGATCCCCGCAGAGGCGCCCCGGCCTACCGCAACCATGATTGAGATGGGGGTGGCCAGGCCCAGAGCACAGGGGCAGGCGATGATAAGGACGGCGACTCCGGCGAGAAGCGCGTGGGCGAGATGTGGCTGGGGACCGAAGATACTCCAGAAGAGGAAGGTGACCAACGCTATCCCGATGACCCCCGGAACGAAGTAGGCGGCGACCCGATCGGCCAGGCGCTGGATGGGGGCGCGGCTGCGCTGAGCTTCGCCCACCAGGCGGACGATCCGGGCCAGCAAGGTGTCACTCCCAACCTTCTCCGCCGCCATGATGAGCCAGCCGAGGCCGTTCACTGTGCCACCGACCACGGGGTCTCCGGCACGCTTCTCGACCGGGAGCGGCTCGCCGGTAATCATGGACTGGTCCACCGAGCTGGCTCCTTCCAGCACAACTCCGTCCACCGGAATTCTCTCCCCGGGACGCACCCGCAGTCGATCTCCCACCCGCACCGCCTCGAGGGGTACATCCTCCTCGGCGCCGCCCGGACCGATCCGCCGCGCTGAGACTGGAGCTAGGCGAAGCAGCGATCGGAGTGCGCCGCGGGTCTTGCCGCGCGCCTTCAGCTCCAACACCTGTCCAAGTAGGACGAGGATGGTGATTACGGCCGAGGCCTCGAAATAGAGGGGGACGTCGCCGCGGCCGTCACGGAACGAGGGGGGAAAGTAGGACGGGAAGAGCACGGCAGTCAGGCTGGACACATACGCGGCGCCGGTCCCCATGGCGATAAGGGTGAACATATTGAGCCGCCTCCTCGCCACCGACTCCCAGCCCCGCCGAAAGAATGGGAAACCAGCCCAGAGCACTACCGGGCTGGCCAACACCAGCTGAATCCAGTGGGAGAGGGAAGGGGCGAGGAGCCTCTCCGGGAAGAACCTGGGGAACATCCCGCCCATGCTCAGAATCAGCAGTGGGAGCGTGAGGAGGGATCCCACCCAAAAGCGGCGGGACATGTCGAGCAATTCGGGATCCGATTCCTCCTCCGCCTGAATCCTCACCGGCTCCAGGGCCATGCCGCAAAAGGGACAGGTGCCAGGATCCGCCTGCCGAACCTGGGGGTGCATGGGGCAGGTGAACCGGCCGTCAGCTCCTTCCGCCCCTGAAGGCGGGCCCGACAGAAACGGACCTCGAGCCGGGGGCGCCGTCTTGGGGGACGAGGCGAGGTAGCGCTCCGGGTCCTCCTGGAATTTCGTGAGGCACCAGTCGCTGCAGAAAAAATAGGTCGTCCCCGCGTGGGTGTGCCGACCGGCGGCGGCGTTGGGATCGACGTCCATGGAGCAGACGGGATCCTTAGCCGAGCCTCCGGGTTCAGTGCCCGCGCGACCGTGCGCTGAGGTTTCCATCGATTCTACGAAAGACTCCCGACGCGACGAGAGATGATAGAAGATCCGGCGGTCCCGGTCATCCCAGAGAAACCCTGCGGTTCCTTAGGGGAGCAGCTCCCCCATCCGGGTCGCGGCACGAACTTTCGGCTTGCCGCCTCGTAAGAAGAAGGATAGACATCAAAACGGCGTTTCCCTGCTCAAAATTTCTTCTGCTCTGGAGGAGAACGGCATGAAATCGAGCTGGATCTTGGTCCTGACACTCGCCCTTTGCTTGGCGCCGGAGAGCTTCCCGACCCCCTGCGCTGCCGGCGACGCTTCGCCTTCCCGCGCCGCCACCCGCGCGGACTCCGGCGGCATGAAGGATAGCAAAGACAGAAAGAATGACTCGGACAAGAAGGATTCCGACAAGAAAGAGGGGGAGAAAAAGGACGCCAAGGAGGAGCCTAAAGAGCCCCCCTTCGAGAAGGTGGTGAAAGGGGCCCGCGAGATCAAAGGCCTCTTCAACGTCTTTGCGAAAGACGACGAAGCCAAATACTTCCTGGAGATCGCTCCGGATCAGCTCGACGTCACCTACCTGCTCAATCCCACCCTGGTTTCAGGCCTGGGTCAGGGATTCCTCTACCCCTCCGACATGTGGCCCGAGTACCCGGTGCAGTTCCAGCGGGTGGGGAAGACGGTGCGGCTCATCCACAAAAACCCCGCCTTCCGGGCGTCGGATACCTCCACGCTGAGCCAGCAGGCTGCCTACGCCGCGCCCGAGGCCATTGTCTCCCAGGCGAAGATCGAGAGCCTGCCCCATCCCGAGAGGAAGAGCGTGCTGGTGGACCTGTCGAACCTCTTCCTGGGAGATCTGGAGGGAATGTCGCAGGCGCTGAAGGGGGTGCTGGATACTCCTTACGGGTTCGACGCACCGGGAAGCAACTTTGTGCAGGTGAAGGGATTCCCGGAGAATCTTGATTTCGAGACGGTGCTCCATTTTAAGACTCAGGAGGCAAAGCTCAGGCCCGTTTATGCCGCGGATCCGAGGAGCCTCCTGATCCGGTTCCACTACTGCCTTTCGAAGCTCCCCGGGCCGGGCTACCGCCCGCGTTTGGCGGACGATCGGGTGGGGCACTTCGTAGCGGTGATCGACGACTATAGCGACGAGTCCCTGGATACGCCCGCAGTCCGCTACATCAACCGCTGGCGACTGGAGAAGAAGGATTCTGATGCGCCGTTGTCGGAGCCGAAACAACCCATCGTCTATTACCTGGAGAAGACCATCCCGCCCGAGTACCGGGACGCGGTGAAACGAGGAGTTCTGGGGTGGAACGCGGCCTTCGAGGCGGCCGGGTTCAAGAACGCCGTACAGGTGAGGGACCAGCCCGGCGACCCCGACTGGGATGCGGCGGACGTGCGCTACGCCACCCTCCGTTGGATCGTCGCGCCCGGGGCCGGGTTCGCCCAGGGACCTTCGCGGATCAACCCTTACACGGGCGAGATCTTTGATGCCGACATCCGTTTCTCCGCCGACCTGGTCCGCAATTTCCACCAGAATTACGCGGATTTGGCTCACCCGGCGGGCCGGGCCCTGTCCGGAGTCGGGGCTGGCCAGGCAGCGCTGCTGCGATCCCTGACGGGCTGGACCGATCTGCTGGGGCCCTTCCCTCTGGACACGCTGCTCGAAGGCGACGATCCCGTCTCCGTCGGACGGCCGCCGCGCTGGACGCCCCCCGGAGCGCGGCCCGACCAGTCGTTCGCTTCCATGGGTTATTGCGATTTCGCACAAGGCTTCATGCAGCAAATGGCCGCGGGGTACAACGTGCTCCAGGACAGGGGCATGATGACCCCTCAGAAGGAGCTGGAATACGTGAACCAGGCCCTGGTCTACATCACGTTGCACGAAGTGGGGCACACCCTGGGCCTGAGACACAATTTCAAGGCCAGCAGCGTGCTGGGATACGATCGGCTTCAGGACGCCTCCCTCACCTCCCGCGAAGGCCTCACCGGCTCGGTGATGGACTACATCCCGGTGAATCTTGCGCCTCATGGAAAGCAGCAGGGGGAGTACTTCCAGTCCACGGTGGGCCCTTATGACAAGTGGGCCATCGAATACGCCTACCGCCCGCTCGCCGCCGATTCCATCGAGGGCGAGAAGCCGGATCTCGATCGAATCGCTTCCCGCGTGGCCCGTCGCGGTCTGGCCTACGGCACCGACGAGGACGCCTTCGGCGGGAGCCCGCGGGGGATGGATCCGGCGGTGAATATGTGGGACCTCAGCGACAACAACATCACCTACTCCCAGAACGGTGCCGCCATCTATCACGAGCTGCTGGACACCATGGAAAAGCACTTTGCGGAGCCGGGGACCCGCTACCAGAAGCTGCGAGCGGTTTATGCCTCGGCGCTGGGCGAGATCGTGCCGGCGGCGGTCAACGTCCCCAAGGCCATCGGTGGGATCCGTCACAACCGCGACCACATCGGCGATCCCGACGGTCGCGTCCCCTACGAGCCGGTACCGGCGGCCCAACAGCGCCAGGCACTCGATTTTCTCACCAAGGAGATTTTCGGAGCCGATGCGCTGAAGATCTCGCCCCGGCTCCTGAACAAGTTGGCGCTGGAACGGCTGCCGGATCTGGAGGGGACCATCTTCCAGGTGGAGCGCAACGACTTCCCCGTCCATAACCTGGTCCTGCTGGTTCAGTCGATCCCGATGAGCCGTCTCTATAGCCCGGTGAACCTTGGCCGGCTGAACGATATGGAGGCTCGAACGGTCGACAAAGATCTTTTCACCATGGCTGAAATGTTCAGCGGCGTGCGCAAGGCGGTCTGGAGCGAGCTTCAGAGCCGAAGCGAGGTCAACTCCTTCCGGCGCAATCTGCAGCGAATGCACCTGCAGAAGCTGATCGACCTAGCCATCAATCCCGGGGCTGGAGTCCCCGAGGACGCCCGGACGCTGGCGCGGGCCGACCTTATCGAGATCCGGCGCGGCATCGATGCCACGTTGGCCGCGGGAGAGGTAAAAACCATGACCCGGGCGCATCTGGACGAGTCGAAGGCGCGCATCAATGCGGCGCTGGCGGCGTCCCTGGAACGACAACTGCCGCACAGAGACTAGGGAATCCTGAATCAGGCGGCGAGGTCTACGAGGATCGGTTCCGGAGATCGTTGCGCGAGCAGGGCCAGCGCGGAGAGGATGATCCGCCCCTGGAGCTGCGGCCGTGAGGGCTCTCCGAAAGGGTAGCCCAAGGGGTACGGCACCCAGAGGGTGCGTGGCGACGCCACTCTGATCGCGACTTCCTTCAGGAGCGCGATGGAAACTGTGGGGATCCCCTCGGTCTCGATGAATCCCTGAACCAGACCCACGGTCTGATGACACATGGGTCAGACGGGGCTGAGAAGCACCCAGTCTGCTCCGTCTTCCCTCAGCTTTCGGGCAACCTCGGGGGCAGTCTCCTTGATCAGCGAGCCCGGGGCGGTGATGGATCCCATGAAGCTGAAGTGGCGGTCCAGAGGGACACCTAGTACGCCTTGGACAGAAAGCTCCCGGAGGCGGTCCAGAGGGAAGGCGACGTTGGGGTCTTTCTCGATTCCCGAGCGATCGAAGGACTTGCTCCGGTGCGAGGTCCGCAGCCGGGCGACCTCGACGTCTCCGGGGATTTCGCGGTAGCTCCAGTCACCGCCACGCACCGTCTCGTCGAAGGGGGGTTGGTCCGGCAGGTGCAGGGCGGCCGTGGTGACCAGAGCGCCCCGGGCCAGGCCCAGAGGTTTCCTTAGCTCCGCCATCTCCGACCAGCGGGAGCGACGGTAAGGATACTGCTCCATGAAGGTGCGGTCTTTCGGCGAAAGGTCCGCGAAGCTCGTCATCCTCTGCTCCTCTTCCCGGTGCCCCGAGTTCGGTCCTCGACTTCAGCGCCCATGATTATTCTACAGGTATAATTCCAAAGGTGGCTCCGGAGACATCGATGCAGGTCGTCTATTCCGACGGATACTTCCTCAAGCTGGGAGATCATGTCTTTCCCGCGGTCAAATACGGACTGGTGAAGGAGCGGCTGCTGACCGAGAAGATCATCGAACCCTCGGATCTGGTGGAGCCGGAACGTGCCGCCGAGGACGACCTGCTGCTGGTGCACGTGCCCTCCTACGTGCACAAGCTGAAGACCGGCACCTTCTCTCCCGTAGAGGTGATGCGCCACGAGGTCCCGTACTCCAGGGAGCTGGTGGACGCCTTCATCCTGGCGACGGGCGGCTCCTCGATCCTGGCAGCGCGACTGGGCTTGGAGGGAGCGGTCGCGGTCAACCTGGGGGGAGGGTTTCACCATGCCTTTCCGGACCACGGGGAAGGGTTTTGTCTAATCCACGACGTGGCGGTGGCCATCCGGAAAATGCAGAAGGAGCGAAAAATCGTCCGGGCCATGGTGGTGGACTGCGATGTCCACCAGGGAAACGGCACGGCGGCGATTTTCAGGAAAGATCCTGAAGTCTTCACGCTGTCCATCCACCAGTCGAACAACTACCCGGCCTGGAAGCCGGCCGGGGCCCTGGACATCGATTTGGTAGACGGGGTAGAGGACGCCGAGTATCTGGAAAAACTGCAGGAAGGGCTGGAATCTTCCTTGCGTCGGTTCGCTCCCGATCTGCTCTTCTACGTAGCTGGCGCGGATCCTTATGAAGAGGACCAGCTGGGGGGGTTGCGCCTGACGCTGGAGGGGCTCGTCACGCGGGACCGCCTGGTCCTGGGGGCGGCCCGGGCGCGGGGGATTCCCGCCCACATCACGCTGGCCGGTGGATATGCGGCGGACGTGGAAGATACGGTGTCCATTCAAGGAGATTTTCGAAGCTTAGGAGCCGAACGGGAGGCGTTTCCGATGCAGGATTCACTTGCCCCGCTGACCCTGGAGGGGCATTACCTGTTGCACCAGACGTTCCGCGTCCGCTGGGAGCCTTGGAAGGGGCTCAGGGACGAGCAGCGCCGGGGCGTCGTTTCGGAGGCTTCGGCCCTCCTCACCGACATGGAAAAGCGGGCCGACGGGGCTTCCTGCGCCGTGGCGATGCTCGGGCACAAGGCGGATCTGATGTTGATCCACCTGCGTCCGAGCCTGGAGGAGCTCCATGAGGCGCAGCTTCGGACGGCCCGGCTCGGTCTCGGCGGATTCCTGGAGCCTTCCGGTTCCTATGTCTCGGTGGTGGAGCTGGGGCTGTACGAGTTGACCCTGAAGATCTACGGCGAGCTGGAAGGAAGGGGAATGCAGCCCCATAGCCCGGAGTTCGACCTGGCCCTGGCGGAAGAGATGGGCCGCCACCGCGAGCGGATGAAGGGGCGGCTCCTGGGTGACATCCCACCGCGACGTTACGTTTGTTTCTATCCCATGAACAAGAAGCGCGGTGAAGTCAAGAACTGGTACGGGGAAGGCGTGCGCAGGCGGGCCGAGATGATGCGCGAGCATGGCGTCATCGGCCGCCGCTACGCCGAGCAGGTGACCCAGATTATCTCCGGTTCCATCGGCTTCGACGATTGGGAGTGGGGTGTCGACCTTTTCGCCGACGACCCGCTCGTCTTCAAGAAGCTGCTCTACGAGATGCGCTTCGACGAGGCAAGTGCGTGGTACGGCGAGTTCGGCCCTTTCCTCATCGGCCTGCAGTTCTCCGCCTCCGAGCTGCCGCGCTTCCTCGACGGCCGGACGCCCGAGCTTCATCTCCCCCGGACGTAGCTCCGCGGGTTCGGGGGTGGATCGGCGCACGGCTCACGCTGCGGAAAACGAGAAAACGGATCACTGGGAGTGGTGAGCCAGAGTCACCGACGGTTCTGCGCTTTCCTGCCGGCCCGGTTTCTTGAGGGTCTCGAGCGGAGACTCACCGAAAAGTGCGCGGTATTCCACCGCGAAGCGGCCCAGATGCCAAATGCCAAACCGGTTCGCAACGCTCTGGACCGTGTTGAGGTCGGAATCGGCCCGTCGAAGCGCCCGCTTCACCTGGTGAAGGCGCCGCAGCTTGAGATACTGCACGGGGCTCATGCCGTACGTTTCTTGGAACACGGTGCGCAGGGTCCGCTCGCCGACCCCGGCCACGGCGCACAGATCGGATAAGTAGACCGCCTCCCCCCTGTGGGTATCGAGATGAGCATCGACCAGCCTGGTCACGCGGAGTCTCGTGGCGGCACCGTCGTCGGCAGGTCGAATGCGTGAGGCGGAGCCGAGGGCGAGCGCCAGAGCGGCCAAAACCGATTCTTCCACTCCACGCCGAGCCTCGGGTACCTGGAGGAGCGAAGGATCGGTCTGCGCCGCGGCTTGCACCGCCTTGAGGCGGCGGCGCAGCACCTCGAAAGCGTCCGCCTGCGGCAGGAAAAGCCGCAAACCCTGGGCGGGAAGAGAGGCATCGATTGCCGCGATGTCGGCCATCGCCCGCTCGAGCGATGGCCGATTGAACGACAGGAAGGCCCAGGAGGAATTTCCGGGGGAATTGTCCTGGTATTCGGCGCGCGGGGCAAAATAAATGATGGATCGCCGGTCCAGGGTCTGGCCGCGCCAGATCCAATCCCCTCGAAGATCCAGGCGCACGAGGAATCCGAGCCGTTCTACGGAGGAGGCGCCTCTCCCAAGATAGGGCAGCTTGATGTATCCGAACTGGAGCGTTCCGGCATCCAGGCCGATGAATGTGAAATCTCCCTCGAATGCCCCGCGACCCTTCTGGATGAACTCGGCGCTGCCTCCCTGGATCAGTGCGCAGAGTTCATCGTGGTCTCCGAATCGGGTCTGCAGGAAG
>QHVQ01000061.1 GCA_003222305.1 Acidobacteriota bacterium | reverse complement strand
GATACGAATAGCCGGCCGGAAGGTGCGCCACTTCGTCGAAGGTGGCGGACTTGCCCCGCAGGAGCGCCAATGGAAAGACAAAAGTACCCGCCAGTAGCAGCCCAAGAAGCGCGTGTTCCCAGGTCCGCGCCCGGCGCGGAGCTCTCTCGGTGGGAGACATTGCGGGATGCTAGCACACCTCCCCGGGCGGGCAAATCGGGCAGGTTGCCGCCTTTCCTGATGCTGGAGTAGGCTTCGCGTCGCGTTTCTCGGGAGAGAGCATGGGGCGAAAACAAGGCGCGCCGCACCGCACCGCCGCGACGCTAGACACTCCCCGGTCCGCTCTCCTCCTTCCGCCTCTGGTCTTTCTGATTCTGGCTTTTCTGCTCTACGGGAACACCCTCTTCAACGGCTTCGTCAACGACGACAAGCCGTTGGTGGCCGAAAACCGCTTGATCCGAGATCCTTACGGTGTGGCGAGGATCTTCACATCGGGCTACTGGACCACCAACGATCATTCGGTGCCTGAGCTCTACCGCCCTCTCACGATCTTCTCGTTCTCCCTGAACTATCTGGTCGTGGGCCTCTCGCCAAGCGGCTACCACCTGACCAACATCGTGCTCCATGCCATGGTCTGCTGGCTGGTCTTCCGCCTGGCCTTGCTTCTGGGCCGAAGTCCTGCCACCGCCTGGGCGGCGGGGCTCCTGTTCGCCGTGCATCCCCTGCACACGGAGGCCGTGACCCCCGTCGTGGGACGCTCGGAGCTGCTTGCCGCGGGCTTTTCCCTGGGAGCCCTTCTGCTCCACCGCCGGAGGCGGAACAACCCTGGAATTCCTTGGCGGGCCTCTATCCTGACCGCCCTCTGCTATCTGGCGGCGGTCTTCTCCAAGGAGAGCGCTTTCACGCTTCCGGCTCTCCTGCTGCTCACCGATATCGCCTTCCCCGAGGAGGAATCGTCCGGCGGGCGGATCGTGCCCTGGAAGCCCTATCTTCTATATAATCTGGCGGCGCTCTTTTATCTGGGGATCCGCATCACGGTGCTGGGCGCGGTGGCGACCAGCGACGCGCGGGCACTGGACAATCCGCTTCTGAGCATGGGACGGGGCACCGCACTTGGGACGGCGCTCGTCACGCTGGGAAAATACGCGTGGCTTCTGGTGTGGCCCTGGAGGCTCTCGGCGGACTATTCGGGAGGTGAGATTCCGCCGGCCTCGGGCCCCGGCGATCCCCGACTCCTGGCGTCGTTGGTGTTTCTCGGCCTGGCGCTTGGGTTCGCATTCTTGGGATGGCGGCGCAGGCGGCTCGCCTCTTACTCGAGTTTCTTTCTCTTCGTGGCGATCCTCCCGGTTTCCAACCTCCTGTTCTTCATCGGCACCATCTTTGGGGAACGCCTGGTCTATTTTCCGTCGGTCGGGTTTTGCCTGCTCCTGGGCACGGCCTGGTCGGCGCTGCGACGGCGGCAGGCGCCGCTCGCCGCTTTCCTGCTCGCGCTGTCCCTCTTGGCCTGCGCCGCGCGAACCGCGACCCGCAACCGCATCTGGAAGGATGATGCCTCCTTCGCCATCGCCACGGCGCGAGACGCCCCGAACAGCCCCAAGGCGCAGTTCAATCTCGGCGTCTTCCTGGAAGAGCATTCCAACCCGAGAGGGGCCGAGGTCGCCTACGCACGCGCCGCGCAGCTGGCGCCCGAGTGGGCTGACACCCACTTCAATCGCGCGGGGGTGCTGGCGCGCACCGGCCGGCTGGCGGAAGCCATCGACGCTTACCGGCGCGCCCTGGCTCTACGGCCGGAGGACCCGCGGGTCATCCTGAACTTGGGTCACGCCCTCTACCAGGCGCGCCGCCACCAGGAGGCCATCGACCTCTACCGCGACCGGCTTTCCCGCCGCGGGGACTCGGCGGAGATGTTGAACGGCTTGGGAGCAAACCTCCTGGCGCAGGGGCAGTTTTCACAGGCCCTGGAGGCCTACAGCAAGGCAGTATCGCTGGCTCCGGCGAATTCCCTCTTCCGCCTCAACCTGGCTCAGGCACAGGAGGCGGTCGGTCAGGAGGCGGCGGCCGCGGCGACCTACCGGGCCATACTCCGGACGGCTCCCGACACGCTCCCGGCTCTGCGCAATCTGGGAATTCTCCTGGCGCGACGCGGCGAGTCCTCGGAGGCGTCGCAGCTCCTCCGTCGAGCCCGGTCCCTTGCCCCGGGAGGGCTCGACCCCGAGGCGCAGGCGATCCTGCAGTCCCTGCCCTGATCAGGAACGACTCTCCAGAGAAGCCAGCAGGCTTTCAGCCTCAACATTCCTCGGATCCAGCATCAGCACCTTCCGCAGCTCGGGCACCGCCAGAGCCGCCGGTCCGACCCGCAGGTAGGTTTTTGCGAGATTCAGATGGGCGGAGGCATCCGAGGTGAGGTCGTAGAGGTAGATGGAGTAGCCGATGCTCCCCACGCGAGGTCGCTGGGCCAGCCATGCATAGGCGTCCTTTTCCGGGAGATGAACTCCCTGCAGGCTGCAGACGCTGATGGCGAGGATTTCCCGCCGAATTCCGGGCGGCATGACGTCCTGGGGCGGGCGCTCCAGGTGGCCGAAGGCCGGCGCGTACTGGTAGCGAATCCCCAGAGCCGCCGGAGGCGTGTTGCCGAAGTAAGCCAGGTAGATCATCGGAAGCTTTTCACGATCCATGAACGCCTTCAGGCCCAGGAGGTCCTGTCCCCAGTCGATGTTGGAGTCGCTCAGGTACTTCGATCCCCTGTCGGGCCCCCCCACAACCTCATTGAAATAGGCGAGCTGATGCGGCGCAACCGACAGTGAGGAGATGGCGGTGAAGGCCACCGGTGTCCCCAGCGCCAGGGCCCTTGTCCAGGCGGAGGGGAACCGCAGCGTGGCGAGCCTGGAGGCTGCCACCATCAGGAGCGGATAGACCGGGAGGATGTGCCGCAAGCCGATGTTGATCCTGCCCCGCGCCGCCGCCAGAAAGAGGATCGCCACGGGCACAAGCAGGTAGAGGACATCCTTTCTTCGGAAAGACGCCCCCCGGCGGCAGAGGATCAGCGAGGCCAGCATCAGCATGAGCGTGCCCACCGGGGTCTTTACAAGAAAGGCCACGGGAAAGTAGCTCCACCATCCTTGGGTGGAGTATTCACCCAGGAAAAATGCATGATGGCCTTCCTGCTGGTGCACAAGCACCTGGCCGAATCCGATCCACCAGGTGGAGAATCCCTGGAATAGGTAGACCACGGGAATGACCGACGCCGCGACCACGACCAGTACGATGAACGGAGCGATGGCTCTCGCCACTCTTTCAGCGGGGCCGGACGGAATCCTCTGCTTCACTCGCGTCGATCGAGGGGGCAGGGGGAATTCCCCTCCGCAAAACAGAATCTCTCCCAGGATCACCATCCCCGCGATGGGGAGGAGGATGACGGTGGAGTACTTCGAGGCCAGCGCCAGCCCCGTCGCGATCCCCGCGCCGGCCAGCAAGCGCCAGGCGGGTGCGGCGGCGTACTCCCAGAGGAGATAGAGAGTGAGAAAAGTGAAGAGCGCCGCTCCGAGGTCGGTGGTGACCAGCGAGGCGTTGGCAATCAGGTTGGGCTCGAAGGCCGCCATAGCCATCGCCAGAAGCGCCGCCCTTCCTCCCCAGAGCCGGTAGGACCATAACCCTACCAGCCCGACCAAGATGAGCCCCAGGATCAGATCGGGGATTCGCGCTGCGAAGAGAATTCGATCCCAGGACAGCGGCGAGCGGTACAGGAAATCGCGCCCGATCTTCCATTCTTCTGCCGCTCCCCAGAGCCTGTCGTCCGGCCGAAAAGGGATGCGGTACCCCAGGAAGACCGGAAGCGCGGAGATCTCCTTGATGAAAGGAGGGTGCTCGGGGTTGAGACGAAAGTCGCCACGCGCGAGATAGGAATAACCCGCGGCCAGATGAACCGCCTCGTCACTGGTCTGCGAATTGGCTCCCAAGAAGGCGAGCCCCTGGGCGAAAAACGCACCAAGAAGGATAAGGGCCCCGACCAAAACCGACAATCCGGGGGGTCTGGATCGCACAACCTCTTGATTCGAAGTGTGTTCTGACAACGCTCTCGCGGCACCTCCAAGCTGTCTGGCCCCCTTTCTTCTCGAAGCCTTTCCTTGACGCAACATCAATCCCGTTTTATATTTACGTCGTTTACTCTATAGGTCGTGGGGTTCACTAGATGCCTTTCAAGCGTCCGGGACTTCTTGCCGCCCTGGTGGCGGCTGGCTTTCTTACGGCTCCGGCAGACTCTCGAGCCGGCAATGAAGCCGACCTGACAGTGTCGGATTTCTACCATCAGCCGCCGACCCCCGATCTCCTCCACTCCCCCCCGCGAAAGTCGGAAGGAATGGCCAGGTTTCTCGACAATCTTTTGGACGGCAGGACGCTCCCCATTCCCTGCGCCTCCTCCCTTCTGCAGGAGCTCCGGCGCCATCGTGACGCCCTGGCGGATTCGACTCGAGAAGCGCTGCGGAGCCTGAGTCAGCCCCCAGTGTTGGACAGCGACGGAAACCGACCCACCCGGGATGGCCGGTACACCATCCATTACACCGTCGATCCAGAGTCGCCGGACGCGGTGGTCACGGCCGACAAGGATTTCAACGGTGTTCCCGACATCGTGGATCAGGTCGAGGAGGCTCTGGCGCTGGCGCAAGGGACGATTTCCGAGCGCCTGGGCTGGCCCGCTCCCGCTTCCCGCATCCAGGGGGAGCCGTACGATGTTTACCTGGTGAACCTGGGCGAGGGACGGCAGGGATTCACCCCCGTGGAGCGGGAGAATCTCTCCACGCGTCAGGACGACGCCTTCAGCCACATGGTGCTCGACTCGCGCCTGGACGGGAATGCGCTGAAGGCCGCGGTGGCCCACCAGTACGCGCATGCTTCCCTGTATGAGCTTTCCACCCGGGCCCCCGCCTGGTGGGCGGAGGCCACCGCCGCCTGGCTGGAGGTCCAGGTGACGGGGGACCCCTCCCCGCATCGGGAGGCGGTGGCGAGGCGTCTGGAACGCATGAGTTCCTCGCTTGCTTCGGATTCTCTCGTGCTCTCTCTCGGCAATCTTCTCTGGACTTCCCTCCTGGCCGACCGATGGGAGGGACGGGGAGAGGAGCTCAGACAAATCTGGCTGGAGAGCTCGCTCCGCAGCGGCGAGCCGCTCCTGCCTCTCTTGGACGAGGTGCTCCGGCGCACGGGCGAGGGAACTCTCGCCGAGGCCTTCCAGGACTATACGCGATGGGCCCTGTTCACGGGCCCGAGGGATGATGGCAATCACTTCCGTCTCGGGGGTCTTTTTCCACCGCTCGTGCAGCGCGTCAACCATCAGAGCTTTCCTGCCGAATCGGCGGGCCTGGAAACGGTTGAGCCCTTGGGCGCCGCCGTGATCCGCTTCGAAGGGGACGGCAAGCCCGGCGGCCTGAGAATCCGCTTTGAGGGGGAGGTCCCCTCCCTTCTGCAGGTGGATCTGGTGATCACCTCCTCCGGGGAGACTCACCCCCACCTGGTGGATATGAATCTGGATGACCGGGGACGCGGCGAAGTGGGCATTCCATGGCGCAACGTTCGTGAGGCGGTGATGATCGTTCGTTATCCGGCCCTGGACGGGACTTCGGCGCGCTTTCACTATGTCGCTCAGCTCGATCCGCTCTATCCTTTCGATCTCTCCTCCTTCGGCGCCCTGGCTTCACCGGGGGGCATTACGCTTCAATGGACCACGGCGAGGGAAACGGACCTGCTGGGCTGGAATATTTACCGGAGCGATAGGCCCTCCGGGCCGTTCAGGCGCTTGAACCCCCTGGCCGTGCCCAGCGGTTCCGACACCGTCGAAGAGACTGACTACCTGTATCAGGACACCTCCGCCCAGAAGGACCACCGCTACTACTATCAGGTCGAGGCGATCACCGTGCTGGGACTTCCGGAGCGGAGTTTCGTTCTGTCAGCCCGGGCTTCGGGCGACGAGGCGGTCCCCTAGCTCCGTCTCACCTCAGCGCCTCCAGGCTGCCCCGGGAGCCACGCGCTGTCCCGCTCCCTGCCCTTCCCGAAGCAGGTAGAACCCGTCGGCCGGGAGTGGGCCGAGCTCCTGGGTCGATCCATCACGCCATCGGATCTTCATCCTGTCGAGTGTCGAGGCGTTCCCCAGTCCAAACTGCAGGGCCGTGTCTCCCTGGGACAGATAGCTGGAGGCGCTGCGCACTTCCCGCCACTGGCTCTTCCCCCCCGCAAGGATTTCCACCCAGGCGCCCAGTGCGTCTCGACCCGGACGGCCCTCGAGAGCGAGGGCGATCCAGTGCCGGGACCCGTGGGGTGTCTCGTTCCGCAGGAGGTGGGCCGGGAGGTTGTTGGCGCTTATCACCAGGTCGGGATCGCCGTCGTGGTCCAGATCCGCCACCGCCGAGCCCCGACCCACGTCTTTCTGCAGGAAATAGCCGCCCACTGCGGCGGAAACGTCGGCGAAGCGGCAGCCTCCCTGGTTCTCGAAGAGAAAAGGAGTCTGGCGATAGGTGATGGTGTCGGAGTACAGCTCCACATTGTCCAGGATGTGCCCGTTGCTGACGAATAAATCGAGGTCACCGTCCAAGTCGGCGTCCAGGAAGTCGGTGCCGAAGCCGAGAAAGAGCAAAGTGGGAGCGCCCAGACCGGAGGGATAGGTCTCATCAGCGAAAAGGTTGCCTCCGAGGTTGCGGTAGAGCTCGTCAGGCTCCTGGGACAGATTGGTGACGAACAGGTCCTCCGCGCCGTCTCCGTCGCAGTCCCCCACCGCCACGCCCATCCCCGCCTGCGGCATGCCGTTTTCCCCCAACGCCACGCCCGCCTTCTGACCGATCTCGGTGAACGTTCCGTTCCCGTTGTTGTGATAGAGGAAATTGGGCGTCGAGTCGTTGGCCACGAAAAGGTCTTCCCATCCGTCGCGGTCGAAATCTCCCCAGACCACGCCGAGCCCTTTTCCCGATGCATCGTAGAGTCCCGCCTGTTTCGTCACATCCTTGAACCGTCCTCGGCCAAGATTGTGGTAGAGAACGTCGGGCTGTCCGTTGAATGTCTTCGGATGGCAGTAGGTCCGATAGCCGGGCTTCATGTCCCCGCAGTAGACGTTGTTCTCCAGGGTGAAGTCCACATAGTTGACCACGTAGAGATCCGGGAGCCCGTCGTTGTCATAGTCGCCGAAGGCCGCGCTCGCTCCCCAGCGCTCATCCCCTACGCCTGCTTCGTCGGTGACATCGGAAAAAGTCCCGTCGCCGTTGTTCCGGAAAAGGGTGTTCTTCCCGAAGGCCGTGACGTACAGGTCGGGGTCCCCATCGTTGTCGATGTCGGCCACGGTGCAACCCATGCCGTAACCGGCTCCTCCGACGCCCGACCGGGCGGTGACGTCCTCAAAGGTGCCGTCCCCGCGATTCCGGTAGAGCGTGGATCCCACCTTTCCCCGCAGGGAGGGATTGACCGGGATCTCTTCGCTTTGGACGAAGTAGAGATCTTGCCAGCCGTCGGAGTCAAAATCGAGAACGCACACTCCCGAGCCCAGGGTTTCCACCATGTATTTCTCGCCGGTGCCGCCATTGCGATGTCGGAAGGTGATTCCCGCTGCCGCAGTGACATCGGCGAACCGGATGGGAGTGGAGGAGGGAGTGTCCGGAGCGGAGCGAGGGGCGTTGCCGGAACTTCCCGAGGGGGGCGATGCGTCACGGCAACCCGCCGCCAAGAGGGCCAGAAGCACGCCGGCCAGCCGCCTCAAGGGGTGTTCCCGCCCGGCAGGGGCTGAAGCCGGTCCACACCGGCCGCACCGCGAAGGTGCAAGTAGGCTTCTCGCTCCTTGGTGAAATCCTCCCGCCGGCCCTGCGCCAGATAGATTCCGGCCAGAAAGTAGTGGGGCTCGGGAGCCGCGGGGTTGGCCCGAATCGCTCTTTGCAGAAGCTCCACGGCGGCGGGAAGATCCTCCCTGAGCGCCTGGACCCTGGCCAGCTCCGTCAGGGCGAAGTCATAGGCGGGCTGGATCCGAAGCGCTCGCTCCAGATGGTCGCGCGCCTCGTCCAGTCGCTGGAGCGCGAGGAGTACCGAGCCGACCTGGGCCAGCGCCTGGGCATCCCGCGGTGTGAGTCGCGCCACTTCCTGGAATTTCGCCAGAGCCTCCTCCAGCCTCCCCGCCTCGTACGCTTCCATCGCCTGTGCCCGCAGCGGCCCCACCTTCTGTCGCACCGACTTCAAAGCGTAGATCTCCCGGTAGCGTGCGAGGGCGTTTTGCGCCTCTGCGGAACGGCCCATGCGCTCGTAGACCTTGGCCAGGTTGCTGACCGCCATCTGGGAGGCGGGATCCAGTCGCACCGCCTGTTCCAGGGAAGAGGCTGCCGCCGGCAGATCTCCCCCCTGCAGCTGTGCCAGACCCAAGGCGGTTTGGGCCTCGGGGTCTTGCGGCGATTGAAGCGTCGCCGCCTTCAATTCGGCGAGGGCGGCCGGAAGATCTCCCGCCCGGTAAGCGACCTGCCCGGCCAGCCGCCGGGCGCGGGCGGAGGGTGGTCCCTCCGAGAGCAGGGTGCGGCAAGTCTCCCGCGCTCCGGTAAGGTCGCCGGAATCGAGCCGCACTTCCACGAGCGCTTCCCTCGCGCGGGTCTTCGAAGCCTGCGGGAATCCTTCGGAGCTCAGGACTTCTTGGAGTAGCTTGGTCGCGGCAGCGAACCGATTCTCCCGGTCGTAGGCCCGGGCCAGAGACAGCGCCGCTTCCGCCGAGGCGGGATCCAGCCGACGCGCTTCCTCTAAAGTCCGGACTGCTTCCCCACCCAGGTCGTCGGCTAGGAACCGCAGGCCGCGTTGGACCAGGAGCGCGCTCTTCTGCTTTTGCTCGGGACTGGTCTCAGGTGGGGGGGGCCGGGTGGAGGTGGATTGGCCGCCGCAGCCCGGCGCGAGGAGCAGGCCCAGGGACGCCAGAGGCGCCAGGAGGAACCGGGCCGTTTTCAAACCTCCGCGGGAGGGATGAGGGCTCACTGGACATAACCCAGAGAGCGGAGCTGATCGCGCAGCGCCTCGGGAATCTTTCCCCGGCCCCCGCTCTCGGCCAAGGGCTTGAAAACGGTCTCCACCCGCTTCCAGAGATTCTCCGTGATCCTGGAGGCTCCGCGGGGCGGCACGCCGGAGAGATCGTGCGTTTCCCCGGGATCGGAAGATAGATCGAACATTTCCAGCGGCCGGGCCTCTATAGGAGTACCGCCGTTGAAGAGTTGCGGCATGGGGGTCAGAATGACTTTCAACGACCCTTCAATTCGGGCAAAACGATCTGGGCCGTACTCCGCGGACTCGGCAAGGATCGGGAGCTCTTCCGGCTCGCGGCCCGACGAGAGGGTGGGCACGAGACTCCTCCCTGCATCCGCCGCTTCTCCCGGGACGCCGGCAAGCTCCAGAAGAGTTGGAACCAGATCCAGCAGACTCACCGGCGTGTGAATTCTGGCCGCCGGTCGCACCGTGCCCGGCGCGCGGACAATCAACGGCACGTGGAGGAGCTCCTGGTAGAGGGAGTGACCGTGGCCCGGACTGCGCGTGGAATCGTGGTTCCACAGGTCCTCGCCATGGTCGGAGAGGACCACCAGGACCGCCCGATCCAGCACCCCCTCCCGGCGCATCGTCTCGAGCATCCCCCCCATCACCCGGTCGGCGCACGCCACGTCTCCATCGTACAGATCCGAGAGCCAGCGCCTCTCCGCGGGCGTCAGAACCCTCCGTCCATGGTGGACGGCATCCAGCTCTTTCACGTTGAAGATCTTCCCCTGCAACGCGCCGGAGGAAGGATCCACGAAATCGGTATGGGTATAAGGAAAGTGCACCACATAGGTGTGGACGAAAAGGAAGAAGGGAGCGTCTTTGACCGAACGCGACCAGGCCAGAGCCGCCCCGGCGATCCCTTCGGGTCCTCCTTCGATGCCTTCGTCGTGATCCTCGTAAATCTCGAAACCCTGGCCGAAGCCGAACCCCGCCGCGACGTAGGCGCCCCCCGTGAAGGCCGCCGTCCGGTATCCCGCATTCCTGAGGCGCTCCGCCAGGGTCGAGTGGCCCGGGCGCAGGGGACGGTTTTCGGTCAGGGCGCCATGGTTGAAGGGAAGGAGCGAAGTGAAAAGGGAAGCATGGGATGGCAGAGTCCATGGAGCCGCCGCGGTGGCACGCTCAAAGACCATCCCTTCACGGGCCAGCGAATCCAGGCGGGGTGACACCGGACGGGGATAGCCCATGCAGCCGAGCCGGTCACCCCTCAGGGTGTCGAGGGACACGATGATGATGGGCCGGCCGGTGACGCCCTTCGGAAGCGGCAGCCGTGGGATGGTGAACTGGACCAGCAGCGAGATCGTCAGGGCCGACCACCCCGCGAGAGCCGCCGCACCGGGAGAGGAGGCGGCGGCGTCTGCCCACATCGCCGCCCGAATTCTCCCCAACACCAACCCGGTGAGCAGCAGCGCCAAGGCAGCGAAGACCGCGACGGAAAGGAGCCTGTCACTGAACTGGTGCAGGGGGAAGAAAAAGTCGCGCAGGGGGAGGGCGGCCAGGATCACCAGGAGGCCATCGAGGGCGGCGAGGATGCCGGCGCCCAGCGTGAGACAGCCGCGCCCCTTCTTCTTGAGAGCGTCGAGGAGAAGGAAGAGCAGGAGGGCGAGCAGCGCTCCGAGTACTGCGCCGGTCAGGGAAGCGAAGCTCAGGCGCTCCGCTGCCAGCCGGAACAGGCGATGCCGAAAGTCTTCCCCCAGGAGGACCACCCATTCTCCATACACGCCTCCGGCCGCCCATCCCACGAGCGCGCCCTGACCGCCGGCCCTCAGCAGTGGGCTTGCTTGGCCCAATGGAACTCCCGTAAGTCTCCTGTCCGCCGCTCCACCGATTGCTCCTGCGAACGCCGCCGGGTGCCGAAGGGTCATGGTGCCATTGCAGAGAAGGATAGGGAATGGCTCGCATGCGAGTCAACCCGGCGCGGGCTCCTTCCCATCCCGTCCGAAGGGCCGCCCCCGCCCGCGGTCAGGGCCCCGCTCCACGAGCCGGAGACGATGGCTTCGTAGATGGCCTCCGCGGCGATCCGGTGCCCGAGGGGGCTCGGGTGATCGTCGGTTTCGGATAGCCTCAGCTTGACCGGCGGGATGCGGCGAAAGGGACCGAGGAGATCCACCACCTGAAAGCCGTTGGCGCGGGCCTCCCGGGCGACCTGCGCGTGCAGATCGGAATAGGGGTAATTCTCCCATGAGGTTTCGGGGGTAAGGGGGAAGATGGCCACCAGGGTCCACGCGCCCTCGCGGTCCGCCATCCTTCGGATGCTCCGGAAGCCTGCCTCGACGCTGCGCCACTTCTCGCCGCCCGGCGCGTGCAGATAGCGGAGATAATCGCCGCCCCCGTGGATCCATACTTGAACGGTGTTCCATCCCAGGTGCAAGAGACGAAGCAAGTGGGAGCGCCGCCACCAGACCGGCGGATCGAAGTATTTGTGGAGCGAGAGGCGCGGGTCGATTTCAGGATCGTTCAACACATAGCCTATGATGATACCCTGCGGGTGGAAGCCCAGGGCCTTTTTCTCGAGCACGATGGCTTCGTCCCGGGTCGAATAACCCACCACCCCAAAATTCATCACTTCGAACCACTGCCCGCTCGCCGATGGCGAGCGATTCAAGAGATCCTGGAGGACGCTCGGAAAGGTCTCCTTCTCCTCCACTCCGAAGCCGAAGGTGAAGGAATCCCCCAGCGCGGCCACTCGGAAGCGGTGGGCCGCCTGCGGCGAAGGCTCGGGCCCTCGCAGGCCGAAATGGTTGGTGCGGACGTGCATGCCCTCGAAAACCCCGTTCCGATCGGGAACCATCTCGTAGCTCAGTCCTGGCGCTGTCGCGGGACGGTAGAGCGACTCTTCCGCGTTGCGGACTTTCTCGGGATCAGGCGGCTTCAAGTATTGGACAGGCCGAAACATCCTCAACCCTGCTTCCGCCGCCAGCATGACGAGCAGGCTCGAGCCCGCCGCAAGCAGCAGATTGCTGGCCAACCGTTCCAGCCGGCTCAAGCGGATCACCCCCCAGTCGGCGCGCCGCGTGGAAAGCGCAACGCGGCCAGGAATGCTAGCAGACTCCGGGCGCTGGCGGTGGCGATGATGGGCCTCGCTCCACTCTCCGCGCTGCGCGCCGCCGCTCTGCCGGAGGCGGGCCGCACCCCGCAGGCACCCATCACTCTCGTCTTCCGGTTCGACGACTACTCCGCGAAGAGCGACACGACCCTGGAGAAGGAGATTCTGGAGTCCTTCCGGGCGCGCCGCGTGCCGCTCACCGTCTCGGTGATCCCGAGAGTCGCCTCGGGCAGCGCCTACGATCCTTCCCCCCAACCGGGGCTTCCCCTCCCCGAGGAGAAGATCCAGCTGCTCCGGGAAGCCCTGGACGCCGGAGGGGTGGAAGTGGCGTTGCACGGCTATGCCCACCAGACCGTCCGCCGGAAGATCGGCGGCCGCTATGTGAGGCGCTTCGGCCGCTACGATTCGGAGTTCGTGGGTGTCGAAGAAGCAGACCAGAGGAAAAAAATCCAGGAAGGCCGCGCCATTCTGGAGGGCGCCCTGGGAATTCAGGTCGAAACGTTCGTCCCTCCCTGGAACGGGTATGACTTGAACACCCTGAAGGCCCTGGAGGAGTCGGGGATCACCAACTTCTCCGCAGCCCGCAGGGGACCCATCGATGTCTCTTCAAGGCTCCGTTTTCTGCCCGAGACGTGCGCCCTGGCGAACACGCAGAGGGTCGTCGGGGCCGCTCGGGAGGTACCGGGAGACTCCCCCGTCGTGGTTGTTCTCTTCCACCACTACGATTTCGTCGAGCACGATCCCACTTATGGAAACTTCAGCCTTCCCCGTCTCCAAGCGCTTCTTGACTGGGTGGAGAAGCAGGGTGACCTGCGCGTCTTGACTCTCGGGGAAGCCGCACGCTCTCTTAAGGACCTCTCTGCCAGACGTTTCTACTGGAACCGCAATGCGCTCCTCTGGCAGATCACTCCGCCCTGGGTGAATCTCCTGCTGCCTTGGCCTCCCCGCGGTATCTACTTTGGACTGTCGGCGGCCCGCCGCGCCAAGGGGGTCCTCTGGACGATCGTACTCGTGCTCTACGCCGGCCTGAGCCTGGCGGGAGCCGCCGCATCCTGGGCAGTTTCCAAGGTCGTATTGCAGCGGTATCCCTCCTTCGTCGTGCCCGCGCGGATCCTTGGTCTCGCCGGCTTACTGGCGGTGCTGACCTATGCCCTATGGGACCTTCGCTTCTACTGGCAAGGGATGGCCGCGGCGGCGCTCGTGGCGGGGCTTTGCCTGGGGCTGAGACGCCCGCACCGGGAAGGGTTTCGCTGACCTGCTATACTCTTCGCCCCTTCGGCGGCCCCGAAGCTCCTGGGTGAGGCGAGTGCATGGAATGGATCAAGGCAGAAGTATCCCGGCGTCTGCTTGCCTTCGTGCGCGATCACTACAGCCTGCCGGTGGAGTCCATCGGCTTTCTCTACCCGCCCACTCCCGACCTGGGAGACCTGGCGGTTCCGCTGGCTTTCGATCTCGCGAAGCAGTTGAGAAAAGCCCCGCGACTGATTGCCTCGGACCTCGCCGACGCGCTGGCGGATACCCCGGGGCTGCGCCGGGCGGAGATGGCAGGCGGCGGCTACGTGAACCTCTTCTTCGACCGACCGCGCTACACTCGATTCTTGCTCGAGGAGCTGCAAGCGCCGCCTGCGCCCGCGGTCGGCGGCAAGGTGATCGTCGAGCACACCAACATCAACCCCAACAAGGCGGCCCATATCGGCCACCTCAGGAACGCGGCCCTGGGTGACACCCTGGCCCGGTGCTTGAGATTCCTGGGGCGTCGGGTGGAAGTGCAGAACTACATCGACGACACCGGGGTCCAGGTGGCCGATCTGGTCATCGGCATCAGCCATCTGGAGAAGCTCGACCTGCAAGGGGTCCTCAGACTTGAGGCCGAGCTGGAGCGCCAGGGGCGGCCGCTGGATCACTATTGCTGGGATCTTTACTCCCGCGTCACCGAGATGTTTGAACAGGCGCCCTCCGCCTCCCCTGGAGAGAAGAGTCTTCAGGACCGTCTCCGCAGCGACACCCTGCACGCCATGGAACAGGGGAATTCGCCCTTGGCGAAAATCGCCGCTCACCTGGCCGACCGAATCGTGCGCTGCCATCTGAGAACCATGCTGCGTATCGGCGTACGTTACAACCTTCTTCCGCGGGAGAGCGACATCCTGGCCCACCGGTTCTGGGAGAAAGCCTTCGAGCTGTTGAAGGCCTCGGGAAAGGTGGCGCTGGCTCGGGGCGGAAAAAATGCCGGATGCTGGGTGATGGACCTCTCCTCGAATCCTGAGTTCGCCAGCCTCACCGAGGGGGAGAAGGTCCTGGTCCGCTCCAACGGCACGGTGACTTATGTGGGGAAGGACATCGCCTACCAGCTGTGGAAATTCGGGTTGCTGGGATCCGATTTTCACTACCGCCCTTACTTCACTTACTCCGAAGGAGAGGTACTGTGGACCACCAGTCGAGAGGGGGAGCAGGAGCATCCTCCGTTCGGGAGTGGAGAGACCATTTACAACGTCATCGATGTGCGTCAGTCCTACTTGCAGCAGATCGTGATGGAGAGTTTGCGCCTCCTCGGACACACGCGGCAGGCCGAGCATTCCATCCACTTCGCGTACGAGATGGTGGCTCTTTCCCCCGGCTGTGCCGCCGAGATGGGCATTCCGGTCCGCGAGGAGGAACGGTCCCGTCCTTTTCTGGAGATGTCGGGGCGTAAGGGGATCGGGGTAAAGGCGGACGATTTGCTGGACAACCTTGTCCGGCGCGCCGAGGAGGAAGTGGCCTCCAGGAATTCGGACCTGTCTTCCGAGACGAGGGGCCAGGTGGCGCGGGCCATCGCCGTGGGGGCACTGCGCTACTACATGCTCCGGTTCACCCGCAACAAGATCATCGCCTTCGATTTCTCCGACGCCCTCTCGTTCGACGGCGAGACCGGGCCCTATGTCCAGTACGCCGTGGTGCGATCCTCCGGGATTCTCACGAAGGTTGCGGCCTCCCTGAGTCTGGAGGTGGGAGATCTCGCCCGCTGGGCCCTGGACGGAGATCTTGGATTCCTCGACGAGGACGTGCGCGGTGAGGAATGGGAGCTGCTCTCCGTGCTGGGTCGCCACCGGCTCACGGTAGAACAGGCCGTGGTGGGCCTCGAGTTCTCGGCCCTGGCCAAGTATGCGTTTATCCTGGCGCAAAAGTTCAACGCCTTCTACCATCGCCACCCGGTCCTTCAGGAGCCGGATCCCGATCGGCAGCGTGGGCGCGTCCTTCTGACCCATCTGTTCCAGCGGCGCATGACAACTCTGCTCGATCTCATGGGGATCCCGGTCCCCCCTCTCATGTAGGCCCCAACGCAACTCTGTGTTATCATGAGGGATGGGGGTGCTTCTCCAGTTCATCAGAGGAACCCATTTGACACCAACCTTGGCTACGCTCGGCGCCGGGTCGAGTCGTTGCCCCTTGCTTGCCAGCGGCGTCCTCGCCTTGCTTGCGTGTGCCTTCCTGGGTGTCGCCGGAGACACCCTGCTGCTCGCCGATGACATTCTTCCTTTCAGCGAGGTCAAGGTCGGCATGAAAGGAGAAGGAAGATCGGTGTTTGAGGGAAGCGCCATCTCCAAGTTCAACGCCGAGGTGATTGGCGTCATGCAGAACATCGCCCCCAAGCGAAACCTGATTCTGGTGCGTTTGAGCGGCGACCCGATGGACAGGACGGGTGTGCAGGAAGGGATGAGCGGCTCTCCCATTTACGTGAATGGCCGGATCATCGGCGCAGTGGCTTACAGCTGGGCTTTTTCCAAAGAGGCGATCGCGGGAGTCACGCCCATCGAGGAGATGCTGGAAGTGCAGCGCCGCGGCGGCGGATCGCCCGGGCGCTCCAAGACCGCCCCTCCTTTGCCCGGCGTTTCCCCGATCTCCGCGCTCTTTCGGCCCGACGATTTGGTGCGGCATTTTGAGCACTACCTGACATCCGGGGGACTGCAAGCCGAGCCCATGGCGAGCCTGCGTCCCATCCCTACGCCGCTTCTCTTCTCCGGCTTCTCGGCTCCGCTCTTGGATCGGATGCGCCCCGACCTCGCCGGCGCCGGATTGCTCCCGATGCAGGCGGGAACCGCGGGAAAATCCGCTCCCGGGAGCGACCCGCTGGAACCGGGATCGGCTATGGCGGTTAAGCTCGTGCGGGGCGATGTGGAGATCAGCGCGGTGGGGACGGTCACCTATCGGGACGGGGACCGGATCGTGGGGTTCGGGCACCCGCTGCTGAACCTGGGGCCCACTTCACTTCCCCTGGCAGGAGCCTATGTCCACGCCTTGTTCCCTTCTCTGGAATCCTCGTTCAAGATCGCTTCTCCCGCCTCCGAGGAGCTCGGCTCCATTTCCCAGGACCGCACGGTGGGCGTGGCGGGGAGCCTCTCTGCGCCACCCCGCTTGATTCCCGTCAGGGTACAGATGTCGGGGAACACGACACGCCCGCAAAAGTTCGCCTTTGACGTGATGGATGATGCCTTCCTGACCCCCTATCTGCTCTACGCTTCCTTGAACGCCATCTTGAGCAGCGCCCAGAAGGATTTCGGAGAGGCGACGGTCCGGCTGCTCGACGGGTCGGTGATGAAAGTGGCCGGGTATGACGACATCAAGCTGAACAACTTTTTCTCCGGCGATCTCGCCCCGTTCTACGCTTCGGGCACGGTGGCCTACGTTTCCCTTCTAATCCTGAACAACGAGTACCATCCCACGCGAATTAGCAGCATCAACCTTGAGCTGGAGTACGCCGACGAGCGACGGGTCGCCCGGGTGGAGCAGGTCTGGTGCGGACGGGAGCGGGCCCGTCCGGGAGAGAAAGTGCCTCTGACCGTTACGCTTCAGCCCTATCGGGGGGAGGAAATTACTCGCACCTTCGAAATGACCCTCCCCGAAGAGCTGACGCCCGGCCGGATCGTCCTGCAAGTGGGGGACGGGCAAACCGTGAGCCGGAAGGAAGAGCAGAGTGCGGGGGGCGAAATCCACCCCCGGGATCTCACCCAGCTCATCTGGCTCATCAACCACATTCGCACCAACGAGAGGCTCTATGTGATTCTGACCCGTCCCGACAATGGAATCCTTCTTCAGGGAGCGAGAATGCCCGACCTTCCGCCTTCCAAGGCGCTGGTGATGGTCAGGCCCCAGGCGGAAGGGAATTACGTGCGAGTGGATCTCCGGGGAATCGTCGAAGACTCCATCCCCACCGACTTCGCCATCGAGGGATACAAGCTGCTCACCCTGGAAGTGGAGGACTCGAATCGATGATCTCCTGGCGCGCCGCCTTTTTCCACCGTAACCGGCTCGCTCTCCTGCCCCTGCTCCTCTTTCTGGCTCCGGGCGGCTCTCTCCTCGCCGTGGTTCCCATCGTCTGGACCCAGCAGACTTCCGCCGATTTCGAGAAAGGCAGGCCTGACGGGGTGGCGGTGGGTTCGCGGGGGGGACTCCTCCTGGCGCGGGCGGTGAAGGAGATTCCGGTGAAGGAGCTGCAGGAGAATTCGCAGCCTTTCCTTTGGTCGCAGGCCGTCGATTCCCGGGGGACGCTCTACGTGGGGAGCGGCAATAATGGAAAGGTCTTCAAAGTCACCAAGGGGGGCCAGGGAAGCCTGTTTTATGCTACGGCCGAGCTGGCCGTGCAGGCGCTGGCGGTGGACCCCCGCGACAACCTCTATGTAGGGACCTCACCCGAGGGGAAGATCTACCGTGTCAGTCCCGACGGAAAACCCGAAGTGTGGTTCGACCCCGATGAGCGCTACATCTGGGCCCTGGCGGTGGACCGCTCAGGCAATCTGTTCGCCGCCACGGGAGAGCACGGCATCATCTTTAAGATCACGGACCGAGGAAAAGGCTCCCCGTTCTTCGACAGCCAGGAATCCCACATCGTCGCCCTGGCATTCGATCGCCAGGGAAACCTGCTGGCGGGCTCCTCCGGAAAGGGACTCCTTTACCGGATCTCGCCCGATGGAAAAGGAACCGTACTCTTGGACACGGCTCTCAAGGAGGTCAACGCTCTGGCCGTGGACGCCGCGGGGCGTGGTGAGACGCGCTTCCAGCGCCAAGTCCCCACCGACGGAGCGTCCCACCGAAACCGCGACGATCAGTTATTCCTCCGGCCCGACCCTGGCGCAGATGGAAGGGGAAAGCCCGGGAGAAGAGGCGGCCGGACCGGCCATGGCTTCCCCCGCCGCCCGTAAAGCCAGGAGCATGCTCTTTCGAGTCGATCCGGACGGAGTCGCCACGCAGCTTTGGAGCTCTGAGGATGAGACCGTCTTTTCCCTGGCGGTTCCCGCTGAGAAGGAGGTCTACCTGGGCACCGGCGATCTGGGCAAGGTCCGTCACTTGGAAGAGGATGGCAGCGCCTCCCTGGTGGCCAGGCTCCCTGCCGCGCAGGTGACGTCGCTCCTCGTCGGAGCCGACGGGGCACTCTTCGCAGCCACGAGCAATGCCGGAGGCATCTACTCGCTGGAGAAGGAAGTCTCCGAGTCGGGCACCTATCTCTCCCCTCCCAAGGACGCCTCCAGCCTGGCGCGCTGGGGCCAGATCGGATGGATCGGAGAGATGCCTTCGGGAACGCGGGAGGAAATGTTCACCCGGTCCGGCAACAGCGCCGCTCCCGACAACACCCGGAGTGAGTGGTCGCCGGCCTACGTCGCCGCCGCGGGAAGCAAGGTGGTCAGCCCCTCGGCGCGATTCATCCAGTGGAAGGCGAGGCTGTCGCGAGAGTCGAAGGGGATCTCTCCGCTGCTGGAGTCGGTCTCCCTGACCTACCTGCCGTCCAATCTCCCGCCCAAGGTGGAGAAGATCGAGATCCCCCGGCGCCCTTGGAGCCGGACGCCCCGGAGACGGCGCTGTCCAAACCCCCGTCCCTTCCCGAAGGGACCGAGCTCGCCAATCCTTTCCCCCCGGTCCCCGGCAAGCGAATCTTCCAGAGGGGGATGAGGTCGCTCTCCTGGTCCGGGTCGGATCCCAACTCGGATACGCTGCGTTTCGACCTCTTCTTCCACGGTGAGGGTGAGAAGGAATGGAAGCCACTGGTGCGCGGCTGCCGCGAGACTTACTTCGCCTGGGACTCCACTCTGATGCCCGACGGGCGCTACCGAATCCGGGTGACCGCCAGCGATGCTCCCTCCAATCCCCCTGCGGACACCCGGACAGCGGAGGAAGTCAGCCCGCTGTTCGTCGTGGACAACACCCCGCCTCGACTCGAGGCGACCGCCCGCAAGGAAGGTGCCGGATCCTCGGTGGAGGTCAAGGTCACGGACAACTTCAGCCCCATCCGCACTCTGGAGTATTCCCTGGATGCTCTTCGCTGGACGGCTGCGGCTCCAGTGGACGGCATCGCCGATTCCCTGACGGAGCAGTACCGGATCTCGGTGGACCGGCTGCCCGTGGGAGAGCACACGATTCTTCTCAAGGCCACGGACGCGGAGGGAAACGTGGGCACCGAGAAAGTCGTTCTGGCCGGCGGCTAGTTCTCCACCCTGAAGAGGACCCGAACTCTTGGCCCATCGAACCGCCCTGGCGGCGGGCCTTCTGGCGCTGAGCGTTCTCTGGATCGGGTGCCAGGGGCCGACGACGGACCGGACGCAAGCTCCGGTCGCCGACTCTCCCGTCGATGGCGATCGACTGATCATTCCGATCGATTCGGATCCTCCATCGCTGGACTTCGTCACCTGCACCGACGGCTGGTGCTTGCTCGTCGCCCGCTTCGTGGCCGATTTCCTGGTGGACGATGGGGAACACCTGGAAACCGTGCCGCGCCTGGCCGCTTCGTGGGCGTTCTCGGAAGGCGGAAGGGTCTTGACTTTTCACCTTCGACCGGGCGTGCGCTGGCACGATGGGGCGCCTTTCAGTGCCCGCGACGTCCTCTTCACCTACCATCGTGTCATGGACCCCGCCTCGGGCGCCCGCACCGACATGTTCCAGGACATCGAAGAGGTGTCTGCCCTGGACGACCTCACCGTACGAGTGAAGTATCGTGAGCCGAACATCCTGGCGCTGGATGCCTGGAAGAGGCCGCTGGTGCCGGAGCACCTGCTCCAATCGGTGGCCCCGGGCACGAAAGATCCGGCGCGCCGTCCCATCGGGACCGGTCCCTTCCGTTTCGCGCGTTGGGAGCGCGGCAGGGAGATCGTTCTGGAAGCGA
>QHVQ01000222.1:2123-2611 GCA_003222305.1 Acidobacteriota bacterium | reverse complement strand
TCCGGCGGCGAGCCAGAGATTCGCCCGCGAGCCGAGAAACAGGTCTGGACAGCTCTGCACCACCTGGGATGCGACCCGAAGGATTTGCGCACCGGGCACCGGCGAGCCACTGGACTCGCGGACCGAGCCGTGAACCGTCAGTCTGGCAGGTGCCGAAGTGGGGAGCCGGCCAAGGGTGCCGGAAGTGAGCAGGGAAGCGGTGAAGAGCAGCAGTGCGCCGCGTCTCTGGCGAGAAGTTCGAGGGACACCGGAGTCCATCGCTGCGTCACCCTCCGGGCTGTGCCCGCCATCCTACTCCGGGGGGGAGACCCATTTCGAGTCGCCGGTCAGCCGCGAGCGATGAGATAGGCCCAGTTGGCCAGGGCGGCGGCCACCGCCGCGCCGCGCAGCGCGATCTGCTCGCCGTGGCTGAGCACCAGGCGAAGCGACGGGCGACCCGTCACCCGCCGCCAGAGGCTGGCCAGGGCGAGCGCCAGCACCGTCAGAGT
>QHVQ01000222.1:0-2073 GCA_003222305.1 Acidobacteriota bacterium | reverse complement strand
TGAAAGGGCAAAAGATGGGGATCGTGAGGAGCCGGTCCGGAAGGATGAGTAGAATTCTCGCGGCCGCGCAGGCCAGCAGTGCGCAGCTCCCGAAGAGGAGCGCCAGCGGGACCTCGCCTTGACCGCGGGGCAAAGTCCCGATACGCATCAGACCGACCCACCACCCTTCAGCAACGCGATGAAGAACCCAGCGAACAGCAGTGCCACGGCGAAGATCAGGATGCAGCACAGAGCAATCGGGAGCAACACCGCCAGCGCCGCCTTTCCGGCAGGGATTTCATGGGCCCGGGAGAGGCCGTACACTTGGAGCACTAGACACCAGACGAGGCCCACCAAGCCGCCACAGAAGGGAATCCACTGGAAGAGCGATGTGCTCCCGGCGGCATAGCAGTAGGTGCGCAGGGTCGCCTCGAATCCTTCCTTGGCGCCTCCCAGAATCCACAGCATGACGTGGAGAATCCCCGACACGACGAACAGGATGGCCACGGCGATAAAGATGAACATCCTCATGCCGCCGGCCAGCGTCTGCTCCATCCCAGGGAAACCCAGAGCCTGAAGCATTTGCCGGCGGGTGCCCTCGAAGGCGATGTCCCAGAGGAGCCCTCCGAGGGCTCCGATCCAGCCGAGGATGACGACGTAGAACAGTGCCGCTCCCAGGTTGGCCCGCTTCGGCATGTCGGAGAAGAACCGGTCGGGGTCGAAAAGGCAGGAGCGCAGATTGCCGATGAGGGCGGGGAGGAAGCCGAGCTGCTCCCGGTTCTCCCAGGGGATACCCGCCGGCTGCGAGGTTGGGGAGCTTCCCATCTTTAGCGTCGCGCCGCAGGCGGGACAGGTCGGTCCCGAGTACCCTACTGGAATTTCCTTGCCGCAGCCGGGACAGTACATGGTGGCTTCTCCTCAGGGTGGGCGATCCCGTTTGGACCGATTAAGGTACACGGGACAAGCCGGGGCTGCCCCCGCGGGGATGGCGCAGAAGTGGGGATACGTCAGCGGGGAAAAACGGAGGAGATCAGTTCCGGCTGAGGGCGGGGGGCGGAACGCGGAAGCGGGCCGCGGCGGCCGGTCGAGTAGGCATTCCGGGCGGCGGCGTGGTGCAGTCCTGCGTGCGGCGGGAATCGGCGAGGGTCAGGAGCTGGTCGAAAGAGCCCCCGTCCTCGGGGAAGGTGGCGCTGCCCAGGCTGGCGCGGGCGCGCGACGTCAGACCGGGGCGGGACTCAGGGGTCACTCCCTGCAATGCCACTCTGAAGCGAGCCTCCACGCGGCGGGCCTCCTCCCGCGCGACCCCCGGCAGGATCAAGATGAACACATCGGCGGCATAACGGATGCAGGTGTCACAGCCGCGCATCTGCCCGCGCACCACGTGGGCCACGCTCCGCAGCCGCCGGTCGGCGATGCCCGGGTCTTCCGCCTTCGGCGAGTCTCCCAGAGAAAGAGTCAGAAGGGTGAGGGGAATTCCGTGACCACGTGCCTGCTGGATCTCCTCCTCGAAGCTCACGAACAGATAGCGGGCCTCCAGAGTTGGAGCAGGACGAGGGGTCGAACCGTCGGACCAGGAAATGGGCGGCGCGTGCAACGAGCCGACCGGCGGCTCCTTCGCGGCCAGGACGGGGGCGGGCCGAGCAGGGGACAGAGTCTCCAGCACCGTCAGCAGAGAGCGCGCCCGCTGCTCGGCCTCGTCGGCGCGGTGCTTTTCCCTGAGCAGGCGGCGCAGGGCCAAGAGATAGCCGCCCGCCACGAGACCGCAGGCGGCCAGGACGAACACCGCGACATCTTCCAGGCCCAACATCGCAGCCTAATCTAATGACCGGCTCGGGCAAAATCAATCCGGCGCGCGGGCGCTCCCCGAGGGGTAACGGGTATAATTCAGCCATGTCGCGACGCTGGATTCTTCCCGCAGTCCTCCTCGTCCTCCTATTCACGGCCAGTCTCATCAGCGTGCAGCCCGGCACCGTGGGGGTGCTGCGGGGCGTCGGCGGAGGCCGGGCCTTCGTCCTGGATCGGGGACTGCATTTCCGGATCCCCTTTCTGCAACGTCTGCAGATTTACCCGGACGGCCTTTTGAAGCTCGATTTT
>QHVQ01000111.1 GCA_003222305.1 Acidobacteriota bacterium | reverse complement strand
GTTGTTCACCACGTGGGCCTCGACGCCGCCTGGGAAGAGCCTGGAGAGAAGGCGTTGGGCGTGGACGGAGCGCGAGCCCCGGCATCCCTTCGCCAGGTCGTATTCCAGGGTGGAATAGACGCCGGCCACCTCCCTCATACGCTCGATGGCCCGCGCCGCCAGAGGTACCCTTCCCAGGTTCGTATGTACCAGGACTCCGGTGGCGTTGATGGCGGGTTGAAGCAGGGTATGCAAATCCTCCTGCAGGCGAGTTTCCACGGACTCTGCCAGTTGCTCCATCCAGATATCCATCCTCTCCTGACCGGCTTTTTCTCCCGCCAGCTCCTGGCGGAGCTCTTCCACCAGGATTCGAAGGGTCTCCGTCACTCGCTCTCGACCGTGGGCCGTGCAGAGCGCCTCCACTCCTGGCAGCCGCTGGAGTGCATCGATCTTGGGTAGATTTCTTAGGAGCAACCGCCGGGACGGGGGAGCCATGGATGCCTCAAGCTGAAGACTAACCATCTGCGATTCAAAGGCTTACTCTCGCCATTCCAGCACCGCGGGGACCGCCTGTCAATGGGAAGCTCACCGCTGCGGAGATCCGCTGGGAAGTGCGTCCGTCAGGATTGAACCACGCTCTGTCGGAACCTATATTGAGGTAAGTGATTGCGGCATCCTCTTGCGGCGGAAGAGCATAGCACCCGCGGGATTCAAAGATCATGACCCTCGAAGACGAGCTGGCGCGACTGGAACATCGCATCGTGCAGCTACGGATCCAGTTCGACCTTTTCTTTTCCGGCGCGCTTCCCAAGCCGCCTCTGGACGCCAGGGATGATCTGGACAAGGTGATCAAACGCCTTGGGAGCGCCCGGGAGATGAAGCTCGCTCAGCGCTTCCTATACAACACTCTGCTGAATCGGTGGAACATTTTCAGTGAGCTCTGGAACAAGAGGCTGCAGGCGCGCGAGGAAGGCGTCCGGACCCCCGCCCTCGTGCGTCGCCGGACGGCGGCTCAGGGCGGAGCACAATCTGCGTCCGCCTCCTCCACCCCGGCAACCAAGGGGCCCGCTGCTCAGGATCGCCGGCTCCTGGCGCGCACCTCCATCACCAATGCCGTGGATTCCGAGGGAAGTCTGAAAGCCTTCTACCGCTCTTTCCTCGAAGCTCGTCAGGAGAATGGGGAGGGGAAGGTTCCCAGCTTCGAGAGATTCCGCCAGGAGATCGAGCGCCACCTGCAGACCATCCGGCAGAAGGTGTCTTGTGAGCGGGTGGACTTTCGCCTATACTTGGAAAACAATAAGGTCGCTTTGAAAGCCCGTCCTTCGAAAGATGAGGAGAGCGGCACTTGATCCATCCTCCCCGAATCCTCGCCGGCCTGCTGGCCCCCCTGATCCTGGGTGGGGCTGCCTTCGCCGCGTCTGTCCCTGGAAAACCTGCCCCGTTCGGAATGGAAGAGAAGGAAGAGGCACCGATCGTCAGTGTGTCTCAGGAGCGGCTCGCCGACGTGAAATACTGGGAGGAAGCGGTTGCCTCGACTCCGGACGACGTGACGCTTCGGCTCGCCCTGGGAAATGCCTACGCCATGCAGCGGCGTTACGCGGACGCGCTCCGGGAATATCGGCACATTCTCAAGCTTTACCCCGAATCCAAAGCTGCATGGAACAACATAGGATCCACTTACCGCGCCATGGGGAAACCGGGGAACGCCCTCGGCGCCTTTCGGAAGGCCCTCCAGCGCGACCCCCGATACGCACTTGCCTACTACAATATAGGCACGGTGTACGATGGCGAGGGATACTATGACAGGGCCCTCAAGAACTACGCCTTGGCACTGCAATACGATCCGACGCTGATCGACAGCAAGAAGAACCCCCAGGTGGTGGCCAACAAGCACCTCTATGCGGTCCTCCTGCAGAACTACGTGGCGTCCGCTGGCAGCCTGGCCTTGCCCCTTGAGCCGGCCTATCCGGAGAACCCCGAGGAGTGAGGGCGGGCCGGCATCGGCCGGCCTCCGGACCTCTGGCCACACCTCTCCAACAAACCAGGAACCGTGGATGCGCTGTCTTTTCGTAGTAGGCGCGGTGCTGATGACCGGCTTGTGGGCCTCACCCGCCGGCGCTTGGACCGACGCGACGCGACGACGGATGGTGGACGACGCGATCAAGATGAGCCCGCCTGCTCTAGCGACGGTGCTGGAGAGGTATCGGGCGGACCTCCTCCATGGAATGATCGATCCTCTAGGGGGAGAGTCGGGCGAAGATCACCGCCAACATGTATCCGGCGGCTACGGCAGGGCCGCCGGAAAGATCGAGTGGCACTCCCAGCAAGCGATGACCATTATCGGGCAGCCGGGGCGCCTTCGATTGGCGATTTATGCGTTGGGAACGGCCGCCCACTACGTAGCCGACGTGAACTTTCCGTTGAACTGCGGTGCGGGCCCGGTGGGCGATCCTCCCTTTTATGGAGACTACGCGAGATACACCGAGAAGATGATGGGGCGCTTCCCTGTCGTTCTGGATCGGGAGCCCGCTCCGGCGCTGGCGAAGAACCGTCTGGAAGAGTTCGGGAAGGCCGCCGCCCTGCGCGCCTCGCGCTATGTGGCGCCCATCCAGGCTGCCTACACTCCGGATGGAAAACCCAAGTCCGCCGCCGCGTTCGACGAGAAGTCGCTCCCCTTCGGGGTAGCGTCTCTGAGCTATTCACAGGCGGTCAACGACATCGCGCGCCTCTGGGCGCACGTTTGGCAACGAGCCGGGGGTGACGTCCAGGGAGCCCCCTTTCCTGGGGACGTCCCGTCGAAGGCCCGCCCATCCAAGAAAGCAGCCAAGAGCAAAAAAGATGGCAACTCCCGATAGGCGCCTGGCACTCTTGAGCGTTCACGACAAGGCGGGTATCGTGGATTTGGCCCGGACTCTCGTGGAGTGCGGGTTCACGCTCCTCTCCACCGGGGGCACCGCCCGGACTCTTCTGGAGGCCCGACTTTCCGTGACGGAGGTTTCCGAGCAGACGGGCTTCCCGGAGATGCTCGACGGACGAGTCAAGACCCTGCACCCGAAGATTCACGCGGCGCTGCTGGCCCGCCGGGACAGCCCGGAGCACCTGGCGGTACTGCGGGAATTGGGGATCGAGCCCATCGAGCTGTTGGTCATCAACCTCTACCCCTTCGAGACCACCGCGACTCGCCCGGGAGCCACCCGGGAAGAGATCATCGAAATGATCGACATCGGCGGCCCCGCCATGCTTCGATCCGCCGCCAAGAATCACCGGGACGTGACGGTAGTCACCGAGTCCGCGGACTATCCCCGGCTCGTGGCCGCCCTCAAGGAGAGGGGGGCCACTTCCCCGGAGCTTCGTGCGGAGCTGGCGGTCAAGGCCTTCGCAAGAACCGCAGCCTACGACGCGGCCATCCGCCGCTATCTCGCAGGCACCGCCGGAGGGGAGATTTTTCCCCGCTTCCTGGAGCTGTCGTTCGAAAAAGTCTCGGAGCTCCGTTACGGTGAGAACCCACACCAGAGCGCCGCCTTCTACCGGGAGCCGGGGGCGCCGGAGGGGTCCCTGGCGCGCGCCGAACAGATTCACGGGAAAGAGCTCTCGTTCAACAACCTTCTGGATCTCGATTCAGCCTGGCGCCTGGTGGGGGAGTTCGCTGCCCCTGCTGCGGCGGTCATCAAGCACAACAATCCTTGCGGTGTGGCCGTGGCCATGTCCCCCGCCGAGGCCTTCGCCCTGGCCCGCGATACCGATCCCCAGTCGGCTTTCGGAGGGGTGGTAGCTCTCAACCGCGCGGTGGACGCTGAGACCACCCTGGAAATCGGCAATCTATTCCTGGAAGCCATCATCGCCCCTTCGTTCGAAGACGACGCACTCGTCACCTTGAAAAAAAAGACCCATCTCCGCCTCTTGAAGATCGGCCCCGGCGCTGCGGCGCTTGCCGGGCTGGATCTCCGGCGTGTAAGCGGGGGACTTCTGGCGCAGACCTGGGATCGACAGACGACGGCCCCCTCCTCCGGCCGCGTGGTGACGCGCAGGACCCCAACACCCCCGGAGTTCGAGGACCTGGACTTCGCCTGGAAGGTGGCCAAGCACGTCAAGTCCAATGCCATCGTCTACGCTTCCGGCGGCCGCACCCTGGGGATTGGCGCCGGCCAGATGAGCCGGGTGGATTCGGCCAAATTCGGCGTCCAGAAGTCCTTGACGCCCCTGCAGGGGTCGGTGCTGGCTTCGGACGCGTTCTTCCCTTTCCGCGATGGCATCGACGCCGCTGCCGAAGCGGGCGTCGCGGCGGTGGTCCAGCCGGGGGGCTCGATTCGCGACTCGGAGGTCATCGCCGCCGCCGACGAGCACGGGATGGCCATGGTCTTCACGGGGGAACGCCACTTCCGTCATTGAAACCGAGAAAGGAGCCATGGCCAACTACTCGACGCACCACTCGGAGGATCTCAATCTCTGGAACATCGTTTGTCGGGAGTTCGACAAAGCGGCCGCCAATCTGGGTGTCCCGGAGGGTCTGCTCCGGCAAATCAAGGCTTGCAACGCCGTCTATTACGTGCAGTTCCCAGTGCGGATCGGTGAACGATACGAGATATTTCAAGGCTGGCGCGCCGAGCATTCCCAACACCGTAAGCCTACCAAGGGAGGGATCCGTTACAGCGAGGCGGTGACCCAGGACGAAGTCATGGCCCTGGCGGCGCTGATGACTTACAAGTGCGCCATTGTGGACGTGCCCTTCGGTGGATCCAAAGGGGGCATCTCTTTCAATCCGAAGAAATACACCCGCGAACAGGTGGAGCACATCACCCGCAGATACACGGTGGAGCTGGTCCGCAAAAACTTCATCGGTCCCGGCGTGAATGTCCCCGCGCCGGATCTCGGGACCGGCGAGCAGGAGATGGCGTGGATTGCCGACACCTACGACGCCCTCAACCCGGGGCAGATCGATTCCCTCGCCTGCGTCACCGGCAAGCCGGTGTCCCAAGGTGGCATCCGCGGGCGCCGGGAGGCCACCGGGCGCGGCGTTCAATACGGCATTCGTGAAGCCTTCAAGCACCCGGAAGATCTGAAGAAGCACGGCCTCTCGGGTCCCCTGGAGGGAAAGCGCGTGGCAATCCAGGGATTCGGCAATGTGGCGTATCACGTGGCCAAGTTCCTCTCCGAGAATGACGGTTGCCGCGTCGTGGCGGTGGGCGAGGTGGACGGTGGGGTGGCCGACCCCGACGGGTTGAACGTCGCCCAACTGGCAGAATACCGGGACAAGACAGGCTCCATCAGGGGCTTTCCAGGGAGCCGCCTCTTGGAGCACTCCCGGGATGTGCTGGAAGTGGACTGCGACATCCTGGTTCCAGCCGCCCTGGAGAACCAGATCACTCTGGGCAACGTGGACCAGGTGAAGGCCAGGATGGTGGCCGAGGCCGCCAACGGCCCCACCACGCCGGAGGCCAGCGAACGGCTCGCCGCGAGAGGTGTCATGATCATCCCCGACATCTATCTCAACGCAGGGGGCGTCACGGTCTCCTACTTTGAATGGACCAAGAACCTCTCCCACATCCGCTACGGACGCATGGAGAAGCGACTGGATGAGATCTATCGGGAGAAGTTGATCAATGTCCTGGAGCAGACCACCCGGCACTCCGTGGAAGAGGGGTATCGCCGCGAATTGATCCAGGGAGCCGACGAAGTGGACCTGGTCAACTCGGGGCTGGAAGGCACCATGCAGAACGCCTATCCGATCCGAGGCTGGGGGACTTGCGCACCGCGGCCTTCGCGGTGGCCATCCGCAAGGTGGCGCGGAGCTATATGGAGCTGGGAGTGTTTCCCTGAGCCGGCGCGTCGGGACTTATTTCTGGTTGAGCGTCCGGTAGGTCAAACGGTCCACATAGGCGTAAAAGACGCTATCCTTGGGTCGGTCGCGGTAGTGATCCGCGACTTCTCTCAGCTTTGCCGCCTCCGGGTCGTCGGAATCGAGGTTGAGCGCCTCGTCCAGCCGCTTGAGGGCCTCGGGGCAGTTCCCACCTTTCATGGAGACCACCGCCCAGTTGTACCAGGCATTGCGGATGAACAGTTGCAGCTCTCCCAAGTTGTGATCCTTGGGAAGCCGATAAAATTTTCGCAGGGCACTCTCATAATCCTTCTCCACGAAGTACTGCTTCGCGGTTTGAAGATCTTCCTCCAGTCGCTTCTGCTCCTGCACCTTGCCCGCGGCCAGGTCGAGTTGCTCCTTGGCCTCGATGTTCGCCGGATCCAGATCCAGGATCTTCGAGAAGGTCACCACCGCCTCGGAGTAGCTGCCTCGGCTTGACTGGGCCTTTCCCGTGGCAAACAGACCCGAGATCTGCCGCTGGATGTCCTGCGGCGACGGGGCCGGAGAGGCCGGGGCGCCGGGGAGGGGGGCGGGCCCCTCTGTCTGAAGCGCGGCAGCATTGCCGGGCCGGCTGCTATTGCTGCTCAGTCCTACGTTCGCACTCCCTGGTTCTCCACGGCCCGCAGTGTGGGGATTCAGGGGGACCTGCCCCTTTGGCGGCAGGCGTGAGCCACCTCCCTGGCCTGAAGCG
>QHVQ01000120.1 GCA_003222305.1 Acidobacteriota bacterium | reverse complement strand
TGATAGTCGAGCCTCTGATGCCCTCGTTCTTCCCGCCCTCCGGGGACCTTGGGGCATTTTCGGTTTCCGTCGGCACGGATGGAGCCTTCCTAATCCCGGATGTCCCTCCTGAAGCCGAAGGGCTGAGACTCACCGCGCCACCCTTTGGGGAGGTCGATGCGCCTCTGGAGGAGAGCGCTTCTGGTGATCTGGGAGTCCTCAAGCTTCGAGCGGGACCTACCGTGCGAGGGAAAGTCTTTTGGGAGGACGATTCTCCCATGCAGGAGGGCGCCGTCGAGGTCCCTCTCGGCCTCCGGCCTGCTCTGTAGAGCACCGCTCACTTCCCAGGGAGATTTCGCGTGCTCGCCGAGCTCCGAGGCGCGGCACCCGTTCTATCAGGCACGGGTGGGAGAGGCCACCCTGCGCCTGACGCCGCGACCTGGAAGACCTGGAACCACGCTCGCCGTCATACCGGGCCCTGCCACAGAGATCTCCGTCTCGAGGCCTGGCGGCCGGGGGCCGGTGGAACACTTGCGAGCCGAGATCGAAGTCCCGCCGTCCGGCTCAAAGAAACAGCGCGGGCTCTACGCCCGATCGAGGGGAGGGGTCCTCTCCCTGCATCTGACCGAGACACGACCCGTCCGACTCACCCTCTCCAATCCCGCAGGAGGGCCCAAGGCAACCGCAACGGTGAACCCGACCTCCAAGACCACGCCGAAGACTGCCATGACTTTGCCGGAGGGGCCGGTCGTTTTCGGGTCGGTGAGCGCGGCAGGCAGCGGCGATCCCCTCGAGGGCGCGGAGATCGAGATAGGCACTCGCTCTGATTCTGATAGCGAAGAGCGCGCCGACGTATCGCGGATCAACCACAGCGGTCCCGAAGGAACTTGGCGCTTCGGCGAGGTTCCGGAGGCGCGCTATCGATTGCTCGGCTCGGCCCCCGGTTACTCCTCCGCCGCGAAGACCGTCTCGGTGCCGGTGGAGACGAACCATATCCCGCAAGCACTCGTTCTCCAGCAACCGGGCCGAGTCCATGGAAAGGTGGTCGGAGTCTCGGAGGGCGGCATCGCCTCCGCGAAACTCCGTGCGGATCTCGGGGTGATCGGGCAGGATCAGGAGGTCGTCCCGGACAGGTCGGGAGAGTTCACCATTCAACCCGTGGGACCGGGCCAATACTCCCTCATTCTCTCGGTGAAAGGGCAGGCACCCGAAGGGAAGCCTGCGATGTGGATGAGCCGATTTTCGATGTGGCAGTGAGACCGGGTGAAACGACCGAGGTCCAGCTCGACTTGCAGAGAGGCATTTCCGTTTCGGGACGGGTCACTCTGGGCGGGAAACCGGTCCCGGGCGCGAGATTGGTCTTTGTACGGTACTTACGAAAGAGGTTGTTCGACTCGGTCGATGCGGCGTCAACGGATGAGCAGGGAAACTATAGGATCGATCTACCAGGCGTAGGCTCCTATAAGGTGACACTCCGACGAAGCAAACCGGAAAGCCATCTCGGCCGTGAGATCGTCCTGGGTCCTCTCCTTGAGATAGGGAAGGATGGGAATCAGACGAGGGATCTCCACTTTTCCGCGGGACAAATCCGGGGGAGGCTCATTGATTCAGGGAGCAAGCCGATTTCAGGATACCTCCAACTCTTTCAGCTCCTCCCCACGGATGAGAGCGACACAGAGAAGGAGTTTCGCAGCGAATCGTTTTTTCAGGAGACCGATGAACAGGGAAAATTCGAATTCGAACCGCTGCCCGTGGCGGACTACCGACTGGACCTTCACGCGCCGGGGCTTGGAAGTCGCTCCCTTGGCCCCCTGGCGCTCGGGCAGGATCAGACGATTGACCTTCAGGACGTCATCCTGGACTCGGAAATGTCGCTTCGTGTCTTGGCCATGGACCCGCAAGGCAAGCCCCTGCCCGGCGTCACTGTTAGGTTGTCAAGCGATCTCTGGTCCGCGTCCGAGTCCATGGCGAGGTCAGGGGGCACCACCGATGACAGCGGAGAGGCCACTTTGGGTGGTCTCTCTGCCGGAACCTACACCTTGCTCGGGCTGGGCGCAGGCCTGCCTCCGGCGTTCGTGGAGAATATCCAGGTCTCAGCGGAGCAACCCGAGACCCCTCTCATTCTCCGGTTCACCGCCGGCGGCAGCCTTGATATTGAAATTCGAGGGAAAACCGGCGAGCCCGTCCCCTATGTCGTTCCGGAGCTGACCGACGGGAGCGGTCGAAACGTCACCCCCATCTATAGAGAACTGGCGGCACGATCGCAGCGGGCTTGGCTCACAGACCTGGAGGGACGGGCCCACCTGGACGCCGTGCTCCCGGGCGAGTACCTCTTGCAGGCAAGCGCCGACGGGAAATCCGAAGAGAAGAGGATCACCCTCTTGGCGGGCACCGCCACCAGAATCGTCATGACGGTCGAGGATGAATGAGCGGAGCGGTCGCGGCTCCAGGCCTGTGGCGGTGAATCTCCTGACGATCCCCCGCCGTTGACCCTGCTCGGATAAGCGGTTACACTTCCGAAAAGTCGAGCAGCCGCACGAAGCATCGGCAGGCTTTCCCAAGGAAAGCCAAAAGCAGAGGTCTCTTTTCCCATGGAAGCGCCTCGAGCCAACGAAGCGCCACGTCCCATCCCCGAGCTGGCGTCGCTCAGAATACGCCGTGACACGGAACGCCCAAAACGGCCCATCGGCTGGCTCCTCCTGGGCTCGGTGGGGGCTGTGGCGGTAGCTGTGGTGGCCTATTTCGCTCTTTCCTCCACCTTCGGTGCGGTGACGGTCGAGAAGACGACTGCGTCACTGGTCACCCAGGGCCAGGTCCTGACCATGCTCTCCGTCACCGGCTACGTCGAAGCGGAGACCCGGGCCGATATCTCACCGAAGATCACCTCCCGCGTCACCGATCTTCGGGTGACCGAAGGGAGCCGCGTAAAGAAGGGAGACGTCCTGGCCCGGCTGGATCACACCGACCTGGATGCCCAGCTCCACGAGGCGCAGGCGGCCTGGGACAACGCCCAGGCGGACCTGAAGCGGAAGCGGGCCCTTTTCGAGCAGGCGCTTGCCACCCAGTCGGACCTGGACGCGGCCGTCGCGGCCGAGAGCAGCACCCGCGCCCGGGTCAATTACGTCAAAGCGCTGTTGGACTACACGGTGCTGCGCGCTCCTTTCAATGGCGTGGTAGTGGCCAAACGCGCCCACGTGGGCGAGGCCGTTTCTCCCTTCGGATCCCCTGGGCAGGGCTCATCCAACGGGGGCGCCATCGTCACGCTGGTGGACTTCTCGACTCTCTACGTGGGTGCCGACGTCAACGCAGGCAACCTCTCTCATCTCGGCGCCAACCAGCCCGCCGAGATCGTGCTGGACGCCTATCCGGACCGTGTGTATCACGGAGCTCTGCGCCAGGTCATCCCTTCCGCGGACCGCGCGAAGGGAACGGTGAAGGTGAAAGTCGGGATCTCGGACCCCGACGATAATATCCTCCCGGATCTCTCCGCTCGGGTGAACTTCACCTCGGAGCCCACCCAGGGGAAGGAAACGAAGTCCTCGGTACAGGTGCCCCGGAGCGCGCTCACCACCCTCGCGGGGAAGACCGGGGTTTTCGTGATCCAGGAGGGAAGGGCGGTCTTCCGCCCGGTGACGCCCGGAAGGGGTTCCGAAGGAATGGTGGAAATCCAGCAGGGACTGGTGGGAGGCGAGACCCTGGTTGGCGGAGCCTCGAGCCTCGCCCTGTCGGACGGTCAAAAGGTCCGGATCAAGGAATAACCGCTCATCCCCGTGAGATTGCCGCTGGAAGGAAAATCGACCCGCCCAACCCAAAGCGCTCCGCACTCCCGACGATTCGGTTTAACTTCGACCTCGTCGCCGGGCCTGGACGGTCGAGGCAAGGACAAAGCCCTGGAGGAAGATTCGTGAATCAAGCGCAGATTCAAATCGATCGAGTTTCCAAGGTCTACCACCGGGATTCCATCGAGATTCCGGTTCTCAGGGACATCACCCTGACCGTGAATCCCGGGGAGTATCTGGCCCTCATGGGCCCCTCGGGCTCGGGAAAAACCACGCTCCTCAACTTGATGGCGGGTATCGATAAGCCGACCTCCGGCCGCATCGTCGTCGGTGACCGGGAGGTATCCGCCATGGGAGAGACGGAGCTGGCCCGCTGGCGGGCCGATCACGTGGGCTTCGTTTTCCAGCTCTACAACCTGATCCCGGTGCTGACGGCCTTCGAGAACGTGGAGCTGCCGCTTCTGCTCACACGACTCAGCAGGAAGGAGCGCCGGGAGCACGTGAAGACGGCGCTCTCCATCGTGGGCCTGGCGGACCGGATGGAGCACTACCCGAGACAGCTTTCGGGAGGCCAGGAGCAGCGGGTGGCCATCGCCCGCGCCATCGTGGCCGACCCGGCCATTCTGGTGGCCGATGAGCCCACGGGCGATCTGGACGCGAAGAGCGCCGACGAGATCCTGGAGCTGCTGAAGCGCCTCTCCACGGAGTTTCAAAAGACCATCGTCATGGTCACGCACGATCCGAAGGCAGCCGCGGTGGCGCGCAAGATGGTCCACCTGGACAAGGGGATTCTCACCCCCGCCGCTCCCCACGAGATAGCGGACCTGCGGGGCGTGCGGTCATGAAGTACTTCAGACTCGTCTGGAAAAATGTCTTCCGGAAAAAGACCCGGGCCTTCTTGACCATGGGCTCGATCATCCTGGTCATGGTGCTCATCGTGGTCCTAGTCTCCCTGCTCGACGCTCTTGCCGGAGAAGCGGCCCTGGGCACCCTGGGCGCCTCCCGCGTCGTCGTGCAGCACGCCACGGGGCTTGCCAACTTCCTGCCCCTGGGCTACCGGCAGAAGATCGAGCAGATTCCCGGCGTGCTGGCGGTGGCCCCGGAGATTTGGTTCGGGGGAACTTACATCGACCAGCGTCCCGAGCACTTCTTCGGCCAGCTCTCCACCGATCCCGAGGTCTGGCCCATCATCAATGGAGATGTGAAGATCGACCCGCAGCAGCTCAAGACCTGGCAGTCGGAGCGTGACTCC
>QHVQ01000119.1:6285-11214 GCA_003222305.1 Acidobacteriota bacterium | reverse complement strand
GCGGAGACTACAGGGCGCTGGTCCTGCGGCCCGGGCTCCATCTCCCGGCCGCTCCCGGCGTGAATGCTCCTCTATGGAAGGGGAGCGGTGAAAACCTGTTGATGTCCAAGCTCTCGGGTCTGGCCCGGAACCCTTGGTGGACAATGCACCACGCCTGGACCGAGTTCATACACTTCTGGGATCCCTATCCCGACCGGCTCGCATCAGCCGACAAGAACTTCCGGGAGAAGCTTCATGAACAGGATGCCCGGATGGTCGCGGACAATTCTCTCGTCGGCGATCTTTCCCAGCACGTCTACGCCGCGGGATTCAGCGCCCTGCTTGCGATCGCGGCGATCGGGGCGCTGGTGGCTTTGCGCACCGTTCCAGGGTCGGGACTCCTGGTGGCATGGCCGGTCGCGCTGGGGGTCTGCTACGCCCCCTTCTTCACTCAGATGCGTTACCGGATCCCGGCGGACCCTGCCTTCATCCTCCTGGGAGCCTATGCCGTGGAATTGACGTTGAAGAAATCTCTATGGGGAGAGGGTCTCGGATCGCTGAAGTCTCTCTGGCAGGGGTGGAAGCGGATCGCGGAGAAGATTGCGGTCGTTCAGACTTTTGTTCTTCTCCTCCTTTTGTTCGTGGTCGGGCTGGGTCCCATTTCCCTGCTCATGAAATTGTTCCGCAAGGATCCCATGCACGCGCCGAGGTCGCCGGGCTCCTTCTGGGCCTTGAGGGAGCGGACCCGGGAAAGGATGGAAGAGTGTCTGAAACAGTTCTGAGGAGCAAGAATTCATGAACATCCTGGGTATCTCTTGCTTCTACCACGACGCCGCCGCGTGTCTCATTCAGGATGGACGCCTGGTCGCAGCCGCCTCCGAGGAGCGCTTCACCCGAAAGAAGCACGATGAGGCGTTTCCGCATGAGGCCATCCAGTACTGCCTCAAGGCAGGAAAGATCACAGCGAAGGATTTGGACTACGTAGGGTTCTACGACAAGCCGTTCCTGAAGTTCGAGCGGCTCCTTTCCACGTATCTCTCCACTTTCCCGCGAGGGCTCCGCTCCTTTTCCAAGGCGATGCCGATCTGGTTGAAGGAGAAGCTCTGGATCCCTCAACTGATCCGGAAAGAGCTCAAGTACGAGGGGAAGGTCCTGTTCACCGAGCACCACCTTTCACACGCCGCCAGCGCCTTCCTCGTGAGCCCGTTCAGGGACGCGGCCATCCTCACCGTGGACGGCGTGGGGGAATGGGCCACGGCCAGCTACGGCGTCGGACGGGATCGGGAGATCGAACTCTTCAAGGAGATCCGGTTCCCCCATTCCCTGGGGCTCCTCTACAGCGCCTTCACCTACTATCTGGGCTTCAAGGTGAACAGCGCCGAATACAAGGTCATGGGTCTGGCACCTTATGGGGTTCCCCGGTACCTGGACCAGGTGAAGCGGCTCATTGCAATCAAGGACGATGGAAGCTTCGAGCTGGACATGCGCTACTTTTCCTACCACCACGGTCTCAGGATGGTGAACGGCCGCTTCTCGACGCTCTTCGGCGGTCCTCCCCGCGACCCCGAATCGAAGCTGGACCAGAGGCACAAGGACATCGCCGCGTCGGTGCAGAAGGTCACCGAGGAGGTCATGCTCAAGATGGCGTCCTACCTTCACCGCGAGACCGGGATGGAGAACCTGTGTCTCGCGGGAGGTGTCGCCCTGAACTGTGTCGCCAACGGCCGGATCCTCCGGGAAGGCCCTTTCAAGGACCTGTTCATTCAGCCGGCGGCCGGGGACGCAGGCGGCGCCCTCGGGGTGGCCGCCTACATCTATCACTCTCTCCTCGGCAATCCGCGCACCACCCCCATGGTGGATGCCTACCTCGGACCGGAGTACAGCGAGGAGGAGATCCAGGAGACCCTCAAGCGCTACGGCGCGCCCTACCGGCGCCTGGAACGAGACGAGCTGGTGCGCGAAGTTGCAGCCCTCATCGAAGGGCAGACCGTCATCGGCTGGTTCCAGGGGAGGATGGAATTCGGCCCCCGGGCCCTGGGCAGTCGCAGCATCCTGGCTGACGCCCGGAACCCGGAGAACAAGGACGTCGTCAACCTCAAGATCAAGTTCAGGGAGAGCTTCCGTCCCTTCGCCCCATCCATCCTGGAAGACAAGATTGGAGAATATTTCGAGATCGACCGACCCAGCCCTTACATGCTGCTGGTGGCTCCCGTCCGGGAGGGGAAGCGTGTGATTCCCTCCGTGACCCACGTGGACCACTCCGCCCGGATCCAGAGCATCAGCCGCAAACAGAACCCTCTTTATTACGACCTGATCCGTGAGTTCGATAGGCGGACAGGAGTCCCGGTGATCATCAACACCTCGTTCAACGTTCGAGGAGAACCGATCGTCTGTTCCCCGGACGACGCCTACCGGTGCTTCATGAGAACGCAGATGGACTATCTGGTCGCAGGGCCCTACCTGCTGGACAAGAGGAACCAGCCTCCGTTCAGCGAGGAGAAAGATTGGCGGGAAGAGTTCCAGCTCGACTAGCGCGAGCGAGACAAGGATGAGGGGAAGATGAGTCTCAAGAGCTCTGTGAAGGACAAGATCCAGTTCGCCGCCGAGTTCTGGGATTTCCTCAAGGTCCGAAAGAAGTGGTGGCTCGCCCCTATTATCATTCTTTGCGCGCTTCTGGGGATCCTGATTGTCCTGACGCACGGCTCGGCCCTTGCGCCGTTCATTTACACGATCTTCTAGGTCCGGCACGGAGAGGTCCCGTTGGAACGCTCACGTCCCCAGAGTCTCATCAGCGCGGTCGTCATTGCCCGTAACGAGGCAGCCACGCTGGGGAGTTGCCTCGCGGCGGCTCGTCGTGCTCTGGATTCCCTGGGAGGCGGGGAGATACTGCTCGTGGACTCGGCCTCCTCCGATCGGAGTGCCGAGATCGGCATCGATGCGGGGTGCAGAGTTCTCACCGTCCGAAAGGCTTCCAGATTCTGCCCCTCCGCGATGAGATGGATCGGGGCCTCCAGGACAGGATCCAAATACATCCTGTTCCTGGACGGGGACTGCCTGCTGGAGCCGGATTTCCTTCCGGCGGCGCTCCAGGTTCTAGAAGCCGACCCGTCTTTGGGCGTGCTCGCCGGAAAGCGCCGCGATTTCTACCGTACCCGGAAGGGAGTCGTTTCCGCCCCGGAAGACTACTACCGTCCTCGCGCCGGCGCGACGTCCTCACGACCGGCCTACGGTGGGTGCGCCGTCTACCGGCGGCAGGCTCTGAACGAAGCAGGATCGTTCGATCCCTTCCTGCGCGCCAAGGAAGAAGAGGACCTTGCTTATCGAATCGTCCGGGCGGGCTACCGGATCGACGTACTCCCGCGTCCCATGATCCGTCACATGACGGTGCCGCGGGAAAGCCCAAGGCGCCTCCTCAGGACCTTGAACCACGGATTTTATGTTGGGCGCGGGCAGGCGACCCGTCTTTTCATCTCCCGGGGCCAGTTCAGGAGCGCCTTCCGCGGACTGGATCGAGTTGCCCTGGTTCTGGCTCACCTCGCGCTGGGCGCGGTCTGCGGTTGGGCTGCATGGAGATCCGTGTGGTGGCCCGCCCTCTTCTGGATCGTTCTTTCTATGGCCAGCTTCACCCTGTTCGCTCTCCGGGCTCGCAGCGCGACCCGGGCGGTATACTACCTGGCAGAGTGGACAGTTCAGGGGGCATGCCTGTTCGCGGGACTCATGGTGCCGTGGCGCCCGGCCCATCGGTTCGAGTGGGAAGGCGAGGAAAGGCGATCGGAGAGGGTGGACCGGCACGATCATTCCGGGGCGTTCCCCGCATGACCCCTCACAACTGTTGTCCCGCCACATCCCCTTCCCCTCTCGGTTGATCGCAAGACCAACGCAATGTCCAAGGCCGTCGAGAGTAACGTGGAAGAACAACGCGAGAGCGTCGCGAACCCCTCGCGTCGGTGGGTCTTCATTACGTGGTATCCGTACTGCCGACGGAGCGATGCCCTGGGAGAGCAGCTCGGAGCTCCTTCGTACCTGGTCCACTATCTCCGATTCAAGGCCCCACTCATGGCCCCCTTAAAGTATGTTCTCCAGGCCTTGAAGACTGTCTCGATTCTCCTGCGCGAGCGCCCAGACGGCGTTCTGGTCGCGAATCCACCCTTCGTGGCCCCCTTGGTGATCTGGCTCGGCTCGGTCGTCCTGGGATACCGTATCATCGTGGACGCTCACTCGGGGGCGTTCCAGCACTCTCGCTGGCGCTGGTCTCTGCCCCTCCAGCGATTCCTCGCGCGCCGGGCCCTGGCTACCATCGTCACGAACTCCCACATGGCGGAGCAGGTCCGCTCGTGGGGCGGCCGAGCGGAGATGGTGCAGGACCTGGCACTGGACCTGGGCTCCGTCGGTGAGAGCACGCACCGGGGAGCCTTCCACGTCGTCTTCGTCTGCACGTATTCAATCGATGAGCCGGTGGAAGCGGTGCTGGAAGCGGCAAGGAGGCTCCCGGACGTGGTCTTCTCCTTCACGGGGGACCCTTCGTACGCCCCCCGTGGTCTCCGGAAGGCAGCGCCATCCAACGTCCGCCTGACCGGCTTCATCCCAGACGACCAGTATTTGGGCTTGCTCCGGAGCGCCGACGCGATTCTGGTCCTGACCCTGGAGGATCACACCATGCAGCGGGGCGGCTACGAGGCCGTCGCACTGGAGAAACCCCTTATCACTTCACACTGGCCTCTGCTTCGGGAGGTGTTCTCGATGGGCACCGTACACGTGGACAATTCCCCGGAATCCATCGCGTCCGCTGTCAGGAGGATACAGGCGGACCCGGGGGTATTCCGAATGGAAATGGTGGCCCTGAAGCGCTCCCGGGCGGTGGTCGCCGCGTCGCAGGCGGAGAATCTAAGGCGTCTGTGCCAGGCACACCGCGTGGAAGGAAGCGAAGCGTGAGAGTTGTGGTGATGGGTC
>QHVQ01000119.1:0-6278 GCA_003222305.1 Acidobacteriota bacterium | reverse complement strand
GACATCAGCGAGTCCAAGGTGAGGCTCGTGGAGTCGGGAAAGAGCCCGGTTCTGGAGCCGGGTCTGGAGGAGTTGATTCGGCAAGGGAAGCAGACAGGCCGGCTACGAGCCTCGACGAAGCTGGACGACGCGGCCCGTGAGGCCGACGCCTTTCTGGTGGCGGTGGGGACACCCTCGGCGAAGAATGGTTCTTCCGATCTTTCCCACCTCCTGCGCGCCCTGGGGCAGCTCGCGGACGTTCTGAAGGGCGTCCGCAAGTTCCAGGTCGTCAACGTGAGGAGCACCGTTCCCCCCGGTACCATGCGGGGTAGCGTGATCCCCTTGCTGGAGGAGCGGAGCGGGCGCCAGGTCGGGACGGAGCTGGGGGTCGGGATGAATCCTGAGTTCCTCCGGGAAGGGACGTCCGTAAGAGACTATGATTCGGCCCCCTTCGATCTCTGCGGAGTCTCCGACCCCCGCTCAGCGGAGGTGCTGAAGTCGCTTTACGCAGGCAACTAGTGAAGTATGTGAACAACGCCTTTCACGCCCTCAAGGTCGCCTTTGCCAATGAGGTGGGCCGCCTGGCCCACACCTCGGGAGTCGACAGCCTGGAGGTGATGAGGCTGCTGTGTGACGACCGGCGTCTGAACATCTCCCCGGCTTATCTGCGACCGGGGATGGCTTTCGGGGGCTCGTGCCTGCCGAAGGATCTGCGGGCCCTGGTCTATGAGGCGAGGCGCAGGGATGTCGCCGCTCCGCTTCTGGAATCCATCCTGGAGAGTAACGAGGCCCATCTCCGGGCCGCGATCGCCAAGGTTCTTTCCTACGGTCGCCCCAGAACCGCGGTTCTGGGTCTCAGCTTCAAGGCGGGCACCGATGATCTCAGGGAGAGCGCCATGGTCCTCCTCGTGGAAGGACTCCTTTCGAAGGGCATCCCGGTCAAAATCTTCGATCGGAACGTCCAACTCCTCTCGCTGGTAGGGACCAACCGCGAGTACGTCGAGCGTGAAATTCCCCACATCCGGACGCTCCTCGTGGGGAGCATGGAGGACGCTCTCCGGGATGCCGAAGTGGTCGTGGTGGGCACCGATGACCCCGAGGTGGATAGCGTACCAGGTCAAATCAGGGAAGGGCAGGTCCTCCTCGATCTCTCTGGGCGACTCGCTGCTGACGGTCGCAATCGGCCCAAAGGGATATGTTGGTGAGGAATACTCTGCCGCCCAGCACCATGTCAACACGATCGGGTCGCGTCGACAACCTGGGAATCGGCCCCGCTCAGGGGCTCGTCTGGGCGCTCGCGTGCGGACTCTTGATCGCATGTGCGCAGGTGATCGTGAAATCACACTCGCTCAAGTATCCTGCGGCGCTCATCGTTGCCGCGGCGGCGCTGTCGATCCTCCTGGTCGTGCGGCATAAATATACCCTCGCGATATTCTCGGCCGGCTTCATCCTGCCCTTCTTTGTTCAGTACATTCTGGTGGAGCGTGACAACCAGGCGCTTGGCGTCACCGGAAGCTTTCTGGTGAACCTAACCCTGCTGGCGGTGGCCTACGGAACCGGCGCGCTTCGACGCAACCGGTTTTTCACCTGCCCTTGGATTGTCGGACCCACCGTTCTGTTCCTCGTTGCTGGCATCGCGTCAATGATGAACACCTCGGATAGGACGCTTGGCCTAATTGCTCTGGAGAGAGAAGCGGAGATGCCGGTGGTATTTCTGATCCTCATTAACGTCCTGACCGAGGTCGCGCACGTCGTCTATTTTCTGAGAGGTCTCTACATAGGGTTTGCCATCGAGTGCGTTATCTATGTCATCCAAAATTTCCTGGGGTATTCCTTCGATATTCTCGGGAACACTCGCATCGGCGGCATGACGGATGTTGCGGCGGGGCGAATCGGGTTTCAGCGCGGGACGTTCGCTGCCTCTCCCCACACGGCGGCCGAGTATTTCTGTGTGTTAACCCTGCTTCTAGTGGGAATCTACCTGTCTCGCCGGCGGCTTCCCATTCGGCTGAATCCGATGGTTGGCATGTTGATGGGGGGGGCCTGTCTGGTGCTCGCGGCCAAGCGCGCGCCGCTCGCGGGTTTTGCCATGGGGCTCGTGACAATCTGCCTCCTCGTCCTAGTTCATGCCCGCTGGGCGCTTCGCCGTCTGGCACCGCTGTTCGTGGGCTTGGCTCTACCGGCGCTCGTTCTTCTGCCACTGTTGTGGCTCAGGACCCACCAGGACAACGAAGGATCGTATGAAGAACGCATGAACCTCACGCGTGTCGCCTGGCAGATGTATTCGGCGCACCCCGTTCTGGGGGTGGGTCCAGGGAATTACGACAGTGTTAAGCGGGAATTTTTGCCCGGTGATTGGAGCGGCTGGCTGTACAGGGTTCACAATCGTTACCTGCTGGTTCTCGCAGAAACTGGCTCTCTCGGACTCGGTTCGCTGTTGATTGTCTATATCGTGATCTTCACACATGCATGCCGGGGGGTTGCGCGTATCGAGGATGATTTTCGACCCATCCAGATCGCCCTCGTGGGGATCTTCGTCGCTTTCTACTGGGAGATGTTCTGGCACATGTTTGACTCAAAGCAACAGGGCTATCTGTTCTGGTTCATGGCAGCGCTCTCAGTCATCCTGCCAAAGGTCCTTCCGAATCGAACTCGCTGGAATGGCCCGGAGGGCAGCGGAGGTGGCTCATCGGTGCAGTTCCTGATGGCTCCAAGAGGTGGAAGAGAGTGAATCGTTTCCTCATCGTGGTCCCAGAGCGGCCTGCGGGCTGGGGGTCGGAGGGTGTCGCTCCATTGGTGGAAGCCGTGGAATGGCAGAGCCATGCATCGCTGTGTGCTGCGGGTGCTCCAGCGGACGTGGTCGGCGAGGAGGCATTCCTGGCAGGTGTGGGCACGAAGGATGACGTGATCGTCCTGGCCAATCCCTCCGTCGGTCTGCGGGCCCGCGTGGAGGAACACTTGGTGAGGACTGGTGGACGGCTGCTGATCACTCATGATCGCAGTCGAGGAGGCGCTCGCCGAGCTTTATGGCGCACGCGAATGCTGAGGCGAGTCCCGTGTGGAATTCAACTGAATCTACGGCGCTCGCCGCGTCACGCCCGAAGAGGCCTTCGCCGACTCATTGCGGGCGCCCGGCCCTTCACGGTACTCGAGTCCGAGATAGGAGAGACGGTGCTTGCGACATGGGGGAGCACTGGTCCTGCGGCACTTGTCGCGGGGAAGCGGGGGAGATTAACAACCTGGAGGAGCGGGTTCTCGCTGGACCATCTTGACATCCCTGCATTGGGAGACATGCTGGAGATCCTGGAAGTCGGCAGGCTGCACGGGATGCATTCTTGTCGTCCGGTTCCGGGAAAAGGAAGGGCGGTAGTCCTCCTCCTTCACGACGTGGAGGAACCTCTGGTCGGAGACAGACGCGGGATCGAGACTGTCGTCGCCGGAACCGAGGCCTGTCTGGAGGCGGAGCAAAGACATGGTTTCTCCACGACCTACAATCTGGTGGGAAGATTTGTGGAGCAAATCCCGCGGTTGATTCGAAGAATCGTCGATCAGGGACATGAAATCGCAAGTCACGGAGCGACACACCGTGTCATGGCTGATCTCGACCCTGAGACATTGCTTCGGGATGTGATCGAGGCCGAGGAACGCATTGAGCAAATCTCCGGCTTCAGGGTCAGGGGATTCCGTTCTCCTCGCTCCCGCTGGAGCATTGCGTTGCTGGATAGCCTTGCAACACGAGGTTACCAGTGGAACGCGGAAGCGGACCTCTCTCCCTTCCCTTATCGGGTCCCCAGGAGAAGCGCGCGTCCACTGTTGCGTATTCCCGTGGCGATTGACGACTGGGACTATGTGAAACTGGGGTCGTCTTCACGGCAGGTTCTGGCCACGTGGATGAAGGAGGTCAGATGGGCCATGGAGCGATGTTGCTGGGTTGGGGTGGGGTCGCATCCCTCAGTGCTTGGTATCGATGCAAGCCGGACGGCCATGTACTCCGATTTCCTCGCCTGGCTCGCGGCCGAAGACGTGGTGGTCATGACTCATGCTGAGGCAGCGGGATGGTGGCAGGACCGGATGAATGGGTCGGCCGATGAGATTCGAGAGGCAGGGAACCGATGCGCGCAGAAGACCACGTGAACCCGGCCGCCCGAAGAACCCTGCACAATACGGCCCTGCTGATCGGCTTCGAGGTGGCGAACCCTCTACTTTCGATCTTGCTGGTGGGTACCATGACTCGGAAGCTCGGAGCGGAGGGGACGGGAGCCTACAACCTGCTTCTGAACTACTTCTACGTCGCTCACTCTTTCACGTCCCTGGGCCTCAATTATCTTGTCACCCGGGAGGTCTCGCGCGATCATACCGCCGCCCGTCGCCATCTCTGCTCCTCGACGTACCTCGGTCTCTCCGCTTCTGCGTTGATGGCCGTCGTCGTGGTTCTCGTGATCAAGCTGGCCAGATACTCGGTGGACGTAGAGCGAGGAGCCTGGTTCGTTGCGATTTCCCTGCTTCCGTCCATTGTAATTCTGTATAGCGAATCGATCTTCATTGCCTTTGAAAAAGTTCGGTACATGGTTGTCCTGACCATGATCGAAAATGCGGGGAAGGTGATCACGGGCTTATGGCTTCTGCATCATGGCTACGGCGTGGTGGCCCTGATGACTTCCTTCGCGGCTTTCCGATTCTTCAATCTCCTGCTGAATCTGACAGTGTTCAACCTCCGGATTGCACCATTGAGCTGGGACTATGATAGGGGGGTCCTGCGGACCCTCCTCACAAATGTTCCGGTGTTCGGAACAATATTTGTAGTGGCGGCGCTCTACTTGCGCGCCGACGTCTTCATGCTCTCGAAGCTGGGTACCCTGGCGGCGGTGGGTTACTATACGACCGGTTATCGGCTTTTCGCCATCGCGCAGGTCGTTCCGAAAAGCTTTAACACCTCCATTTACCCTGTGTTTTCGAAGCTCTTTCACGAATCGCATGAATCGTTCAAGAGAGCCGGCAGCCTCTCGATCCGGTACATATTGGTCGTGCTGCTTCCCATTGCAGCCGGGATCTGCGCGCTCGCGGAGCCAGTGGTGCGTCTCTTGTTCGGCGAGGGTTTCGGCGATGCCGCTTCGGTTCTCAAAGTGGTGATCTGGACGCTCGTCCCTTACGGTATCGTGCGTGTACTGGCGTCGATGCTCTTCGCTTCGAATCGTCAGCACATCGATTTGAAAGTCAATCTCATGGGCTTGGCGACCAATGTCATCCTTAACCTGGCGCTTATTCCTCGCTTCGGGATCCTGGGATGCGCGTGGGCAACGCTGGTGTCCATGTGTTTCTTCCTTGCCTATCAGTGTTACTTCCTGCGACACGAGATCCTGCCCGTCTTTCGCGGGGCCGAGATTCTGAGACCCGGCCTCGTGACCGTCGCACTGCTATGCTGGCTGCAGGTGACGCCGGTCCTGCCGCTGTGGGCTCGAATAGGCGGCGGGGCGAGCGTTTACGCGGTCTTTCTTCTGCTTCTTGGGGTTGTGCGATTGGACGAGCTGTGGGCTGTGATGCCCCAGCGATTCATCCTGTCACCCCCGGAGGAACACGAGCAGTGAGCTTGGAAGACGACGTTCCAAATCCGAACAGGAATGGTGCGTGAGTCGCGACCATCAAGCCTTGGATTTGGACCTTCCACGGGTTCTGCTGGTTGGCCCCCTGCCGATCCCGCCAGTGACGGGCGGTGTCGAAAAGGGCATCGATATGCTTCTCCGGACGAATCTGGCCCGGCGCACCAAGATGAGGCTCTTTAACAACTCCCGTCGCCGTGACCCGGGGCGTCCGATGTATGCCCGCCTTCGCTATCAGTTGGGAATGATCCGGTCATTCCGACAGGAACTCGGCCAGCGACCGGTGGACTTGGTTCACGTGAAGACGAGCAGCGACATCAACTTTTATCAGAACTCCCTCTATGCGCTGATGGCGCGATGGTCGGGCCTCCCAGTCTTGCTGCAGATTCACGGTGGCATGTTCGAGGTCTTCTACGAGGAGAGTATCCCACCTCTCCGAGCCTGGATCCGTCATACACTTTCCAGCGTCGACCGAGTTGCTGTCCTTTCCCGCGGATGGGCCGATCGAATTGCGCGGATTGCTCCCCGGGCTCACGTGGCAGTGATACCCAATGGTGTGGAGGCTGGCGAGCTCGCTTCTCTGAGCGAAGCGGGCGATAAGCGTCGGGAACAGGTGCTTTTCGTAGGAACGGGAGATCCGGAGCTTGACGTCAAGAAGGGTCTCGAGGACATCCTTGAGGTGCTCCCGCGTCTCCTGACAAG